>JAEUTC010000138.1 GCA_016787985.1 Flavobacteriales bacterium | reverse complement strand
CTCGGCGAAGTCCTGCGTCTTCTCGCTGATGTCGAACACCACCGCGATGAGCATGATCACCACCAGGATGAAGAAGAAGGTGCCCAGGAACTGCCGGATGATGTAGCGGTCCAGGGTGGTGAACATGGGGGCGAAGATCGGATATCCGGAGAAGGTCAGGGCTTGAGATCCAAGACTCAAGGCTCAAGGGGCAAGACTCAAGACTCAAGATGCAAGTTCCAATGCTCAAGGTTCAGGCTGCAGGCCGCAAGACAAATGATCGGATCATGGTTGGTGTGCGCCTTCGGACCTGGATGTCAAAGTCTCGTCTTCAGCTTCGGCAGCAGCGCGTTCTTCCAGGTGGAGAAGGTGCCGTCGAGGATGCGCGCGCGAGCCTCCCTCATCAACGCGATGTAGAAGCCCAAGTTGTGCAGGCTGGCGATCTGCTGGCCCAGCATCTCGTTGCTTTGGAACAGGTGCCGCACGAAAGCGCGGGAGTACTGGGTGTCCACCCAGCTGTGGGCGCCGGGGTCCAGCGGCGAATGGTCATCGGCCCATTGCTTGTTCTTGATGTTCACCACGCCTTCCCGGGTGAAGAGCATGCCGTTGCGCCCGTTGCGGGTGGGCATCACACAATCGAACATATCGATGCCGCGGGCCATGTTCTCCAGCAGGTTCCACGGGGTGCCCACGCCCATGAGGTAGCGCGGCCGGTCCTTGGGCAGGATGTCGCAGCAGAGCTCGGCCATGGCGTACATCTCTTCTTCGGGCTCGCCCACGCTGAGGCCACCGATGGCGTTGCCGATGGCACCTTTCTGGGCGATGTATTCGCTGCTGCGCTTCCGCAGTTCCGCGAAGGTGCTGCCTTGCACGATGGGGAAGAGGGCTTGGTCGTGGCCGTACTTCGGCTCGGTGCTGTCGAAGCGTGCGATGCAGCGGTCCAGCCAGCGGTGCGTCATGTGCATGCTCTTCTCCGCATAGGCCAGTTCGCAGGGCCATGGCGTACACTCATCGAAGGCCATGCAGATGTCCGCGCCGATGGTGCGCTGGGTATCCATCACGTTCTCCGGGGTGAAGAGGTGTTTGCTGCCATCGATGTGGCTGCTGAAGCGCACGCCTTCTTCGGTGATCTTGCGGATGTCGCTGAGCGAATGCACTTGGAAACCGCCACTGTCGGTGAGGATGGGACGGTCCCAGCCGTTGAAGCGATGCAGGCCGCCGGCATGTTCCAACACCTCCATGCCGGGCCTCAGGTAGAGGTGGTAGGTATTGCTCAGCATGATGGGCGCGTCCAGGTCGTTGCGCAGCTCGCGGGGATGAACGGCTTTCACCGCACCGAGCGTGCCCACCGGCATGAAAACGGGTGTGGGGATATCGCCGTGGTCGGTGTGGAGCACACCTGCGCGGGCGTTTGAGGCCGGGTCGTTGGCCAGTAGGTCGAAATGCATGGTGCCGAAGGAAGGGCGCGAAGGTAGCGTGCGCCCCCGCCTCACTTGCCCTCCAGCAGCTTCCACCGCATGGCGAACAGCACCAGACCGGTCTTGCTGCGCAGGTCGAACTTCTCGAAGAGCGAGGACCGGTAATTGTCCACCGTGCGGCGTTGCACGCCCATGCGCTCGGCGATGACCTCGTAGGTGAGTTCCGCCTCGTCGCACACCAGGGCTAGGAATTCCAGTTCGCGTTCGCTGATGCGCTCCATGATCTTGGCGCGACTGAAGTGCTCGCGGCGCAGCTCCATGGTGCCCCGCAGGTGTACGGCCATCATCTCCTGGGTGTAGTAGTACCCGGTGTTCAACAGGCTGTCCAAGGCGGTGCGCAGCACTTGAGGGGGCTCGCTCTTGAGCACATAACCGCGGGCGCCGGCGTGCACGGCCCGCACCATGGCATCGTCGGTGGCGTCGAAGGTGAGGGCGAGGGACAGCACCTGCGGGGCATGGGCGGTAAGCCACTGCATGGTGGCGTACCCATCCATCACGGGCATGCTCAGGTCCACCACGGCGATGCGCGGGGCCTCTGGTCCGTTGAGGTCCATGGCGGAGAGCTGCTCCACGAGTTCGGCGCCGTTGCCCGCCTCCACGGTCACCAGGTAGTCGCCCATGGCATTCACCGTGTTCACCAGTCCGGTCCGCATCATGTGGTGGTCGTCCACCAGGGCCACGTTAGTCTTTTTGGTCATGGGGTGCTAAGATCAGCCAGGTGCAGCCAGCGCCCGGCGCGGTGCGGCATTCGGCGGTGTAGCCGATCAACGCGCAACGTTGGTGGATATTGGCCAGGCCTGCGTTGGCCTTGGTGCTGGCCAGGTCGAAACCGATGCCTTTATCGGCGACGGAGAAGCTGATGTGCTCGCCGGCCGCCCATACTTCTATGTTGATCCAGCGGGACTTGGAGTGGTTGATCGCGTTGGCCAGGATCACCTGGAACACGCGGTACAGGAGCACCATGGTATCCGGCGGTGGCGAGGGCAGATCGGGCGCCACAGCGAGCTTCACCTTCACCCGCAGCACGCGTTCCACCCGTTCGGCTTCGGCGCGGATGGCTTCCACGAGGCTGCGGCGCTGCCAGATGTCGGTATTGAGGTCGTGCCCGAGCCGACGCACTTCTTCGATGCCATCCCTCAAGGTGTCCCGTGCGGCGGCCACTTCTGGATCGTACTTCGCTTCCAGGATCGTATTGAGCCCCAGATGCGCCACCACGAGCACCTGGCCCACGTTATCGTGCAGTTCGCGGCCCAGGTCGATCAGCGTTTGTCGGGTGGCCTCGCGTTGTGCCTCGATCACCGCGCGGGCCTGGGCCTGGTGCAGTTCGGCCATTTCGGCCCGGTGGCTTACGCGGCGGTTGCTGTTCACCACCAACAAGAGACCCACGAAGCCCACCATGAGCACCACCAAACCGGAGGCGATCAGGATGGGCAGCATCAAGTCTTCACCGTTCATCGTCCCAGCTCCCCTGGGTATGAGCAAGGTGGCACGCCCAGGCGGTGAAAAGGTAGCGTGTTATGGCCACAACGGTGATGATGCGGTACAGTAAGGCGCTCAATTCTGGCTCATGCTCGAAAAGCGGTTTCATGAACCCGAGATAGGGGATGACACCTGCGTAGTAGATCGTCGTGCCCATGAAGAACCAGAACAACGGAGCCTTCCAGATCGGACGAGTGGCCCGTTGAGCAAGCGTCCATAGACCAAGACTACACCAGATCACGGCAAGAGCCGACTGAGTGATGATCCCATGGGCCAATAGGAAGAAGAGGTCTCCTTGTTGCACATAGTTGACCACCATCATTCCCGCCGCCAGCAAGAGACTACCGGTGAGCCACCACGAATCCCGGGGTCGAACGACCCCAACGATACGTAGCACCAAGGCAAGCTCAAGCATCGTGGAGAGATTGTATACGGGGGCATTGTAATTCCCCGTAAGCAAGACAATGCGGCTGGTTATCTCCACGAAGAACATGGAGACCAATAGTGCACCTATCCAAGGACCTACCATCCCTGTCGCACGTGGGCGCCTCCAGAACAAGACCAAGGAGGCGCCTTGGAGCAGGATAAGAAAGTAGTGCAGCAGTAGGTTGACCAATGGATCTCAGCAGCTTTTACGTAGCGCCACTCCGGAAAGGGGAAAGGTAACCATGGAGCACGATGGTGGGCATGTCGAGCCCATGTCGCACCCCCTGTTCTTGAAGCGCGGCTTCGTGCTCGGGGCATTGTTGATCAACCGCTGCCCTGTGCCCTTGTCCACGGCCACAAGGCAGGTGCGCACGGTGAAGTCGCCGCCCCGGTCGGGAGCGATCCACGCGAGCGGTTCGGCGATGGGCACCACTTCCACGAAGTCATCATCCCCTAAGTCGTTGTCGGCGATCAAGGCGTTGATGGTCGCCACCTTGAAGATGCTGTGCGCGTTCACACCAGCGTACACCTTGGTGAAGACATCCGCATCGTACCGGTCCACGAGGATGTGGTCCTGGAAGGCCTTGCTGGGTCCACTCAACCACCCGGCCTCACCCATGGACGAAACACTCAATTCGCCATACGCGTCGGCCTCGTACAGGTCGTTGATCGGGGTGTAGGGGCCTTCTTCCGTTTCGTCCACCCACTCCAACTCCATACACACGACCTGGTAAGCGAACTGGAGCGCCTTCGACTGGTCATCGCCACCGAAGCGGATCATCAAGCCCTGCTGCTCAGTGCCGGAGCAGCTGCTGGCGTTCAACATTTCCTTGTAACTGCCCACGGTGAACCGGTGCGTGCGAGCCGAGACCGCCGTGGTGTCGTTGGCCTGTACCCACCGCACATGCGAGGCGAATTCGTTCACGGCGCACGTCAGTTGGCCGGCCTTCACATCCGGACCCGGCATGACCGCCGCTGGGGTCGCGGTGGTCGTTCCCGATGGACCGAACGCTGTCAAGGCGCCAAGGGATGCGATGCAAAGCATGCCGTACAAGGAGAGCGAGGTGTAGGTGGCTTTCATGGTGTTGTAGGTGTGCCGCAAAGCAAGACCACGCATTTCGTGGTTCATAGGTCTAAAAGACGTGGGTGGTACCACGTATTTTAGACCTATGGGGGGCATCCAGGAGATCACCGGCCCACGCGGCGAACGGCCACGGTGGCGCAAGTCGCCGGTCTGTCGGCCGCCTTTCCCGTTCCGTCGCCGCAACCCTTTCCTTCAGAAGGCCCGGTGTGGTACCTTCACGGCATCAACCTCCACGTCCCATGCGTTCTATCCGCTCACGGTTCAGCCTGTTGCTGATGCTCCTCCTCCTCACAGCACCATTGTTGCTCGTGAGTTGCAAACACGAGCCCGTGCAACCGGCCGGCACCACCAATGGAGATGACAACGGTGGCGACGACGATGATGATGACGACGATGGGGATGATTGAAGCACCCGCTGGTCTTGCGTGTGGGACTGCCTTAGCTTAGCCTCACGTTCGCTCCGAACGAGTCAGCACTCTCCTGACGCACGAACCCCGGCCATATGACCGGGGTTCGTTGTTTTCAAGGTGACGGACACCGTGCTCAACGTACGGCAACGAAGGATCGCGTTGCTGCCCCGTAGCCCTCGCGTGTCAGGTGCAATACGTAAGTGCCGGTGGGCAGGTCGCGAAGTTCAGTGGTCGTTCCGAGGGCACCGAGTTGAAGCACCACGCGACCTTGGATGTCCACTACGGTCGCGTGCACGGCATCCCACTGGTCGGTATCGGCAAGAGTGACCACTACAAGGCCTTGGCCGGTGCGTACCTGAAGGCCATCGAGAAGGGCCACATCGGCAATGGCCGTCCCTCCTGCGCCAAGTCGTATCACGGTGCCCAGATCGCCCACGGCCACTCCGGTGCCGCCGCTCACCACGACGTCGCGCAGTTCCGTGGATACGGGTGTGGTCATAGCGGTCCACGCGGTGCCGTTGCTGCTGGTGCGCACCGTGCCGCCCACGCCGCAGGTGTACCAGGTGGCCCCATCGTTCCAAAGCGCGTTCAGCTCCAGGCCGGTGCCGCTGCTCACAGCGGTCCAGTGGTCGCCGCCATCGGTGGTGCGCAGGAGCACGCCTTCATCACCGCAGATCATTCCGTTGTTGGCGTCGGTGAAGCGTACATCGTTCAAGTCGGCCGTGGTGGAGGTGGCCACGCCGGTCCACGTGAAGCCATCGTCGCTGCTGCGGAGTGCCGTGCCGTTCTTGCCCACGGCGAACCAATCCTGCGGGCCCAGTACCTGCACGGCTTGCAGGTCCTGAACCGTGCCCGAGGTGATGCTGCTCCACGATGCACCCGCACTGCCGCTGCGCACGATGGTGCCTTCTTCGCCCACCGCGATGATCACCCCGGACCTTCGGGCCGCACCCACCAATTCGCTGGTGGTGCCGGCGGAACTGTTGTTCCAAGTGTTGCCACCGTCGGTCCTCTTGATCACTACGCCACCATCGGCGAAGAGCAGGAACTCTTGCGTGCTCAGCTGCATCACTTCATTGATGTCATCGCCGTAGCCGGACACCAACGGTTGCCAGCTGTTGCCCGCGTCGGTGGAATGGAAGAGCACACCATCCTTGCCGCTGGAGAGGAGGTGTTGTGCATCGATGGCGTGGACCGCCTCGAGCATGGTGGTGGTGCCGCTCGGCACCGATGTCCATTGGGCGGCAGCGGCGAAGGAGATCGCGGCGGTGGCCAGGGTAAGTCGTGTTCGCATGGGTGTGTGGTTGGTGCATCGAAGGTGGATGCGCCACTATCGGCCCGCACCATGTACACCGATGGAGCGGTCAGCGGAGGCGATGGAGCGGGTTGAAGCACAGCTGCACCGCGTGCGCCAGTGCTCTGTTCAGGGCTCCATCCGTTCGCGCAGTCGTGGGAGTAGCGCAGGGTCCAACGGAGGGGTGATGCCAGTGTCGAAGGCGCGCACCACCCCGCGTTGCAGCGCGGCGCGTTGGTCGTGTGGGAACAGCTTCCACAGCTCCTCGAAGGTGTCCACCGCCGCGCTGTCGCGGATGCTCTTACCATCGAACAATGCGGCGGTCAGTCCCCAGCCTGCGCCGTAGACCAGGTCGTGGTGTTGGTTCGTGGGCGCCCGTTGGATGATGCGCATCAACACGGCTGGCCTATCGCCGTACTTGCGCGCCAAGACCCACCCCGTGGCTTCCATGTTGGGTGTGGTGATGGGGCGTGATCGGACCATGTACACCACCGATAGAAGCACGCCAAGAGTGATCCAAGCGACGCTGACCGCGCGGCGCATACGACCCAGTGCAGCAGCGCCGTGCAACACCAGCAGGGCGATCAGCGGAGCGATGAAGGCGAAGTAGCGGTAGTAGAGATAGCCGCTTCCTTCGGACCTGGGTTGGAAGAAAGGCGCGGCTATCACCACGCCAACGAAAACGACCGTGGTATAGACGAGCGTTCTCAGCGCGGGTGATATGCTGGCCCACTGGCGACGCAGGCCCCACGCGCCAGCGGCGAGGAAGGCCAAGACGATGATCGAGAGCGCACGAACGAGCGGATCCGTCGCAGCGCCCAAGGTGAACGAAGCGGAAAGTGCAGTGGTACACACCTGCCAGCACTTCGCGGGCAGTGCGCTGATGTCGACGGGCTCTTGTTCGAGGCCGCGGATGGAGAGGGCGCCATGATCCTCCAGCCCGAAGCCGTCCTGGGCGAAAAGGCGCAACAGCAAATGGGGCAGGAAGCCGAGCGCACACGCCAAGGCGAAAGAGAGCAGGTGGCGCACGCGCGTCTTCAGCGTTCCATCCGTGGTCACTAGCAGCAGCGCGAAGGCCGGAGCGAAGACCCAGGCATCGTAAGCCAGCGAAGCCAGCAGCCCGCAGCACAACCCCATGCGCTCCACAGAGCGCCGCGGATCCGACACCATTACGGCCAACAGGAAGGGCGCGAAGGAGAACGCGGCGTGCAGGCCGAAGTTCACGGTGCCCCACGGCAGCATCACCGGAGCGGCGAAGACCGTCCACGCCGCGAACCACAGGGCGGTGCGTTCATCCACCAGGCGTTGCGCTACCCGGATCTGCGCCACACGCGCGACCGTATCCACCGCGAGTGCGGCCCACGAGAGCGGAGGTAGGAGACCGGAGAGCGGTGCGAAGAGCAGTGCCACAAGACCCAGGAACAAGCTGCCGCCTTCGTGCGGGTAGTGCATCAGCTGCTCGTAGGTGATCGCACCGGTGGCGTGTAGGTCCTCCAGGCCCAGGCCCCAGGCGAGCTGGTCGGGTGCGCCGTTCCAGAGCTGGTGGCTGGCGCCATGGTAGTAGCGCACCGCGGTACCCGCCAGCACCAGTGCCCACAGGGCCCGCGGGGACGAGCGCGATGATGAAGGATCTTGTGTGGGCATGGCGAGAACGTGCAAACCTCGCGATAGTCGGTGAGACGGGCGGAGTTGGGATGTGTTCCACCGCAACCGCGCCCGATGCCTACGCCCCCGCCTTCCCCAACAAGCCCCAGCGCATGGCGAAGAGCACGAGCCCCGTCTTGCTCTTGATGCCGAACTTGTCGAAGAGCGCGATGCGGAAATTGTCCACCGTGCGGCGATGCACGCCCATGTGCGCAGCGATCTGCTCGTAGGTGAACTCCTGTTCGTCGCACACCAGGAGCAGGAACTCCATCTCGCGCGGCGTGATCTGGTCCACGATACAGGCCCGTTCGCGTGCCTCGCGGTCGCGGTGTTCGGCGCCGCGCACGCGAGCATCGAGCATCTCCTCGGTGGTGTAGTAGCCGGTGAGCACCAGGCTGTCCAGCGCCAGCTTCAGCACGGTGGGCCGGGCGTTCTTCAGGATGAAGCCGCGCGCACCGGCGTGGATGGCGCGCACCTGCTTGTCGTCGGTATCGTCGAAGGTGAGGGCCAGGGGCAGCACCTCGGGAGCGTTGGCGCGCAACCAGGCGATGGTGGCGAAGCCGTCCATCACCGGCATGTTCAGGTCCACGATGGCGATCAGGGGCCGGTCGTTCGGATCGGTCACGGTGGCGAGCTGCTCGATCAGCTCGCGTCCGTTACCGGCTTCCACGGTCACGCGGTAGGCGCCCAGTCCGTTGACGGTGGCGGCCAGGCCGGCGCGCACGAGGTGGTGGTCATCGACAAGGGCCACGTTATGGTGCATGGTGGGGTAGGGGTTGGATGGTCCACGCACAGCCGCTGCCGGGTGTGGTGGTGCATTGGGCGCGGTAGCCGATCAGGGCGCAGCGCTTGTGGATGTTGACCAGACCCGCATGGGCGGGCGTGTTGTCGGCATCGAAGCCCACGCCGTTGTCGGTCACGGTAAGGCAGAGGCCGCTGCCATCATCCGCAGGGCGCAACACGATGCCGATGCGGTCTGCGCCGCTGTGTTTGATGGCGTTGGCCAGGATCACCTGGAACACGCGGTACAGCACGGTGCTGGTGTCGCCGTTGGGTAGGGGCATGTTGTTGACCACTTGGATGTGGACCTGCACACGCGCCACACGCTCCAGCCGTTCGGCCTCGGCGCAGATGGCGTCGGCCAGGGAGCGTTTCTCCCAGAGCTCGCTGTTGAGGTCGTGCCCCAGACGCCGCACCTCGTCCAGCGCCTGCTCCAGCGCATCGCGTGCGGCCGCCAGGCGCGGGTGGCCGCCCAACTCGTCCACCACCGTGTTCACCCCGAGCTGCGACACCACCAGCAACTGCCCCACGTTGTCGTGCAGCTCGTTGCCCAGCTCGCGCAGGGTGTGGCGGGTGGCTTCACGTTCGGCTTCCATCACGGCGCGGTCCTGTTGCTGGCGCAGCTCGGCCACTTCGGCGCGGTGGCGGATGCGGCGCGCGTTGTTGAGCACGAGCAGTGTGACCACCAATCCGAGAAAGAGCAACACGATGAGCGTGCTGATGGTGATGGTGACGAACAGGTCGCTCATGCGGGTGACGGGGTAGTGTTACGCAGACCGATGCACACGGCCACCAGCACGCAGCCGTACCGGAACAGGTAGAGCCCATCGTTGATGAAGTACATGTTCGGCGCCCAGGCCACCTGGCGTTCGATGAGCGAATTGGTGAGGCCGAGCAGCGGGATGCTGCCACCGAAGAAGACCACGATGCTCAGCAGCACCCATGTGCTGGGCACCTTCATCATAGGCACTTCCGAACGCATGGCGATGCGGAACAGCGCGAACACGCTTGCACAAACGAGGACCAGGCCGCCGAGCAGATAACCGGTGGTGGTGAAGGACTGCTTGTTCCAAGCCGTTGGCAACTCGTTCCAGAGGACAAGACCATACAGGGTCAGGCACACGCCGAGGATGATCCCCTTGGCACGCTGCAAGCCCGACCAGATCAGGGCATAACACAGCAGCGCCACGAACTCCACGGGCAGGTAGGCATCGTACACGCGCAGGTTGTTCTCGCCCTGGAAGGACAGCGCGGTGGCGGCACCTTCCGCCACCAGCGCCGCCACGAGCTGTAGGCCCAGCCAGTTGGAAGCTGCGCCCAGCGCTTTGCGGCCCAGCGCCCAGGCGAGCAGCGCCGCGACCACCAGCGCGCACTTGCCCAAGGAGATCCAGCCCCATATCGAAATTGCAGGGATCATGAGAGGCGTTTTGAGCTCTGCTTCGCGGATGCGAGCATCAACTGATCTACTTGGTGCAAGATTTCCGAACCGGGATCCCGTGATCAGGGACTTCGGCGGTCGCACAGCGGTAGGGACAGGGAGAACCTACGTCCAACGCTTTGTTCTTGTACCTATCTATAATGCTATCATCGTCCTCATCAACAAGCAAAGTCCCCGACGGTCCAAGGTCGCTTTTGAACATGGCCAAGGCGATATAGTGTCGCAGGCCGCGCATGATATCACCATCATGTTCTGTTGGTTCACAAATGCTCGTGATCCTGATGTGAGTTGGATCCAGCCCTTTGTTCTGGTTAAGGAATTTCTCCAGTCGGTTGTTGTAGCGGAACAAATAGTGTTGAACGTCCAAGCCTTCAATGACCGGAGAGGCCTTTTGGAAGGTTGGGTCATTGACCGCGTCAGTATTGGTCGTGTACCGATGCATGTAGGTCTTATAGTTCATCCACTCGTCGATGTTGTTCCGAGGGGTCAGCTCACCTGTTCCAAGGTTAACGCTGAAGCGCTGTCCAGGCAATTGAACAGTGTCCCAGAGATCCTTTCCGATATCCTCAAGACCAACGAATTCGATCTCGGGCCAATACCGGAAAACTCCGGCCGAGACGCGTTCAAGCCCGTGGTGGATGATGACGCCATGGTCATCATGTTCATAGTTGTCCAAGACATTCTTCAGCCGGGTAGTGAAGGAATTCAAATTCACTTGGACATTGCCTTCCAGGGTGCCGCGTGCGTTGTTCTCCTTGCTCATGAAGTATCGACCGAAATCGGAGCTCACACAGTCGTACTCGGAACGGACGACGTAGGGTTTGTAGAGGCGTGAGAAATTTTCATCACTGCCCGCCCGTTTCCATTGGATATAGAAAATGGTCGCCGCAGTGATGGCGAGTAGTGCGATCAGCATCCAGAGGTGTTTCGCTTTCATGGTGGTTGTGGGTTAGTGCCGCAAAACAAGCCGCCTCCTTCAGGCGGGTACCTGTGAAAAGTACGTGTTCCCCGCCGGTGAATAGTACGCTGTTCGCGCGGGGCTGGTCGCTGTTGGTTCGCAAAACCAAACCAACACCCCATGCGCACCTCCCTTCCCCTTGCCCTTTTCCTTGTTGCCAGCCCCGTCCTGGCCCAGGATGACTTTGATAAAGCCCCGGTCATCGCCATGCCGGAGCGGGCCTTCATCTACTCGGTAGGCACCAACTTCGACTTCATCGAGAAGCTCACCTCCGAGAAGCTCTACCACGACATCCGCGTCTCGCTCCCGTCCATCGGCAAGCAGAAGGATGATAGCACCTCACGCTGGGGCCTCGAGTTCTCCTTCGACCGCTTCCGCACCGTGTCCCAGGTGGATTCCGCAGAGACCATCTACCGCGATATCGATCCGCTCTTCACGGTCACCGAGACCGACACCTCCTTCACCCTGCAGTACGTCACCACCACGGCCAAGGCGCGCAGCACCACCTTCTTCGACAACATCGGCGTGGCGCTTTCCCCGCTCTACACCATCAGCGATCCCGCGGATACCGATTGGTGGCTGGCGCTCACCGGCGACGTCCGCTGGCAGCGCAGTGTCTTCAACCGCACCATCACACGCACCTTCACCGACACCACGAGCGCTACGCCACCGGAAGAGTGGCCACGTCCCTATGAATTCAATGCACGCATCCCGGAAGAGAAGGAGAACTTCAAGACCACCACGGACAACTTCTACATCGGTGGCGGCTTCCGGGGCACCATCAAGAAGAACGGCGGCCTGCTCAACTTCCGCGCCGTCATCGGCCACAGCACCAGCCTGCTGTTCACGGACCTCGACTCGAAGCTGGTGGTGCGTCAAGCCCCGTACTACGCGGTGAACATCGAGTTGATCGAAGCGAAGGTCTCGGGCATCAAACTCGGCCTGGAGCTACGCGGCTTCATCGGCATCGACAAGACCGACGTCCTCCGGAACCAGGCGCGTTTCAACCTCTTCCTCGCGAAGGAGATCAAGTGGAACAAGATCGGCGACCTGCTGAAGTCTTGAGGATAGCCCCCCCCAACGCACGAAGCCCGGCGCAATACGCCGGGCTTCGTCTTTTCATTTTCAATGCGATGACCTACGCAAACCCGTACACCAATTCCCCTTTGTAGTCCGGCACTGTGCCGCGCACCAGGCGCACGGTGTCCACGGTGCTGATATAGCCGCGCTCGTGCAGGTGCTGCAGCGCGGCGCTGTTGGTGGCGGGGATCAAGAGGTGCTCTTGCACGGGGAAGACCCAGCGTTGCAGCTCCAGGCCCACCTCGGGGGCGTCGGCTACTATGAGGGCATCGCGCAAGAGGGGCAGCACGAAGCCGCGGATGCGGCCGCGCTCGTTGTATACACTGCCCAGGTAGCTGTGCTCCATCAGCCAGGTGCGGCGGTCTTCGCCGGTGGCGCGACGGTCAAGGTGCAACACGCCTAGCAGGTGTTGCGGTTCCATCGGTTCCACCTCGTCCAGCGTGGCCTGGAGGAATCGGCCGCCCGTGCAGCGGAGCGTTTCGCCGTGCGGGGCGAAACCGTGGCGCTGCAGCCAGGGCACCAGCGCGGGCGGCACATGGGCCACCACGGTGGCGATGCCTTCGCTGTCGGCGTGGGCCAGCAGGTCGTGGAGCAGCGCGGTGCCGTAGCCGCGGCCCGTCTCGTCGGGGTGTATGTAGAGGAGGTCCAGCAGGGCGCTGTCGCCGTGCTTCACGTAGCCGCCGATGCCCATCACATCGTCGTACTCCTCGCACCAGCGCGCGTAGCAGTACGGCGTGTGCGCGTGCCACAGCGCGCGGCCCCACTCCAGGTCGGGCATCCAGTACGCGCGGTGCGGCACGTTGGGGGTGAGGGGCTGGATGGTCATCGCACAGGGTACATCGCGAGCCTGTTCAATACGTGCTCCAGTGGCTCAAGGTTCTCGTGGCCCAGGGTAGAAGTGCTGTTACCAAGGAGCACCTTATGCGCGATCGGAGTCGTTGTTGTATTGCCGATGGAGATCCAGAGTCACGGAAATGGTACCGCGCATTGCCTTCCATTAAATGCAAGATTCATGTACTCAACAGCCCACCACCGGCCACCGTGCGGATGCATTGCACCAGCTCCGTGCGCGCCACATGCAATGGCAACACGCCCATGGCCCCGGCTTCCACCGCGCGCTGCACCAGCAGCGGTGTCAGCTCGCCGAGCACCACCACGGGCGCCTGCGGACAAGCCCGCCGCCACCGGCGAAGGGCTGCACAGCCCAGGTCCAACGGCGCGGCCAGCTGGGCCACCAGCACTTGCGGCTCGGCCTCGGCGCCCGTCGCCACCGCAGCGGTCAAGGCATCCAGGCGTTCGCCCGTGTGCAGCACCTGCAGGTCCGTTTCATGTTCCACCACCGTGTGGATGCCCGCACGCATCAGCTCATCCGCATGCACCACCGCCACGGTGGTGGGTAAGGAGGTCTCGCCGGCCATGGTCGTCGTAATTGTGCGTGGCCGGGAGAGGAGCGCACGCGGTTTCGTGTGGGCGAAGTTCGAATGCCAGAACGCCGTCCACAAGGTCTAAAAGACGGTAGGGCACCCACATAGTTTAGACGTATCGCCCGGGCCGCTGCGGACCGAACGCACCGCGCATGGTGTGCGGACGACCGCGCGCGAAGCCTACGGCTGCAAGGATTCTACGGGCCGCCGGAAGCGGACTACGGATACAGGCCCCACTTGTAGGCCAGGGCCACCAGGCCGGCGCGCGAGTGCACCTGGCACTTGCGGTAGGCGCCTTCGCGGTAGCCGTCCACCGTGCGCACGCCCACCTGCATCTGTGCCGCCAGCTGCTCGGCGGTGCTGTCGCCGTTGGCACAGAGCAGCCGCATGTACTCCAGCTCGCGCTGGCTCAACTTCGCCAGCAGCTCGCTGCGGCTGTGGGCCTGCTCGGCGCGCTGGTCGTGCTGCTCCGCATCGGGCGGCAAATGCCCCACCACGGCCACCTGCACCAGCGCTGCCAGGAAACGGTCCTTGGTGGTGTCCTTCCGCAGGAAGCCGCAGGCGCCGGCCTTCAGCGCGCGTTGGCGCACCTCCTCGCTCAGGTCGAAGGAGAGGGCGATGGCCCGTGTGCCCGGCGTATGGTCGCGCATCCACGCGATGGTGTCGAAGCCGTCCATGATGGGCATGTGCAGGTCCACCACCGCCACCTGGGCCCCGCCCTGCACCGCCCGCAGGTACTCGGCGCCGTGCGCGGCCTGCACCACCACCGCGAAGCGCGCATCGCCCGCCAGCATATCGGCCAAGGCGCTGCGGAACAGCGTATGGTCGTCGATCAAGGCCAACGGGATGGGAGCGGGCAGCATGCGGTGGTGCCTCAAGTTTAGGACAAGTCCACCGAACAGTATGTTAACTATTCCTCACTATCCGCCACAGGCCCCCCCGTTGAATTGCGGGGAGCACCCCGGTGGATCGCCCCCCCTTGGCGCTTGGTGAGGGGTGGGGAGGGGCGTGAGGTTTGGTGTATGAAAGTAAAGCACAGGAATGAAGTGCCGCGATGCATCGTAATGGTGATCCTGCTTTGGTGCACAGGAATATGTGCTGTGGCACAGACCGAGACTTATGTGAAAAGTCCATCGGATTCAACAAAAGAGCCGCCTTTGTTCCGGATCAATGGAATAGCGGGACTCAACCAGATCTCCGATTCCGCATTGCGTAGCGCTTCTGGTACCGTGCAAGCGGAACTCAGCTTGGTTGATTTTTCAACTGAGCGCCTTAAGAGGATGTATGCGCGGAAAACGAAGCGAATTACACTGCGCGATGAAAGACGGACGGAAAGAAGGACTGAAAGGCAAGGTCAGGCAGGAGTTGAAGAACAAGAAGTGGAGAAGGACTCAGCCAAGGTGGCTGCAAGAGTGAACGGAACAGGCGCGAGCACTGCGACCGCACATCGGAGTCCGGTCGAGATCGGATCACCACGATTTGGACTGGTCGACCTCGAAGTCACATACAACTTCAACTCGAATGTGGAGCTGTTCAATCGTGATACGCTCCGATTGAGTGATCTACTATTCTATCAGCGGAGCCGGAATGCATTCGATATACGGGCGAGAACCGACATCCTTCGCTGGTTCACTTGGTCC
Organism: Flavobacteriales bacterium; assembly: GCA_016787985.1. Lineage (GTDB taxonomy): Bacteria > Bacteroidota > Bacteroidia > Flavobacteriales_F > PHOS-HE28 > PHOS-HE28. The sequence goes on along the minus strand of JAEUTC010000138.1, from coordinate 34,413 downwards.
TATACGTCCGACAATCCCCACAAACGAACGCCTGACAGTAGCTGGGAGGTGAACTACCGCCTTTGTCCATTTCTCTCGTACAGTTACGCGCGTTGGAACTTCAACGAGGACATCATACCCTTGGATTCTACTGATGGGCCGCGTTTGATCGATGCCGATCGTATCCAAGCCATCCAATGGTCAACTGGACTGGAAGCTTGGTATACTGCACGGGACAAGAGCAAGGGAAATACACTCGGTCTCTTCATCGCCGCATCTTTTCATCAAAGGCGGATCACGGATGGGTCACAACCGGTCTATGAAGCCTTGCTGAATGATGCTGCGAATACAGCACAAGGCTACACCATACCGCGGACTATCAACTACTGGACAGCAGAGATAGGTCTACAGATCAACAAGACGCGATTCAGTTTCAGCTATTCTGATCCTATGCTGAACGTAAGCGCTGCGATAGCCGACCAACGAGTCACTGGAGGGGTGTATCTATTGCGGATATCGACGATCGCCAACTTCATGAACATCTGATCAAAAGCTCATCTAAGCGGATGTCGTTTGAAAAGGGTCCGCAGGGCATCAAGACAGGAATGGTTCATCTGAATGGGTTCGGATGTTCCGAACGATAAAGAATCACAAAGAAGAATGAGCATCATGACGTTCTTGAAGAACAGTTGGAACCGACTGACCAGTTCCAGACTTGGAAAGTACTTCTACACCCTAGGTGTCTTGATCGGTGAAGTGTTCTCGTTCAGTTACAAAGTCGTGGATGAGGATGAGGTCGATCCCAATAAAGCGAAGCGGGTCTATGAGTGCAGGAGCATAATTGAGTGGTATATCATGCTCGTCGGCGATTTCATCGCTATCGGGACAGCCACGCTCGTGATCCTGATACTAGTTGACTTCGCTGGCCCCGACATCCAATTCCTGAACGTACTCGACTACCTGGTGCCAGCGCAGGAGAGCGCTATGGATGCACTCACGGGGAAAGTGGTCGATCATCCGCTAAGTCTAGCTATGAAACGGTTGACCCATCTAGGCCTGCTGGTTCTTGCTACCAACGCGATCCTTGAGATCGGCCTCCTGATCGAAGAACCGGGGGTGCGCCACGTCCGAAGGGTTCTCGCGCTGGCTTTTACGGGTATGACACTCTACCTCACGAAGGAGTATGCTTTGGGAAAAAGCGATGAGACCAATTTCTTGCTCGGATGCTTGGCTGGCTTATTGGCGGCATTCATGTGGATTTTAGGGCCACTGTCGCAGAAGCTACGCGCACATTGAGTTGTTCCATTAGCATCAGTCTGCTGAACTCCCAATATTGGCGAGCAACCCGTTCGCACCGAACGGAATCTGAAGCCCCCGGGTGAATTGCGGGGAGCACCCCGGTGGATCGCCCCCCCTCGGCGCTTGGGCGTGGGTGCGGAAGCGGAGAGGTTTGGGGCGCTGTTCGTGCACGGTGTGCGAACAGTAGAGGTAGAGACCACCACCATGCCATTGCTCACCCACCGCACCAAGGCCAGCGCGCTGCGCATGCGGCCTGCGCGACCCACGGCCGCGCCCAAGCGACCGAAGGGTTCAGGCAAGGCTGACCACGACCACCGATCGACCGGCCTTGGTTGGGACCCCACACCAAGGCTGCGACCGCTGCCCCACCCGAACGAGCTCTCCCGCGAACTCGGGTGGGTGCAGCGCGGTGGTGGGGAGGCCGAACAACAACATGCAGAGTTGTACTTCAATACCGTGACCGCTCCCAACTGCGACCGCCCCAGGATCGCCGATCACCGAATTGCAGCGCGCGCGCTACCGCGACACCAGCTAACTACCGAGTGCTTCCAAGATTCCACCAACAAGCGAACACCATGAGCCCCAAGTCAACTTCGTGTTACCTACTGGCAAACTTCCTCCTAGCATCACTCTGGGCAGTCGCGACAGGATGCGGCGAAAAGCCTGAACCCGCAACTGTGCCAACAACCGAGGTGGACCCTGCGTTGACCATGGCCCCGCCTATTGCAAGGACCATTGAGATCCAGATGAAGGCTGACGACCCCAATGGGAATGTCTTCGTCTTTGCCGATTTCGGAAAAGGGGTGATCAAAGACCAGTTCCACGCGATCATGGTGGCAGAAGAAAAGATGACCCTACGTGATGATGGACTCGGAGGTGACTCCATCCCTGGAGATGGCGTGTTCACCGTGGCCCTACAGGAGGATCGACTCGCCACCGAGCAACTGCTTGAAAAGACGAGTGAAAGTACGAACAAGGCCCTTGCCGCGCAACCGGTCTTCGTGGGTCGTGAACGTGTTGATGCACAGGGCCAGCTTAAAGGGATGCGCCCGTTCGACAAGGACCTGTTCAACAAGGGTGGCCGTGTGCGCATTCCATTCCCTACTCTCTGCACACCCGTTTCGGATGTGAGCATTCCCCACTCCATCATGGTGACCGACCTCGGCGTGGTGGAGGATGTGGACCGCACCTCACAACCGTGCACACGACCCAATGGAACAGGCGCATGGACCTTCGGCAAGCTCATGAGCGATATGGCCAACGAAGCAGCCAGCGGGGTTGCTCCACAGGACTTCGTGAAGAATTGGCTTAGACAATGGATGGAGCCACAGACCGTCAACAGTGACGCGGTGCCGGCGCGCACACGCATCTTCACCGATGTCATCCGGCCATGGGTCATTGCCAGTGGCGCAGCACCAGGAAGTTTCGATGAGAACGATTGGGAGAGCAAAGACCTCGACTTAGCCAAAGCGCCCTTCAAGCTTACCGCAATCGTCAACCGGCTTGATCTGCGTGGCAACACCGGCTACAGCGTAACCAATGCGGGCGAAGGTCGCTTCGTGTTCGAGGTGCTGTCCAGTACCTGCAGTCCTACCGCTTTCACTGTCATCTTCGAATACGGCATCCCCATCAACAAGTGCGGCACGCTCGTGGGCTACGCACGGAAGTGGTATGACCTGCGCACCCTCACCCTCGGCAGCCCGGAGTACAACACCGCCTTGCAGGCCATCACGGATGTTTTCGCCGCCGCGAATGCTGACCCGACCAAACCGAACGGTAGTGCCATCAACCAGATCCGTACCAATGAGATCGCCCTTGGTAGTCCTTGGGAATTGCGCGAGTTCCACGTGGATGCGACCTCGCACCACTTGATCCAAGCACCCGTGGTGAATGAACCCGCGAAGAAGTTCAACGCACGGGCCAATCCCGCTGGCAATGCGGCGGATGTCACCGTCCTGGCGAACTGGGTGAATACGGTCTTCCCCAGCAACTCGACGGTCCCCTTGACCTTCAACGGCGCACCGTTCCTCGGTGGAAAATCCCACACGGAGTTCAACGGCATCTGGAACGCCGCACCCGGCCAGATCACGGACCCTGCTAACCGGCACCTCTTTTCCTTGGGCACATGCAGTGGCTGCCACGGCGGTGAAACCGGCACCACCTTCCTGCATGTGGGTACCCCGGCCTTCGGCACCGAAGCACCCTTATCGCGCTTCCTCACCGGGTTCACCATGAACGATCCGGTGAGCAATACACCGCACACGTTCGGTGATCTGGAGCGTCGCCAACAGGATCTGGCACGCCTGCTCTGTGCATGCACCGGCCGTCGCTTGCCGGACATGGTGCAGGTGTTGACATTCAAACCCATCAATATGCCGCACTAAGGGCCGTCATTCCTTTTCCCCGATCCCCACCACCATGATCAAGATCGCCAGCTTCAACGTAGAGAACCTCTATGCTCGGCCCAAGGCCTTCGGCTTTACGGACATGAGTGTTGCTGCGCCGTACTTGGCAGCGCATGCCGAGGTGAATGAACTGTTCGGGAAGGAAACGTACTCGGCAGCCGATAAACGGCGGATGCTGGTGCTGCTCGAAAAACTCGACATCTACCGGAAGAATGACCAAGGCGTGCTGCGCAAGCGCAATAGCACGGACCCGGAATGGGCCTGGCTGCGCAAGAACCGCGGCAAATTCGATGTGCAGCCGAAGGAAGCTACCGATCCGGTATACATAACGGCCAACGGTCGGGCCGACTGGGTGGGCTGGGTGGAACTGGCCACCGAGACCGTGGATGAGGTCGGCTTCCAGACCACCGCGCGGGTCATCCGCGATGTGGACGCTCACATCTTCGGCATCGTGGAAGCCGAGAACCGGCCCAACCTGGTGCGGTTCCGCGACGATATGCTCCAGGGGCATTACAAGCACGTGATGGTGCTGGACGGCAACGATGACCGCGGCATCGACGTGGGCCTCATCACCAAACCCGGCTTCGTCATCGAGAATATCCGCAGCAACGTGGACCTGGAAGACGATAAGGGCATCGTGTTCAGTCGCGACTGTCCGCAATACGAAGTGCGCACGCCAGGCGGCAACCACATCCACGTGCTGGTCAACCACTTCAAGTCGAAGAGCGGCGGGGGCGGAGACAAGCGCCTGCGGCAGGCCACGGCCGTGCGCGCCATCGTGGATGGTCTGGTGGCCCAAGGCAAACATGTGGTGGTGCTGGGTGACCTGAATGAGGGACCCCAAGCTGGCAAGACCCAAGCCGAGAACCTCGCACCCCTCTATAGCAACAACAGCCCGCTAGTGGACTGTTGGTCGCTGGGAGCATTTGACTATGGGGAACGCCCAGGCTCTTACGACAGCTGTGGCCTGAGCGATCGCCTGGACTACATCTTCCTCTCCAAGAGCTTGGCTAACAAGGTAACTGCCGGTGGCCTTTTCCGCGAAGGGCTATGGGGCGACCGCAAGAGCCCGCCCGACAAATGGGACACGTACCCTGAGATGACAGGGCAGCACCAGCAGGCCAGTGACCATGCGTGTGTTTGGGTGGAGGTGGAGGTGGATTGATAGATAAAGGCGCCCATGCGACTTGGACAAAGCGCGGATGCGCGAGGTAGAAAATGAAACAAAGGAACCACCCGTACCCACTTCCCTAAAGAGTCATAGCATGCGAACAACTCGGATGAATAATGTCGGCTTCCAGTGGGCCCGATTGGATCGAAGAGACCGGAACCACGCTATGAGGTGCACCCTTGTGCTCCTCGTCGGATTTTGGAGCACTTGGGTCGTCGGTCAAAAGGTGCGGGGGTATCCCGATGGTAGCAAGTGGTCTCTAGACTTGAAGACCATGGCCATTGAGCCTGCTGACACTCAATACCTGAGCCCCAACAAGAGGAACCTGCCATTTGATGTGCCGTTCTCCTTGCAGATTGATAATGCGCCCGACCTGCGCTGCCTGACGATGCGCGTGCGGAAAATGACGAAGCAGGATTATGCTTACAGCAAGGTAGCGGATCCATTGAACATGAAATGCTGCAAGCCGGATTGCCAGCTCGCCTGCAAGGATTGTGATTCATCGAACTGCATGCTTGTCTGGACCTACAAACCGGCAATTCCTGGTGAAACCCCTCATGTGGAGGTCCCTCAATTGGAGCCGAATGCCCGTTATCGCTTCTGCTTCACTCTGGGCAAAGCTTTTCCGATCCGAGAACGGGATAGTATGATCCTCGAGTTGCGGACCCGACTGCCACGGTATCTCGCGAACAACCTAGCCAGTCTTGCTACGACTAAGGATGCGGACGAGCTACAGAAGCGCATCAAAACAATCTTAGGGGATGAATTCAGCCGTTTTGATGAAGAGGTCCGGGCCACAGCGAAAAGGAAAGACCCTAATGCAACGGTCACGGGGAGCACAGCTATTGTCGAGGGACTAGATAAGGCCATGACCATTCCCAGTAAGGATTTGTTTGAGAAGTATCTGGAGATTGAGAATGCCGGAGTAGCCGACCTTAGAAATCTAGATGATTCGGAATTCAGCGCGTGGATCGCAATGGCTGATTCACTCTCAGCTGCGGTGCGGGCATCCGAAATAGTGGAGGGTAGTATCCGCTTCGATGGAAGCAATGGTCTTTCTGCATGGCAGGCGAACGCCACATCATTCACGAGCATTGATACTAGAGTGCTCAATTTGAAGGAGAACTTGAATGTGCTGGTTGGAGCCATGAAGCGATGGAGGAAGGAGGACGAGATACGGAAGGAGGAGTTGCGAGTAGCAAAAGCTGCTGAGAAGAAGAACAGCAAACGTATCTCTGCATTGGAAAGGCGTCGGACGGAACTTGATGTGGTGCTCAAAGTAGCAGGCTTGGTGGCTGCCAAGATGCGTGAGAATGCACAAATGTTTGGGGACTTGGGTGCGAGCATATTGGTGATGCAGAAGGAAGTCCTTGCGGCGGTTATAAAGCTTGATCTGCAGGTGTCTTCTGAGATTGCTATGAGCGCGAACACGAACGGCACGTTCCTAACTCGGGCGGAATGGTACCTGGCGCCTGATGTTGGGCTGGCGGTACCCTTTGGAAGGTATGTACCATCCTCGTTCATGACATTCTATGGTGTACAGTTCCATCCGGTGCCGATAAATAGGGAAGTCCCATATAGCATTTTCAGGAGCAATCGGAAGCTCTTTGCAACCCGATCGGGGTTTGCGACCGCACTATCCATCAACCTCGGTATTACGGCGAACAACTTCACTGAAGAAAAACCGGAGTTCAAAGGAGTGATAGGGAATAGGATCGGTATGGTCACCGGAATGGGCATGCGCCTCGATAACATGCTTCGCTTCAACATAGGAGCTGTATGGACACGCATGGAGGATCCCCATCCATTGCGTACTGATCTCAACGTCCAAGCGAACATTTTCGTTGGCTTAAGTATCGATATCGATCTGAAGGGATACATAACCGATCTTTCTGCGGCGCGTGCAGCGAGGATCATAACTGAGGACTGAACCATGGGACATTTCAAAAGTTTGACGATAGAAAGCGGCGCTTGCCGCCGGCTAGACATGTCCAGCGGACAAATGACTGACAGGCTTAAAGTGACTGTTGATGGTGATGGCATCGTGGCGAAGGTTCTGCTGCGCGCTGAGGTGGAATGGTCCACAAATGCGAAGCTCCACAAGATTTCTGCGAAGCGCCGATCGCTTACCCCGCCGTCTGGAGTGTTGCTCGAATTGGAAATCGGAAGGCTGCAGGATGGCAGCACATTTCCGGTCACTTATGATCTCGGTCCGGGTGGTGCGGACAAGTGGTTCGATATCCGTTACACGGTAATCGACATGGCCGATGAAGGAAATACGAAAGAGGTCGTGATGAAATACCGAGTCCAATGTCAATGACAAACTTCAAACAGCCCATTATTCTGTGGACGCTGCTCACCTTTACGGTAGCCTGTAAGAAGGAGGCGCCAGAGCAGTATCCGGTAGATGGACTCTACAGCCATACGCTGCCTACGGGTGGGGTCGCGGCGGATAGCTCTACGGTCGTGGAGATGAGTGTTACGCTGAAGGAAGAAGATTTTGCGAACGACCGCATCGTTCATTTCACGACCACTTCGGGTCGATGGCTTAGTCCAGGTGCGAGTGCAGCAGCGCCATTGGAGTTAGTGGTCGCCGCAGATGAGGCCGGGACCGCTGTAGTGCGATGGATCCCCGGACGCACCCCGGGGCCTGTGTCCTTCACGACTTGGGTGAGTAGCGCGCAGTACAGTTCGCAGTCGAATATCATCACAACGGAGGCCTACCCGGACACACTTGCGCTGCATACCAACGCAGCCGTGTTTGATTCCACTGATCACATCATGACGCTCAGTGTCCACTTATATAGATCCACAGGGTATCACAGCACGGGACTGCCATTGAGCTTCCGTGCGTGGCATCGAGTGGATGGTGAAGATGTTCCCGTAGGGAATTTCACCACAGCACCATTGCTCCTTACGAATAGAAGCAATGACTATGAGGCCACGCTCGATCTGTTCTCGCCCGGCCTATCTGACCCGGATACGATCTACGTCCAGACCCTGTGTGGTACAAAACAGAGCAACGTGGTACAGGTTGTATTCCTCCAACCTTGAACAACGGTGACCGCCTTGTTCCGACCCAGATAGCCTGTTCTACACATGAAAGAACACATCGTTTGGTATAACTGTAAAGGTGTCGTTGCCAACAACGGTGGCCAGGTGGTGGCCTGCCCTGAATTGGTCTGTTTGCCAACACCTGTGCAGGGTGCACCGGGTGTGAAGGCGATCAACGAAGGGAAGAAGGAGTTCAAGGGACCCGAATTCAAGGAACATCGACTGACCTGCAGTCGTGGGCACTCATTCAACTACCACCCTTTACTGGATGAGGTGGCAAGCAGCCGACCGTCAGGTGACTTCCCTGAGCTTCCCACCCCGAAGGTCACCGAGATCACCAAGGAATATTGGCTGGCACGTGGCTTCAGTTTGGTTGATTCGGCCTATGCCAACCTGCAAGCCCAGGTGAAGAGCACGGATACGTTCGTCCTATGGCTTCAAACCTTGGTGCCGGCGGCAGCCGCCGGCGCCGCGTTGGCACTGGAGCTGGATGAAGGGTGGGAATATGTTGCCATACTCTTACCAGTTCCCTTGGTCCTACTCGCACGTTTCTTCTGTGCATTGGCGCAACTCCCTGGCTCTCGCCCATTCCATCCCAGCAGTTGGGAGGATTGCCAGCGAGTGGTTGACCTCTTCACGCAACGGATCGGCTACTGGCTGAGATGGGCCAAGGCTATGATGCTGCTCACAGTCTTGTCCGTAGCGGTATCCGTCACTTACGTCAGCTATGCGGAGGTCCAGAAGAGAAAGGGCGCCGATGCGACCGAACTGGTGCGGCTTCGCCGTATGGCATCTCCTGCGTGGGCAGAGTTGGTACTGCCCGGCAAGAGCAAACAGTATCAGTTGCGCGGCAGTGTACCCAAGCAACCTGCGGTGTGGGTAAGCCTGACGGTGGACTCGATGAAGATCAAAGTGAACGAAAAGGTGCAAAGCAAAGAGGGCTCCTTCATTCTGCATGTCGATACTTTAAGGTCAACCCCTGCACATAAAATTGAGTTCACTATTGTTTATCAGGACACGGCCGGTGGCCTATCCACGATTCGGGGCGTTGGTCACAATGAGCGATGACAGACCCAAAGCACTTTACCATACCGTTGAAAGCGTTAGGGACGTGAGTCCCCGAGCCTGTTCCAGCGACTAAGCCGCATCTATTCAAGTTCATGGCGCACCTAGCGAGCTCTATGGATCCAATAGACGAATACAGGCACAGCAGCCGAATACGTATGGTTGTCCTTCTTAGTAGCCCAGTGGACTTGCCAATGTGACGTGGGCAGAATACTATAGCCCCATTACCCCAGAAGCACCTAATTTTCAGCGGCCCAATTGCGATGGTCAGTAACGACGAAACCGTGCTACTTGCACTCACGGACCAGCACCCCTCTGTGGGTGAGGGACTTGCGTGCCGTGAACTCAACTGGACGCCAGCACGGTACCAGACGGCGAAGGAGGTGCTGCTTCAACAGGGGTTAGTCGTGCGAGGGCAAGGACGAGGCGGCCCGATAAAGCGCGCTGGTAATGGCCCGCTGGTTGGTCAGAACACAGCAGTGCCATCGAGATCGAGTGGGTCGGATACGCAGTGGACCCGGCGGACCGCCCCCGTAACCGAACCGGTATGCATCGCCCCGCCCCCCATCCCGGAAGAAGCGAAAGCTTACGCCGCCGACCTCCTCGCACGCGGCGTTGACCCCGAGAAGCACCCGGCCATTCTCTGCACCGAGGGCCCGATGCTCATCATCGCCGGACCCGGTTCCGGCAAGACGCGCACGCTGGTGGAGCGCGTGGTGTACCTCCTGAAGGAGAAGAAGCTCGAAGCCGCCAACATCATGGTGGCCACGTTCAGCGAGAAGGCCGCCGCCGAGCTCATCACGCGCATCTCGAACCGCATCCTCGAGCTCGGGCTCAAGGTGAACCTGAACGAGATGTACATCGGCACGCTGCACTCCATCTTCCTGCGCATGCTGGAGGAGAACCGCGAGTTCAGCACCCTCAACCGCAACTACCGCCTCCTCGACCGCTTCGACCAGAACTACATGGTGATGGACGAGCTGAACCGCTTCGAGAAGATCGAGGACCTCGGCCACATCACCGGCTTCGGCCAGATGACGCGCTGGAAGAAGGCCGAACAGCTCGTGAAGTACGTGAGCAAGGTCGGCGAGGAGGTGCTGGACCTGCGCAAGATGTTGCGCGCGGACGACCCCGGCGTCACCGCGCTCGCCCAGGCGTACGAGCTCTACCGCCAGCTGCTGGACGACAACGACGCGCTCGACTTCTCCCACATCCAGGTCGCGCTCTGGGAGATGTTCCAGAAGCACCCGCAGGTGCTGTCGAAGATCCAGAACCAGGTGCGCTACATCCTGGTGGACGAGTACCAAGACACCAACACGGTGCAGGAGCTGCTCCTGCTGAAACTGGCCGGCGAGCACAAGAACATCTGCGTGGTGGGCGACGACGACCAGGGCCTCTACCGCTTCCGCGGTGCCACCATCCGGAACATCCTAGAGTTCACCGCCAACTTCGAGAGCTGCGCGCAGGTGACGCTCACCACCAACTACCGCTCGCACCCGGACATCATCCATTTCTACAACGGGTGGATGCAGGACACCGACTGGACCGATGGCGACCGCATGTTCCGCTACGCCAAGCGCATACAGCCGGAACCGAACAAGGTGTTCGAGGACCGCGCCGCCGTGGTGCGCGTGAGCACCGCGCACGCCGCCGGTGACGAAGCGTGGTACGATGCCGTGCATCGTTTCATCAAGGAAGGCGAGGCCAAGGGTGCCATCACCGACCGCAACCAGGTGGCCTTCCTCTTCAAGTCCGTGAAGGGCGACCAGGCGCTCGGGCTGGCGAACTACCTGGAAGAGAAAGGCATCAACGTCTTCTCGCCGCGCTCGGCGCTCTTCTTCGAGCGCGAGGAGGTGCAGCTGATGATCGGCGCGTTGGTGTTCTGCTTCCGCAACCTCAGCGAGGTGCTCCAGTGGGACCCGAAGATCACGTTGGATGTGTGGGCGTACTATGAGGACTGCAAAAAGCTCTTCGCCGACCGGCTGCGTGCGGAGCCGGAGCGCCACAAGGAACTCGTCGCGTTCTGCCAGCGCGCGGCAAAGCGGCACCTGGAGATGACCGAGAGCACCAACTACGCGTTCTCCGGTTTGCTCTACCAGCTCCTGCGCTACGACATGTTCCGGCCCTACCTCGGCAAGGACATGGGGGCCGGGCCAACGGAACTGCGCAGCGCCTACAACGTGGGGCGGATGACGCAGATCCTCACCAAGTTCGAGTACCTGCACACCATCACGGTGTTCACGCCGAAGCAGCTCACTTGGACGCTCACCAAGTTCTTCAACACCTACCTCCGCTTCCTCATCGACGGTGGCATCGAGGAGTTCGAGGACTTCGACGACAAGGCACCGAGCGGCTGCGTGTCGTTCATGACCATCCACCAGAGCAAGGGCCTGGAGTTCCCCGTGGTGGTGGTCGGCTCCATGAACGCCGTGCCGCGCATCTCGCACACCGCGCTGGACGAGGCCCTGCAGATGGGCCACTACCGCAAGCAGCCCTTCGAGCCGCTGGACCGCACCAAGACCTTCGACTTCTGGCGGCTGTACTACACCGCGTTCTCGCGGCCGCAGAACCTGTTGGTGCTGACCGGCCAGGAGCGCGACGGCCACGGGCGCACGCCGAGCAAGTACTTGGAGCATGCGTACTTCGGCGTGCCGCAGTGGACGGACGAGCGTTTCCGCTGGGCGGACGTGACGTTGGAGGAGGTGAAGCCGACCAACCTGAAGAAGCAGTACTCCTTCACCTCGCACATCGCGCTGTACGAGAACTGCCCACTCCAGTACAAGTTCTACCGCGAGCTGGAGTTCGCCGCCGTGCGCAACGCCGCCCCGCTCTTCGGCACGCTGGTGCACCAGACCATCGAGGACATCCACAAGGCCGTGCTGCGCGGCGAGCCGGACAAGGTGAGCGCCGACCAGGTGGACCGGTGGTTCCACCACAACTACGAGAGCCTCGCCCACAGCCAGCGCACCTACCTCGCGCCCGGCCAGGTGGAGGCGGCGCGCCAGCACGTGCAGCGCTACCGCGACCGGAACGAGCACCAGTGGGACAAGGTGGTGGAGGCCGAGGTGGACGTGAGCCTCGTGAAGGAAGCCTACATCCTGCAAGGCACCGTGGATCTGATCAAGGGCGAGGGCGACACCGTGGAGATCGTCGACTTCAAGAGCGAGAAGAAGCCGGACGTGAACGACCCGGCGAACAAGGAGCGGCTCCACCGCTACAAGCGCCAGCTGGAGGCCTACGCCCACATTGTGGAGGAGCGCACCGGCCGCAACGTGAGCCGCATGCACCTCTACTACACCGGCGAACCCAGCGGCAACCCGAACATCTCCTTCACCAAGGACCACGGCAACATCGAAACCACCATCCGCGAGTTCGACGCGGTGGTGGAGCGCATCCAGGCCAAGGACTTCTCCATGGAAGGCGTGCAGGTGAGCAAGAAGCTGTGCGCGGAATGCGACATGCGGCACTATTGCAAGAAGGTGGACGCGAACAACTGAGTAAGTGCAAACATGAAGAGCATCTATCCCACCACACTTTTCCACTTTACGACGAAGGACTGGCTCTATGCGATCCTGAAAGACTCCTTTGGAGTTTCCTACGCCAAAGAGAAGATCGAATCCCCAAATGGCACCGCTGAATTTGGTGTGCCAATGGTGTCCTTCTGCGACCTGAGGTTAACAGAGCTGAAGACCTTCGTCGGGTACAAAGTGGATGGCAGTCCTTTGAAGTATGGGAATTTCGGAATCGGCTTGACGAAAGATTGGGCCAACAAGAACGGCCTGAATCCAGTGTGGTACGTGAACCGACACTCCTCCGTGATGGACCATATGATGGCCGGCGTCCAAACCGTGAGTCGGCTTGTTGACCAAACCATACACCCCAATATCGACCATCAGCTTCGGGTCACGCAGAACAACATGATGAATACCTATCGGTACATCAAGAACTATCGTGGCACGCTGGAGCGCCGCGGGCAACAACCAGTAGCCGACTACCCTTTCGCGGACGAGCGCGAATGGCGATTTGTTCCGAGCATTGAGGATAGGTCAATCCTTGCTTTCGTGGGCAAGCGTATGATCGACACAGAGACAAAGAAGAAGAAGCTGAATGCAAGTGCGGCGCACATCAAATTGACCTTTAAGCCGGAGGACATCAAGTACCTCATTGTCGAACATGACAGTGACATAATCGACTTGGTTAATCACCTTAATCGAGTCAAGAGCAAGTTCGACCGGAATACTGTACGCAGGCTGACCAGCCGCATCTTGACCGCTGACCAGATCCACGACGACGTTTAAGTATCGCGACACAGAACAGACACGATGGCCAAGCAGAAGACGATCGAGATGGCGGTAGAGCGCAAGCTGGACACCGTGGAGCGCTACGAGTTCGAGCCGATCAAGGGCTACCCGATGTTGCACTGGAAGGGCAAGCGCCCGTTCCGGGGCACGCAGTACTTCCCGGCGCAGCTGAAGGAGAACCACGGCGAGCCGGTGAAGGGCTGGATGAACCGCATCTACTGGGGTGACAACCTCCAGGTGATGAGCCACCTGCTGAAGGAGTTCCGGGGGAAGGTGGACCTGGTCTACATCGACCCTCCCTTCGATTCGAACGCCGATTACAAGATTAAGATTGGCATTCGAGGGAAGTCGGTCTCGAACGATCACATCGCGTTTGAGGAGAAGCAGTACGGTGACATCTGGGTTAATGACACTTACCTGCAATTCATGTATGAGCGATTCATCGTACTCCGTGAACTGTTATCCGATAGCGGCTCGCTCTTTCTCCATTGTGATTGGCACAAGAGCCACTATCTCAGGTGTGTCCTTGACGAGGTGTTTGGTACTGACAGTCTTGTGAATGAGATTGTTTGGAAGCGCACGTCGGCCAGGAGCGACTCGAATCAGTACAACCACATTCACGACACGATCTTCTTTGTGAAGAAGGGCTCGGAGTTCACCTTCAACGCGCAGTACGAGAAACACACTGATGAGTACATCAACAAATACTACACCTACACAGAGGCCAATGGCCGGCGCTACGCGACCATTGATGCTACTCAGTCCGGTCTCCGTACAGGAGAGTCCGGCAACCCTTGGCGGGGCTTCGATCCGTCATTGAAGGGGAATCACTGGAAGTTCAAGACAAGCAAGCTGGATGAACTGGATAAGGAGGGCCGAATCTACTGGCCCACCAAAGAAGGAGGATGGCCTCGGTTGAAGAGCTACTTGGATGAGGTGAAAGGCAGTGCCATTCAATCCATATGGTCAGAGATAAAGGCGGTCAATAGTCAAGCAGATGAACGGAGCGACTATCCTACGCAGAAGCCGGAGGCCTTACTAGATCGGCTTATCAGAGGTTCTTCTAATCCAGGTGATTTGGTATTGGACTGTTTCATGGGTTCGGGCACAACACAGGCAGTATCCATGAAGCTTGGTCGTAGGTTCATTGGCGCCGACATCAATTTGGGGTCCATTCAGACCACGACGAAGCGCCTTCTCGGTGTCGCCAAGGAAATCAGCAAGAAGGCTCCGGAGCTGGAATTCTCGTCAGAAGACGGCGAATCGAAGAAGGTGGACACCTTCTACACAGGCTTCTCAGTTCATAACGTGAATCAGTACGACATCTTCAGAAATGAAGTGGAGGCGAAGGAACTGTTGCTCCAGGCGCTGGAGATCCAGCCGTTGCCGGGAAATTCGCTCTATGACGGCGAGAAGGACGGGCGCATGGTGAAGGTGATGCCGGTGAACCGGATCGCCACGCGCGCGGACCTGAGCACTCTGGTGGCCAACTTCGACTACAAGGAGTTCGCGAAGCGCGAGGCGAAGAACCCCAACAAGCCGGTGGAGAATCTGCTCATCATCTGCATGGGCCACGAGCCGGACCTGAAGGCGATGCTGGAGAAGGAGGTGCCGCACAAGCTAGACGTGGAGATCGTGGACATCCTGCGCGACAAGCAGGATTTGCAGTTCAAGCGCGAGGCCGAGGCGAAGGTGGTGAAGAGCAAGAAGGGCGAACTGGTGATCGAGCAGTTCTACCCGATGAACCTGCTGCAGAAGCTGAGCGTGCAGAAGGAGACGGTGGAGGACTGGCGCGAGCTGGTGGAGAGCGTGATGGTGGACTGGAACTACGACGGCGGCGTGTTCGAGCCGAAGCTGGTGGACGTACCGGACAAGGACGAACTGGTGAAGGGCACCTACCCCATCCCGAAGGACGCCGGCACCATCATGGTGAAGATCACCGACCTGCTCTCCGAATCACTGGAGATCGAACTGCGCTGAGCCATGGCCAAGACCAAGAAGGCCGCGCCGCCCGACTTCCCGTTCTACCAGTACCTGCACCTCTTCTACACGGAGAACCGGGGCACCATCCAGCGCAGCTACAAGCTGCTGACGAAGAAGTTCCTGGAGCACAACAACCCGGCGACGGGCGGCTGGTTGCGCCAGCCGCAGTACGAGGCGCTGGAGATGTACGTGTTCCTGAAGGAGGGGCTGGACAACCGGATGCTGCACGAGGTGTTCAAGGACTGGTACGAGAAGCGCGGCGCCTTCGCCGGGCGCGCCGAGAGTAAGGTGGGCCAGCGCAGCATGCTGGAGCTGTTCGAGGACATGGACACCGCGCAGTACAAGCAGGTGTTCGAGACCTTCCAGCAGTTCCAGCTGAACTACCCGAACTACATCTTCGCCCTTACCATGGGACTCGGTAAGACGGTGCTCATGGCCACGAGCATCTTCTACGAGTTCCTGCTGGCGAACAAGTTCCCGCAGGATCCGAAGTACTGCCACAACGCGCTGGTGTTCGCGCCGGACAAGACGGTGCTCCAGAGCCTGAAGGAGATCCAGACCTTCGACAAGAGCAAGGTGGTGCCGCCCGAGTACGTGGCCTGGCTGGACATGAACCTCCAGTTCCACTTCCTGGACGAGACGGGCACGAGCCTGAACGTGCTCGACCGCAGCCGCTACAACCTGATCATCTCCAACAACCAGAAGATCATCCTGAAGCGCCAGCACAAGGAGAAGACCAAGGGCGAGCTGCTGTTCGCGGCGGACGTGGAGAAGTACCGGAGCAAGAGTGTGAAGGACGAGTACGCCGACCTGTACGGCGACATCGAGGACGAGGGAGACCTGATCGGCAACCAGCGCTTCCAGAAGCTGCTGCGCCTGGAGCAGCTCGGTGTGTACGTGGACGAGGCGCACCACGCCTTCGGCGCCACCCTGGAGAAGGACCTGATGCGCAAGGGCAAGACCAGCTTGCGCCTCACCATCGATGAGCTCGCGGCCGGCCTGAAGGAGACCGGCACGCGCGTGGTCGGCTGCTACAACTACACCGGCACTCCGTTCGTGGAGAGCAAGGTGCTGCCCGAGGTGGTCTACGCCTACGGGCTGAAGCCGGCCATCGACGGCGCCTACCTGAAGCAGGTGGACATCAAGGACTACGAGAACACCAAGGCGCGCGAGTTCATCCACGCCGTGGTGAAGGACTTCTGGGCCGAGCAGAAGGGCAAGCGCTACGAGGGCATGCTCCCAAAGCTCGCCTTCTTCAGCAGCACCATCGAGGAGTGCACCACCGAGCTGCGCCCGGCCCTGGAGCACGTGCTCGCCGACATGGGCATCCCCATCTCGTCCATCCTCGTGAACGTCGGCGACGACAAGGTGACCACCAACGACGACATCCGCGAGTTCAACCTGCTGGACACGCCCGGGTCCGAGAAGCAGTTCATCCTGCTGGTGAACAAGGGCAAGGAGGGCTGGAACTGCCGGTCGCTCTTCTCCGTCGCCCTCCACCGCAAGCCGAAGAGTACCGTGTTCGTGCTCCAGGCCACCATGCGCTGCCTGCGCGCCATCACGGACATCCAGCAGCGCGCCACGGTGCACCTGAGCGTGGAGAACAAGGCGATCCTGGACGACGAGCTGAAGCAGAACTTCCGGCTCTCCATCAAGGACATTACCGAACGCCCCAACGACGACGAGCCGGTGCAGGTGCGCGTGCGTATCCCCAAGGTGACCGTGAAGCTGAAGCGCATCCGCAAGCTCTACGTAAAGAAGGACAAGGAACCGCCGACCGGTCTCGACTTCGGCACGGAAGACCTGGACGAGAGCAAGTACCGCATCGTCGTCGGCGTCCAGCGCTCCATCTCCTCCACCAACCGCATTGCGGCGGACGTCACCGAGGAGTACAAGCGTCGCGAGAAGTACACCGCACTCACCCTCGTGGCCGAGCTCTCGCGCTACATGAACAAGAGCCCGCTGGTAGTGCAGGAGGTGCTGGAGCGGAGCAAGGAGGGCTTACCGGCGCTCGTCGAACTCGTGAACAAGTACAACGAAGTGGTCTACGACGTGCTCGTGCCGAAGCTCTTCGAGGCGTTCTACGAACTGCAGGCCTACGAGAAGCAGGAGGAGGAAGAGGTGGACCTGGTGAAGGATCCCGGCGACGACGGCTGCTACTGGGTGAAGGGCAAGAAGCATCTGATCGTGCCCATGGACAGCCCGGAGTACAAGAAGTTCTCCACCCGCTCCTTCCACCTGGACAACTACGTGTTCGACTCCAAGCCGGAGAAGGAGATGTTCGACACCCTGCTCGCCGACACCAACGTGCAGCAGGTCTACTTCACCGGCATGCTCACCCACGGCCAGAGCGACTTCGCCGTGCCCTACATCGACCCGGTGTCGCACTCCCTCCGCACCTACTACCCCGACTTCCTCGTCCTGAAGGGCGACGGCTCCTACATAATCATCGAGGTGAAGCGCGACGACCAGATCGACGACGAGGTGGTGCTGGCCAAGGCCGACTACGCTCGGCAGATGGCCGTGGCGAGCGGGATGACCTACAAGATGGTGGCGGGTAAGGAGGCGGGTAAAGGGATGAACTGATGGCAGTGGACAGACATGCAATTGATCAACGCTCAATCGAAACTCAGACCTGAGATGAATCAGGTCCATTGTGCAGCCAATACTGCCTGGACCTGAACGGAAACACCAACTGCACAAAACACTAACGGATTAAAACCCCCACGACCATGGCAATTGATTTCAACGTCGAATCCCCGGACAACTACGAGCAGAAGTGTCTCCTTGTACTTCTTGTGGATGTCTCCGGCTCAATGTCCGGCACTCCTATCGCTGAATTGAATCGCGGCCTTCAGGAGTTTTACTCCGACATACAACAAGACAGCACCACAGCGAACCGGCTTGAAGTGTGCATCGTCGAGTTCTCCAGCACGGTGGAGACGCTTGTCACGCCCTCGCTGGTCAGCAGCTTCACGATGCCGCAGCTCAGTGTGAAGGGATCCACGAAGATGGTGGATGGGATGAAGGAAGCGATCGCGGTGGTCGATGCGCGCAAGGCCTGGTACAAGAGCACCGGCCAACCGTACTATCGCCCTTGGATCGTTCTGATCACGGATGGAGCGCCAGATCCGGGACAGGACATCGAGTGGATGAAAAATGAGATCCAAAGCCGGGTGGATGCGAAGAGCTTTCACTTCTACGCGCTCGGTGTGACATCAGCGGACATGCAGATGTTGACCAGGGTTTCGCATCCCACCACTCCGCCAGCGATGCTCAACGGTCTGCGCTTTGCCGAGTTCTTCAAGTGGCTCAGCGCCTCGATGTCCATGATCGCGAACTCCAAGGAGGGGGAGAAGACCAACCTGCCGAGTCCAAGTAATTGGATGCAGGGCTTTCAGGTATAAGCACAGAGCCGATGGGTCTTCTCCAACGGTTGTTTAGAAACCGAACTGGTTCATCCATGGACGACGCACCTCCTTCGCCCTTATCGCAAGAGCCAGCGGATGCCCCCGCCAGAACCCAAGACTGGGTCATAGTCGGTGATTCAGTCCCCGGCCACAGCCACATCCTGAACGGGCTTCCTTGCCAGGACTGTTTCACTGTGATCTCGATCGACCGGTCCTGGCTCCTCATGATCACCTCCGACGGGGCCGGCAGCTCGCCCAATTCACAGCGTGGGTCAGCCTTGCTGTGCACAACCATTGCCCCAGGCCTGATCGCCGAGCTGGTTAAGACGAGAGTGCTCGATCTGTCCAAGGGCCTTCCATCAGTGGAGGAGTGGGCAAGGATCGGCAATGCGGCGTTCGCGCGTATGCGCGAAGAGTTAAGGGGGCGGGCTGTTGAACAGGGGCTGGAATCATCTGAGTTCAACGCCACCCTGAGCGTTGCCCTGTTCTCCACGTCGGGCTTACTCGTGGGCCACCTCGGTGATGGGCGCGGCGCATACCTGAACGCAGCCAATGAGTGGGTCGCAGCGATGAGACCGCACAAGGGTGAGGAGCCGAACCAGACCGTGTTCGTCAGCTCAAAGTGGGATGCACTTGAGAAGTCTGCGAACGGCGTACCGATCCCTGAGTTCGCCGTTTACGAGGGCCCGATCCGCGCGGTCGCCTTGCTCACGGATGGCATGGAGAAGCACGCCTTCGAGTGCAGCGTGATGGATATGGCCACGACCAAGTGGACCGATCCGAACACTCCGTTCCAACGCTTCTTCACTCCGCTCCGATCGAGCGTGCTCACCAAGTCAGCCCTCCAAGATGAACTGAATGCGGCCTGGTCCAGATTCCTGAAGGAAGGAACTCCGGCCATGAAGCTTGAGCATGACGACAAGACCTTGGTACTGGCTTGCCTGTTGGAGGAGCAGCAAACATGAGCGCGCATGCCGACCGAGCAGATCACTGACAACCACGGCAACGTCCATGTTGTCGATACCTCTTCAACGCTTGGGAAAGGCGGTGCGGGGGTTGTGTGCCGGTTCGTGAAGTCCAGCTTGACCACATCGCATTGCGCGAAGTTGTACGATAACTCCGCGAGGAGCCCGCAAATGCAGAGCAAGGTCGACTACATGACCTTGAACGCCCCCAGTCCTGTGCTCGGCCCCACCTATTCACTGGCATGGCCCACGCATACGTTGTTCGATCGCAGGGGAGCATTCGTGGGATTCGCCATGCCCCAGGCACCATCTGGCTCCGTACAGCTGTACGAAGTATCAACGCTTAAGCTGTCCCCAAGGCTGCCCCCGATCTGGCGAAAGTTCGATCGGTCTCACAAGGATGCGCTCATGCTCAGGGCGAAGATCTGTGCGAACGTGGCGATAGCTATTCACCGTGTCCATGAATCAGGCCAGTACTGTCTCGGTGACCTGAAGCCGCAGAACATTCTGCTTTCATCTGACGGCCGGGTCTGTGTGGTTGATCTTGATTCGCTTCAGATCATCCGGAACGGAAAGGTCATCTATCCTGCCCACCTCTTCACACCTGAGTATAGTCCACCAGAGGCAAAGTCTCATGTGCACGGCACGCCTGTTCCGATTCAATGGGACCTATTCGCACTTGCGGTCTGTCTTTACGAGATCCTGGTCGGAGTTCATCCGTATGCTGCTACCGCGAGGGCCCAGGGTTCGGCTGCCGATACGCTTCAGGGCAAGATTGCGCAACATCTCTTCGTGCACGGGCCGAACGCTTCATTGCTTAGCTCGATACCGCCGCCGCATGCCCTATTCAAGAAGCTGCCGGTCGTGGTCCAACAACTATTCCAAGAGGCATTCGCGATGCCTGTTCGTGCAATCGCACGCCCGAGTGCTGAGCAATGGTACCAGGTCTTTTCCCAGTACATCGCGAACGGCGGATTTGCCATCGGCTCAGCATCGAACCTTCGCACAGGACCTGTCGGCAGTCCTGTTGTAAGGACGGGGCCAACAAACACCCCTCAACAAAGAACAGGCAGTCCGTTACGGCTTCCCCTCGGAAGAAGGAACAGGGTGCTAGCCATCCTGTTCCTTGCGGTTGGGGCATTCTCATTGGCTCTCTTCCTTACAAACCGAGACAGGCCTGGGGAACGAGCAGAGGCTGAACGCCAGGTCGCGATCAGCCCCGATCTGGATGCGGCTGCGGGAAGTAGGACCGATGTGGGACATCCGGTCGGGTCAGCCCTTCCGGTCGACCAAATGGACAACGCTACACAGGAACAGGCGCGCACCGAGGATCCGGCACCAGTTCATTACCCAGATGCTCGAACGGCTGAACTGCCTGCTGGTGATATACACTACTACAAAGACAATAATGGGGACGGCATTGGCGGCACCGAGAGCATCACACTGCCTTCAGGAAATGAACCGCCACCGGATTTCGTGCCTTCCACGGGCGATCTCCATGACACCGAGAAGCTCAAGGTAACAGTGCTTGAAAGTCCCGGTTACATGACTCCTGCGAAATGTCCGGGGGCGCGCGATCCAGTGATCAACATCCAAGTAGTTACTCCATCAGGGGAACCTGTCAAGAACAGATCTGTGGTACTCGGCCTGACCACACCAGTCTCATGGATCGCCTCTCCCAAGCCGACCATCGAACCTTCGGGTGCGTACAGCGTGCGCACGGATGAGGCGGGCAGGGTGTCGTTCCGGCTGCGGCCGCCAAGTGACCTCGGCGGCAAGACGCAGTTGGACTTCAAGGTCGCCGTGAATGGCGCCACACCCCGTATGTCGGTTACCCAGAGCATTCACATACCCATATGTCCAAACTGCCAACCATGCGGCACAAAGTGAAAGGCGCGATCCATACCTACCTTGGTCTCATCCTCCTTACTGTTTGTACGCCCCACTGTCTTAGCGCCCAAGAAAGGATAGCCGAGCACACCGTCAAGATCGAGGCTACCGGCCTGGTCTGCACAACGCAGACAGACACCGTGCACCAGTTCGCGATCAAGATCGCTGACCAACCCGGTCTTTGGACCGTTTATAGTCCAATCGCCGGGGCGTCATCC
Source organism: Flavobacteriales bacterium (assembly GCA_016787985.1). Classification (GTDB taxonomy): domain Bacteria; phylum Bacteroidota; class Bacteroidia; order Flavobacteriales_F; family PHOS-HE28; genus PHOS-HE28. Next base: position 12,673 of record JAEUTC010000138.1, on the reverse strand, counting down.
ATCCGGATCAAGGGTGAGCGGAAGTATGGGATCAACATGATCATCGCCAAGGTCAACTTGGACGCCGACTTATGCCACTTGCTACCGCTGGCGGACCAGGGTAACAAGGCTTCATTCGATAAGAAGTTTCCGTTCGCGGCAGGATTGGAGCTCGTAGATGAGCAGCCGCTGCCGGAAAAGCTCTGGTACGTGGCCCTTTCAGGAGAGAGTGAATCCTTCCAAGCAGTTGGCACAAAACGGAGCGCGGAATATTCGGACCTGAGGGCCGTGCCCCTCGAAGCGGCCAAAGTGGGGAAGAGTGCGCTCCCTTCATACCTAAAGGCAGATCGCATCCGTAACTTCATGACTATCACTGACTCCTTGAACTCGCAGGAGGTGATCCGCCGGTTCGTTGGGGGACCTGTCTGGGGTGAGGATTGGAAGAAGGACGGAATGCTCGGAATCGTGGGGGGGGTGTTACCTACCAAGGATGGTCGGAGTTTCATCGCCTGGGTGATCCGCGCCCCTGATCTCATGGACCGGTCACGCTACCAGCCACACAGTGTAATACCCACTACCACACGCGAAGAGCTTCGACAGCTTGCTTGCAGGGCGAGGATGCCGGCCGTGGAGCGCGAGGCACTCCCTGTTACCGAGCCGACCCCTGTTGATTACAGCCGGCTCGAGACCTCAATCCCGTTGCACGATCGGATGGTGGCCATGCTCGGGAGGTGGAGGGCGTACCGGCTCGAGGAGTACACGGATCCGGACAGTCTTTGCCACATGGGAAACCTGGACATCCGGGATGTGTACGACATGTCCCAGAAGGAGCAGGAGGATGCTAGCAACAACATCGGCTTCGGAACCCTGGTTCCGATGATGCGCTGCATACACGAGGAGTACTGCCGGTCCAAGGGCAAGGAACCGGACAGAAGCAAATTGGACTACCGAACGAAAGTCGCCGAGTTCAACCGCCGCGTGGACTACCTCTCGGAGGAAGAGATGCAGGTGCTCTCCGAGGCTGGAGTGAGCCGCCCGCAGGTGGTGGAGTTCGCCCAGGAGCTTTTTGTGCTGAGCCACCACCAGCTCATGATGGAGCGTGCGAAAGCGGACACTGTAGCCCAGAGCCGCAGCCTCTGTAAGCTCGATACGCTTCTGAGCGACCTGGCAGACTGGCGGGAGATTGTGGCCCGCGTGCCCGATTATCCCCGCGCTTGGAAGGAACAAGTGGAGGACCTTGATCTGGCCACACGGCGGCTGAGCCGGACCATGGTCGACAGCATCGAAGCACAGATGCTGCGATCCCCTCTCTCCTACGAGGAGGTTGCCGACATCTTAGAGAAGAACGAGTGTCTCACACCTGCCGATGCAAGCGCGATGCTCAACCGGATCAAGAAGGCCAAGCAGCCCGACCCGGCAAAGAAGCGCACGGCGAACATCGCACATGCCGAGAAAATGCGAAGCAGCTGGGCAAGCCGTGTAAAGTCGATCCAGGCACTCGAGCGGTTGCCGAAATGGGACTTCACCTATACCTCCTATGAGGACAGCCTCGTCCTGAAACTCCGGTTCAGCGGTGGTAAGCCTGTGGAGGAACCTTCCAAGGCCGGAAAAAGGGATGATAAGGTAGCTGCGCGAGCTTGCTCCTATGGATTCCCGTTGGGCAGCTGCATCTATCCCGAGTGTATACCCGCCGTGGAGCTCTTTGCCACATTCGTGGAGGAGAACTACTTCAGGAGTGACAACGGTTTTGCGCCACTTAGCATGCGTATAATCGGCTCTGCGGACAACACGCCCATCCGCTCCAAGCTTAACTATCCGCCCGAAATAATCGAGGACTTCAGTGAGGTGCCGGAAACCGCGAATCAGAACGTGGAGCTCGCATATGCACGCGCCTTTTACGCTCGTTACATCCTGAACAACCAACCTTACCAGTGGCCTGGAATGATGAGCGGTTCGTTGTACACGGCGGGGGTTGAGGTGCCGGAGCGCGGCGAGGCGCATCGGAACATCCAGCTCATCTTGGTGGTCGCTCCGAAAAAGTAGATCCGTATAAGAATAGCAGGCCCATGCTGGTACTAAGCACTTCCCAAGGCGAGCTCTACCATATGGACTCCACCAAGTTCGCCAAAGAGGCGCTGAAGGATGGCCTAAGGGGTTCGGTGGACCTCATCCTCACCTCGCCGCCCTACCCGTTGAACCAGAAGAAAAAGTACGGCAACCTGCAGGGGGAGGCGTACAAGAAGTGGTTCACGGAGCTGGCGCCCTTGTACAAGGAGTTGCTGTCGCCAAAGGGCTCCATCGTGATGGAGATCGGCAATGCGTGGGAGCCCCACCGCCCAGTGCAATCGCTCTTGCATCTGGAATCCTTGCTCGGCTTCGTTAAAGCAGCGGACCTCCGGCTGGTGCAGGAGTTCATCTGTTACAATCCGAGCAAGTTGCCCAGCCCGGCGCAGTGGGTGACGGTGAACCGGATACGGACGGTGGACAGCTACACGCACATCTGGTGGATGGCGAAGGACGACTTCCCGAAGGCGGACAACACCAAGGTGCTGAGGCCGTACAGCAAGAGCATGCAGCAGCTGTTGAAGCGCGGCACCTACAACGCAGGCGGCCGCCCGAGCGAACACCACATCTCCACGAACGGGTTCCTGAAGGACCACGGAGGCTCCATCGCCCACAATCTGCTGGAGCTGGAACCGCTGGACAACCACCGCGACCCGCGCCTGCCGCACAACGTCCTGTCCTTCTCGAACACCAACTCCAACGACCCGTTCATGCGCGCTTGTCGTGCCAAGGGCATCACGCCCCATCCGGCGCGGATGCACATGGGCGTGGCCGACTTCTTCATCCAGTTCCTCACCGCACCCAGCGACCTGGTGTTCGATCCATTCGCAGGTAGCGGCACCACGTTGTATGCGGCGGAGAAGGCGGCGCGGAGGTGGATCGGCTGTGAGCTGAGCGAGGAGTACATCGCGCAGGCGAAGATCCGGCTGAAGGACCCGGCCTTGAAGGAGGCCAAGAAGAAGGCGGTGAAAGTGAAGTCCACCACTAAGAAGAAGACCAGAGCATGAGCATCGAATCGCAGCTGAAGGCCATCGCGCAGGTGGACATACTGAAGGAGGGCGCCAAGGAGGACCTGTTCATCGGACGGCCGTACAGCCTGAACTACGAGCGGGCGCATGTGCTCATCAACGACTTCTGGAAGAACAAGGTGGGCGGCATTCCGCAGGGCACCCTGCTGCTGGCCTTCTACCAGAACCCGAACGACCATGGGACGGCGGAGGTGCTGCTGTTGCGCGCCATCGGGCCGAGCGCACTGCCCACCGACCGCGACGTGGTGAGCTCCATGGTGGAGTACTACAAGGACAACCTGGAGACAGCGGGGCCGGGTCAGAAGCTCGACGAGTTCACACGCTGGGAGTTCAGCTTCAGCGGCCTGGAATGCCGGGTGCTCGGCACCTTCTACAAGTACGGCGGCGGCGACGAGATCGAGTTCGGCGCGGACGTGGAGAACTTCTACGCTGCGAACAACTACAAGGTCTACAAGGCCACCGCCGACGTTTTGCGCTTCATCGTGAACCAGCGCGCCGGTGACGAGATCGCAGGCAACGAGAACGAGTTCGAGCTCGGCACCGTGCGCTACAGCTCCAGCCGCCGTTTCGAGCGCGAGAACGAAGCCAAGGTCCCGGTCTACATCAATCCGAAGGACTTCCTTGGCAAGCGCACCGCGCTGTTCGGGATGACGCGCACCGGCAAGTCGAACACGGTGAAGATCATCATTCAGACTAGCAAGGAGATCTCCGACAAAGCACCCAAGGAGCTGAAGCACGAACCAGCAAGCGAGAAGGAACTGGCGGAGGTGCTGGACCCGTTCACGAAGGCGGGTGCACCGAAGTACCCCGTGGGCCAGTTGATCTTCGACATCAACGGGGAATACGCCAACCCGAACATGCAGGACGAGGGCACGGCCATCTTCGAGTTGTTCGCGGAAAAGGTGGTGCGCTACTCGGTGCTGGAGAAGCCGGGCTTCAAGGTGATGAAGGTGAACTTCTACAACGACCTGGTTTCGGGCTTCGAACTCATCCGTTCCTTCCTCGGCACGGACACTTCGGACTATGTGAGCAGCTTCACCGCGATCGACATGTCTGCGCCCGAGGATCCGCATGACCGGAGCGCCAAGACGCGCTACGAGCGCAAGCACGCTTGCTATCTCGCTTGCCTTCACCGTGCAGGATTCACCGCCCCCAAAGGTTTCAAGGTCAAGTTCTCTTCCAGTCAGCAACTCGTTACCGAAGGGTCGGTGCCTGATATCGGACCGGAGAATGGAGTGACCCTGGAGGACGCAGCCAACTGGTTCGACCAAGTATGGACCAACTATGAGAACTCCGCATACATCACCAACTATCCTCGGAGTAACCGAGGACGCGAGTGGGCGGATGAGGACCTGAAGGCCCTCTTGGTCTTCCTGACCCGGCGCAGGCAGCCGAACGGCAACCCGAATATCTCGGGGTACCGCAAACTCAAGAACAACCTCATTCTCGGTCTGCACACGACATCCACGGAGAAGCCCTTCCAGGTGGAGATCATCGAGGCGCTTCGCAAGGGCATGATCGTGATCGTGGACCTGAGCCAGGGTGATCCGGTGGTGCAGAACCTCTACTCCGAACGCATCTGTCGCCAGCTCTTTGCGGACTCCATGGACCGTTTTGTGAAGAACGTGCCGAACAATTTCGTCCAGTTCTACTTCGAGGAGGCGCACAACCTGTTCCCGAAGAAGGAGGAGAAGGACCTGAGCCAGATCTATAACCGCATCGCGAAGGAAGGCGCCAAGCTCAACCTCGGCATGGTGTACGCCACGCAGGAGGTCAGCTCCATCAGCGCGAACATCCTGAAGAACACCCAGAACTGGTTCATCGCCCACCTGAACAACGACGACGAGACGCGCGAGTTGAAGAAGTACTACGACTTCAGCGACTTCGTTGACTCGCTGGTGCGCTTCTCCGCGAAGAACGACAAGGGCTTCGTGCGCATGAAGACCTACTCCAACCCGTTCGTGGTTCCGGTGCAGATCAAGCGCTTCACTGCCAAGAAGGACTAGGGCATGGGCTACTCGAGCCGTCACGGGAAGAAGCCGCAGGAGCTGGCGTCGAAATCGGCGCACAGCCACGTCATCGCCGACCCGGAGGTCAGGAAGTACCTAGAGGGCTGCCGCCTACCTCTGGACGTGGAGCAGGTGAAGCTGGAGGAGGACATCCTGCACAAGGTCCAGGACAAGCCCAACCCGATCACCCACGTGATCGCCATCGACGGCGGCACCCAGGAGGTGCCGGTGAAGAAGTCGTTCCCGTCCTCCACGGTCACCTTCTTCCAGTTCGGCGTGAACATGTTCAGCCTCGGCGACCTGGACACCATCGCCGCCCAGCCCTTCATCTCTCCGGCCCACATCGAGAAGCTGAAGCAGATCGAGCGCATCAAGCTCGTGCTGCCGACCAAGAACGTCTCCCTTAAAGGCAACCACACCCTCACCGACTCCATCCGCCGCACGCTGAACGAGTTCTTCCTGGCCAAGCGCGACGACAAGGGCAACTGCTACGGCGAATCGCTCCGCTGGTTCCTGTACGAGGAGTACGCCACCACACAGCCGACCTACACCGTAGCCTCCTGTCCCGAATGTGAGACGCGCAACGTCCAGATCGCGCACGACCAGTTGGACAAGTACCTCCGCGTGCGCTGCACGAACTGCCGAGGCTACATCTACCTCATCGATGCCTTCCGCCTACACGAGGCCATCGACGACGAGATCGGCGCTGGCGGCATCATCGGCTACGTCACCAACCTCATCGAGCAGCTCATCCTCGTCCACTACATCCGCTTCATCCACCAGATGCAGCCGGACATGCTCAACCGCATGCTCTTCCTGAAGGACGGTCCGCTCGCCTTCTTCGGCCAGACGGCCAACATGCACAAGCCGATGCGCGCGCTGTGCAACTTCCTGGAGAAGAAGCACAACCTCTTCCTCGCCGGGCTCACCAAGAGCGGTCCTTTCGTGGAGCACGCCAAGGAGATCCAGACCAAGGTGCCGCAGGGGCACTACTTCATCCCGGAGAACAAGTACATCTACTCGTACATCCAGCCCGGCGACCCGCTCACCGCCGCGCCCTTCGCTCGCACCTCCTACTACAGCTGCAACGTTTTCTTCCGCTCACCGGACGGCGGCATGCACGTGGTCACGCTGCCATCGAAGAACGAGAAGGTGGTGAACGCCCCGAACCCGGAGGATTTCAAGAACATTGACGCCGTGCTCACCTGCATCGGCAAGCTGAAGTGCGACATGTACGACAGCGCGCTGCTGCCCATCGCGCTGGTGAACAAGCTGGTGTCGCTCTCCAACCACCCGAGCGCGGTGCTATTGCAGAAGTTCGCGATGGGCGCGGTGCGGTAGCTGCAAGACACACTCAACTCATGTCCAGAATCACAAACACAATGTTCGAATCAGAAGAACGGTTCCACGAAGTGAACGTCCCTGTGGAACAGAAGCAGCGTATCAAGGACTTCTTACAAGGCAGTGTCTACTGCTGGTGTAAGAACCGGAAGCACGAACAATTCAAACTTCAGGACCTACTAGGTGGAGACAATACAGATTGGACAGGAACACCGTTGATCGTCTTGTACTTACGGCACATTGATGCCGGACACGACCATGATAGTGCAATGAAAACAGCGGCACAAGATGCTGGCTGGTTGCTCAAGCAGGTTTTGAACGAGGACGGTAGAAAGTTCCAGTCCCATCCTGGCTATACCCGGAGCTATGAATGGGTCTCTTGACGCACTCCTCCACACCACCCTCACCACCTTCGCCCATTCCATCCTCCATACCCCGTGGTACGGCAAGGAGCGCGAGGCCGTGAGCTACTACGCCTTCAACTTCCTGGCCAAGGCCGCCCAACCGGGTACGCCGTTCTACGATGCAGGTCAACTGGCCATGGAGGGTCGCATGCCGGGTGGGCCGCTCAACACCAAGAAGCAGGTGTGCAAGGATCTGGTCATCTGGCCGGCGCCGGGGGTGAACTGCTGGAATGAACAGCGTGAAGCCGTTCGGTATCCGCTGGTGGTGATGGAATGGAAGGCCAACAGTAACACACTCTACCCGTACGACCTGGAGCAGCTCGCTAGCCTCACGGCCCATGTGCCGGGCATGCTGGGTGTGGCGGTCACCTTCGATGCGAAGAAGAAGGAGGTGCTGCGGGCGGCCAAGGTGCTGAACGGCGAGGTGGAGGAGGAGTGGTTGGTGGTCGAAGCGAATAAGGGCTAGGATTTGCGGAAACGTTCACTTGCTTTCGACAGCACGTCGAACGGCTCTCAACCTAATTGCCCAACATTCGCCAGTACCACTGCACTAATACCTTCACACGTTCTTACAGGCCCCTTCTGTCCTACAGGCACATTCCGATTGAACATGGCAGGCATGCCCTTCGCAGCGCGATGCCTCGAAGCGGTCGATGGCTTCGCCAAAATGGGATGAGTAGAGCTTCTTCGTTTCCTCGAACGCCTCCATCAGGTTCAGCTGGTCCTGCTCACCGTAGATGCCGAAATAGGGGAAGTGGTCGATGAAGTATCCGAACACTTTGTCGCAGTCCTCCCTGTACGCTTTAGTATCCAGGATGTGCTGGTGCCAGAAACCATCCATCAGGCGCGAAGGCACGATGGAACGATGTGGGTTCAGCTTTATGAGCGTCAGGTACCGTCTGTACTCTAGCTCGCCCTTATTGGCCATCTCTGCGGTCCACCGTTCTCCGTCTTCCCGTACCTGTAGCTTGTGCTTAAGACGTTCGAAATTGAGTGCGAGGATCTCCGGCAAAATGCCTTGCAGCGTTCCTGTAGCTACTTCAGCGTTCATCATTGTAGTGGTTTAAAGGGTCCAATGCCAAGTGCATGCCGAATGTGCTGCATTCACAGCACTTAACAACTCACATCCCACTCCACCACCACAAAGTCCTCCACGCTGCACCCGCACTTCAACGCCGCCTCCAACCACCGCAACTGTGTGCCGCGCATCGCGTCCTTCTTTCGCTTCTTGCTTTCGGCAAAGACCAGTCGATCGTTCTTCCAGGCCACCACATCCCAACAGCCCGAGAAGTAACCGCCATTCGCTTGTGCGATGGCTTGGAGTTTTTCGTTCACCCACGCTTCTTGAATGGGTACGTGCTCTTGGGCCCGACACCCACCCGGTTTCCATTCCAGCCAAAGCCTGGGGTGCTTTCGGTATGGATAGGTCTCCAGCCAGCGGCCCTGCCATCCCGCAGCTTGGAAGAGTCGGAGGATGGCCACTTCCGCGAATTGTGGTCGGCCATCTACGAGCAGGAGGTCCTTACCGCCGAAGGTGTGTGTTGTATCACGGCCGTTGTATGCAGTGAACTGCGTTCGGCATACCGTTACGTTCACGGCGCCTGATGCGAGTTTCAAATGCATCGCGTCAATGGGTTGGAATGGGAGCATGTTCATGTCACCACACAGGCACGACTAAAGGCACTCAAAGAATGTGCGTCCGCACCCCATGCAGCGGCCTGCTCGGCTACTTGGTTCCACGAAATGAGGTGCGTGAAACTCCCAACTCCTTGCTTATCGCGCATCGGTGCAAGATGCTTCTCCTGCGCCAGGAGGATCGCATGGACCTCAATCTCCGGTTGACCTTTTCCCTTGAACATCGCCTTGACATCCTTTCTGTCCCGATCCAAGCTATCCAGCTGTTTGCGACCCCATCCTTGTTGTGCCTTTGCCTCGATGATCACGAGGTGGCCTGAATGGAACAATGCCAGGTCGTAAGTGCGCTTGACCATGAACGGCAGGTCCGTGTCAGGCACCACCTTGTCGCGGATGCTGGTGGTGCCCCCGAACCCGAATGCGTGGATGTGGTCGCGGTAGAAACACACCTCATACCCAACATCCCACAGATCATCCTCCGGCAACTGCTGCGCATTGCCCTGCGCATTCAGCCATGCGATGAACGGCCTTAGCGTAGGCAACCGACGCAGCACGAAATAGAGTTCGGCACAAAAGAACCGCTCTTCGCGCGTAATGGAGGCCCATGTCCTGCCATGCAGATAAGGCAAAGTACTTTCCATGCCTGCAATTTCGGATATTGTCATCACCCCCATGCACCTCCTCTCCAAATCCACCTACATCCGCGGTCGGCAATGCACCAAGGCGTTGTGGCTATACAAGCACCGCCGCGACTTGATGGCGCCGGTGGATGCTGCATCACAGGCCATCTTCGATACGGGTACTGCGGTAGGCGAACTGGCGCAACAACTCTTTCCCGGCGGGGTGGACTGCACACCGGATACGCCGTACGACTTCGCGCCGGCGATCGCGGCGACGCAAGCGGCCATTGAACGGGGTGAGCGCGTGATCTACGAAGCGGCCTTCCTGCACGATGGAGTGTTGGCGGCGCTCGACATCCTGGTGCGCGATGGGGAGGGCTGGCGGGCGTACGAGGTGAAGAGCAGCGGCAGCGCCAAGGAGTACCAGGTGCATGATGCGGCGTTGCAGGCACACGTGATCGAAGGGTGCGGGCTGCGGCTGTTGGATGTGAGCATCGTACACTTGGATACGAGCTACGTGCGCCGGGGTGCGCTGGAGGTGGACAAGCTGTTCGCGATCACGAGCGTGAAAGGCCAAGTGGACCGCGAGCGCGAAGCGGTACCTACGCGCATCGCGGAATTGAAGCGGATCGTGCAACAAGCTGAAGTGCCTGATGTCGACATCGGTGCATATTGCTCCGCACCGTTCGAATGCGACTTCAAGCACCACTGCTGGGCGCATGTGCCTGCAGAAGGTTCGGTGTTCGAGCTATCGCGCGGCATGGGTAGGGAGTGGGAGCTCTACCGCGCAGGAATCTTGCTCTTGAAGGACGTACCGACGGGCACCAAGCTGTCTGCGGCACAGCGGCACCAAGTGGAAGCGGCACAACGCGGCACGCGCACGATCGACCGGCCTGCACTGCGCGGCTGGTTGGCGGACCTGCAGTACCCCCTCCACCATTTCGATTTCGAGACCTTCATGTCCGCGGTGCCGCTGTTCGATGGCACCCGACCGTACCAGCAGCTTCCCTTCCAATACAGCCTGCACATCCAACACGGGCCGGGCACTGCACCCGAGGCCCATGCCTTTCTCGGCAGCGGCACTGGTGACCCGCGCGAAGCCTTGGTGGCACAGTTGCTCGCGGACATCGGCCCAGTGGGCGACATTCTCGTATACAATGCATCGTTCGAGGTGAGCCGCATCAAAGAGCTCGCCTGCGACCTTCCACACCACAGTAAAGCGTTGTTGGCGTTGCTCACTCGCGTGAAGGACCTGCACACGCCCTTTAAAGCGGGCTGGTACGTGGTGCCTGCGATGCGGGGGCGCACAAGCATCAAGGTGGTGCTTCCTGCACTGGTGCCGCACCTCCGCTACGATGACCTGAACGTGAAGGAAGGGAGTACCGCGAGTTTGCTTTTCGCCCAACTGGTCAGTGGGACCTATACGGGCGATGTGGGTCAATTGCGCGCGGATCTGCTCGCGTACTGCGGCCTGGATACGTTGGCGATGGTGGAGATCCTGCACGTACTGCAGCGTGAAGCTGTTCAGGATTGATCCCAAGATGCCTTCATCAACAGCTTAGGCTTTAGCGACCGCTCTCGAATAGTCGCCGGTAGTGGAAGGGAGTTCGCTCGCGTGTTCATGGTCCCTTGTGCGATCTCCTATCAAAGCGTTCAAAGCACCATTGCCTGTAACGTGCTGGTCCTCGCCATGCAGCCCCATCTCCCCTGGGCATCCGATCCCCCGAAGTAAGTCGAGTAAGCCCACTGATCGGGCAAACCCTTCCACGCATTCACTCATGCTCGCGCACGATCCCACCGGGCATGCCCCTTGTGTTGTCCCCTGCACAACAACAACCCCATGGGCCACTACAAGGAACTCGGCGGTCGCGCGGCGATCGTCCAATTGCAGGAGATCGTGAAGCACCAGTCCATCTGTATGATGGTGACGGCCACGGAAGAGCGACCGCCGCACAGCCAGCCCATGGCGGTGGCGGAGGTGGATGAGCGGGGCGTGTTCTGGTTCCTCACCTTGCGCACGAGCGAGAAGTTCGAGGAGCTCACCAGCGATCCGCGCATCAGTCTCTACTTCGCCAACCCCGGTAAGCAGGAGTACTTGGCAGTACACGGCCACACCACCGTGAGCAAAGACCGGGCGCGGATGAAGGAGCTCTTCAGCCCCCTGGCTAAGGCCTGGGTGCCCGAGGGCGCGGACGACCCCGACCTGCGCCTGCTACAGGTGACGCCGGACGAGAGCTACTACTGGGACACGAAGGACGGTAGCCTCGTAGCGAGCGTGAAGATCCTGCTGGCCCTGGTGGGCAGGACCACCAACGACGATGGGGGCGTGGAAGGTCCGCTGAAGGTGTGAGGGCTGTTCCACGTTGTGTAAGTGCCCACAGTCGCCGCGGGCGGCTTTTCCCCCCCGCACCACCCTTACCCCCGCACCACGTCCCACCTCGCGGACCACGTAAAGCCCCGCCGGCAATGCCTGCAGGTCGAGCATGGTCTGTGTGCCTTGGGTGGACATCGTGCGCAACACGCGCCCTTGTGCATCGCAGAGCTCAAGGTGGTGAAGACCATCGGTGGCCGTAAGGCAACGGCCATCACCACAGGCTACCGATCCGCCGGTTAGCCACCGTTGTTCCCGTGTTCTGCCGGGCTTATCTTCGAAGCATGATACATCCACTGTCCCGCGTGAGTAGCGTGCTGTGCTGTGCGCTGTATGCATCGATCCTTAGTTGGGCCCAGCAAGGTCCTGCTATCGCATGGCAGCAGACTTTCGGCGACGACTTCACGGAACAGGCAGAGGGGATCTGGTGCATGGCGGACGGAGCTGTGGTGGTAGCGGGCAGTGTTTTCGCGACGGAGGGTGTGGGCAAGGGCACCGTGGGCGACTGGGATGCTCGCGTATGGAAGGTGGATGCGCAGGGTGCCTTGGTCTGGGAGCGGACTTTTGGCGGTAGTGCCACGGACAAGGCCATGGCCGTGATCGGAAGCCCTGCAGGTGGCTTTCGGGTGGTGGGTCATACCGATTCAGCGGACGGTGATGTGGAAGGGGCGATCGGCGGAAGCGATGTGTGGTTGTTGGAATTGGACGCCGAAGGAGCCCTGCTGGGGCAGCGGTGTTACGGCGGCAGCAGTACGGATGAGGCCTGGGACATGGCCGCTACGGCGGACGGTGGTTGTGTGATCGTAGGGCATAGCAACTCCATGGACGGTCAGGTGGGCCCTACCGCTGGAGGATCGGATTATTGGGTGTTGCGCCTGAATGCGACCGGTGATATCGTCTGGCAGCGGAGCGTGGGAGGCTCCCTGGCCGACGAGGCTTGGGCCGTGGACGTGGCGCCGGATGGGGGCTTCTACGTAGCGGGTTCGACCAGCAGCGTGGATGGCGACTTCGGTGGCAGTGCAGGGGAGGAGGACTATGGCATCGTGCGATTGAGCGCTGATGGTGCGTTGGTATGGCAGCGTACGCTCGGTGGTTCCTGGCGCGATCAGGCCACTGCGATCCGTTCGCGCACGGCGGGTGGCTGTGTGGTGGGTGGCATCACCTTTTCGTCCGATGGCGATGTAACGGAGCAGGGCGGCCAAGGGGATGGCTGGCTGGTGGC
>JAEUTC010000137.1 GCA_016787985.1 Flavobacteriales bacterium | reverse complement strand
TCGGGTCGGGTTTCCGCAGCAGTAGGCCGCGTTCCACCAGGAGCGCCACACTGTCGCTTACCGTAGGCCGCGTCACCTGCAGCTCATCCGCCAAACGCGCCACGCCCACGGGCTCACCGGGGTGGTCGCACACGAAACCCAGGATGCGGATCTGCAGGGGGCTGAGCCCGGCGCCCGTGGCCTGCTGCCAACGCAGGGCGCGCGCCACCTCCCCGATGCGCTCCAACAACCTCGCGAGATGTGCGTTCAGAGGGCCCTCAATGGGCGGCTTCATCGCCATGGCGGAAAGGTATTACGGACAACGGGACCCGGAACGTTCGCTCCGGGTCCCGTAAGTTCATAAGGGGAATGGATCAGAACTCGCCCTCGTTCACATAGGGCTGGCACCAGAGCGTGGCCGTCATGGTCACCGCCTTGAACCAGGCCGCGTGCATCTTCTCCACATCTTCGGCACTGTGGCCCTTCTTGGACAGGAAGTCCTTGATGGTGGCCGTGATGGGGAAGATGAACGCCGGCAAGTAGCGCATGTGGATGATCGGCTCGGCCTGCACCCCATCGGTGCTGTTCTTCTTCGCACTGTGGTGCCGAAGCGCGATCTCGTACTGGTAGTTCAGCCAGTCCTGGTCATAGGGCCGGTTGCACAGGTCCATGATCCACTGGCCGAACCGGGCGCGCACGGCAGTGAGGTACTCCATGTTCGGCTCTCCCTTGTAGGAGAAGTAATGGACCAGGTGCGGGTTTCCGCCAACGTAACCGTACCACAGGTCGAGCACAGCATCGGTCTGGTCCTTCAGGACCTCGCCGGCCATGCGCAGGTATTTCTCATCCTCCGGCCCGAAGAGCACGGTCGCCTTCAGCGCGTCGAGGTCCTTCATGGTGAAGGGGGAGGTGGCCACTTTGCCGTAGGTGTATCCGTGCGGTGTGCTCATGGTATTGGTTGGTTGTTGGTGGGTGGTGCGTTGCTGAGCCGCCACAGGCAGGCTGCCGATGGTCAGCATCAAGATGAGAGCGTTCCTGTTCATGGGACTTGGGTTAGGTGTTGATGATGGAAGGGTCGCGAACCTTTCGGGGGCAAATATAGTTAGGTATCCTTACCTTTGTTCCGAGTGATCGAAAAGTCATGATAACCCACCTCACTTGCCTACCCGCCATTCTGATCGGTATCGCTGTGCAGGCCCAACAACGCATCAACATGAACGAACAGACAAGAGCGGCCGAGGTCGCCGTATGGGACACCTATGTCACCCGCAACGACGGCAGGGTGATGCACTTCGACATCATCGCGCCGAGCAGCCAGCGCGACACGGCCACGATACACAGCTATGGCCGAGCCTACCTGAAAAGCAAAGGCGAAGGTGGTCAGTCGCTCACTGCCAAGGAGTGCCGCCTCTGTCATGTACGGGCCCTGCAACCCAAATGGGAGGCCGACATCGAGCGCCAGGGCTACTTCATCCTGGAGATGGAGAACTGTGAGTAGCCCTGCTCACCGGCCATTGGGGCAGTGCGGCCCTAATACCGGCCACCAACACCATGGCGATGCTTCGCCATCCCTTGCTGGCATTGCAACGCTGGTCGTTGATCGGAGTACCTGAACGACACAGCCCCGCCGAAGCGGGGCTGTGCTCTACGGGGTGCACTGGCGTTCAGAACAATTTCAGCGCGGGTCAGCGCACCAAGGTGCGCGCCACATCGCTCCAAGGGCTGCGGCCGTTGGTGCCGATGGCACGTACGCGGAACCAATGCTCCTTCGCACTGGCCAGTCCGCTCACCGTGTGCCGGATGCGGGTGGTCTCGGCCACCTGCTTCCACGCACTTTCGTCCTCGGGCGATGTGCCGTTGTGCTCCACCACATAGATGGCAGCACCTCGGGTGGTGCCCCAATCAAGGCGGGCATCACCCACCTGATCGCTGATGCGGGCTCGCAATTTCAACGGCGCGGGCAGACCCTCCGAAGAGCGGCTGTTCGTGCGCACGAAGAAACCCGCGCCCAGGATCAGCTCCGCGTCATCGCCGGCCTGGCTGATCACGTCGCCGGCCAACGCGTCGAGGGCAAGCTTGAGCTCGCGTCTGCGCTGCTCGCGCTTGGCCCTGACCGTACGCCCGCCATCGGCCGCGTCGGTTATCGCCTGTTGCAGGGCCTCACGCACGGCGGCGATCTCCGCAAGCGTGGGGGTTAGAATAGGGAACGCCGGGTTGCCCGTAAGGCGTTCCTCAATGAACAGTGAACGTGCCACCAGTTGCACCGCGTTCAGGCGGGCGATGGCTTTGACCAGTTTCGTCATGGTCTAATCGTGTTTTGGTGGCCGCGACCAGGGGCCGGGCACACCGGTTGGATGAATGAAAGGGTGATCGGCTGGCGGGCTGCTCCACCTTCGATTACAGCGCATGGCACAGCCCTGCTCGTCGTTCCATTGGAAGCGGCAAGCACGGCACCGCAGGACACCACCGCCCATCAGGGTGGCGAACTCGAACGAACGCGCAGCACGCTGCGGCTCATGGGTGCCGTTAGTGGAACGCCAAGGGTGGCGGGCGCTGGAACAGCGCACTGGAGCCGACACCGCGTGCCAGTGCCACCGTCAACGGGTGGACGCGGTGCACCGTCTCTAGCGCAGGGCGCAGCAGGCGTTGGAGGTAGGCGAGGAAGAAGGCGAGTTGGAGCCGCCTGTCCTTCGCATACCGGTCATCGAGCGCGAGGTAGGCGAGGAGGTCCCCAACGCAGGTCGGGTCCTGGCCCAAGGCCATGGGGCCACCACGCGGCGGCTCGGGCAACTCCTTGTACTCGAGCACGAAGAGCTCATCGAACGAGGCTTCCCGGAGAAGGCGGCGTTCTTCCAAGGTGATCGAACCGGTGCGGCCGATGTGCCATTCGCTCACCATGCGGTACAACATGGCGCACATGGCGAACAACCATGAGATGGGGTTCCACCACATGGCCATCCGGTCGCGCGACTTTGCCACGTTGTTGTTGGTCTCGGCGGCGATGTCGTTCGGCTTAGCTGCTGCGTCGTGCAACATCGAAGTTGCCTCCCGGGACCGCTGCGCAGTGTCCCGCGACATGGCCGCTTTGTTGCGGATGTTGGTCCATGTGCCGTCCGACTCCAGCTGCAGGTCGCTCAGCTTGCCCTTCTTGTCGCGGAACCGCACCGGCATGCCGGGCGACCTGGACGCCACCACGCGCAACCACGGGCCTTTGCCGGGCGACCCGGCGTGCCGGTCGTGGAACTGGGCGGTGATCTTGCGCGACATGTGAATTCCTACCCTAAAGGTGGGATGAATGAAAACTGCTTGGACGCTGCGTTCCCGCTTAAGTACGAACAGCCCCTGGTGAAGATCGATCGCCTTGAAGCTTACCCCCGCCCAACCGCTGCCTCCACCAAGGCGATCTCTTCTGCGGTGAGATCGTAGAGTTGGTAGACAAGGGCATCGATCTCGCGCTCCAATTCGACCGTATCACATTCGGGATCCGTTGATCTCAAGTCGATCACGTATTGTGCTTTGTCTCGCAGAGCAGAACTGGTTGGGATGGAAGGATGGACAGGCAGACCAAGAATGTAAGGCGATTGCATGGCCAGGGCATTACCACGTAATCGTGTCGTGGTTTGCCACAGCACGAACCAGACCACACTGCAGTTGAGGTAGGCCAGCAATGCCAGAGGAACATCTTCAAGTAGGAATAGCTTGTTGTTCACATATAGCCCTGCTTCATCATAAGCAAAGGCCTGTGACATTGCGATCTCTTGATATAGAACCTTCTTGTGATCGAACACATCGTAGTAGTCGCAAGCACGCAGCTCCCACCAATAGTCCCCTTGGTCAGCTCGTTTTCGTGCCCGGTCGGCATAATGCTCAATACGGCTACAAATGGCTGGATAGGTTCTCAGCATAATAGCCCAAGCAGACTCCTCCGAAACGTGCTTGCCAACACGTTCCACTGTGCTGCCTTTCGGGAACAGGATCAAGTACTTATTGATCACAGGCCGCTCATACCGCTTGATGTCCTTTCCAGCTAGAAAGGGCTTGATCACCTCTGCGCTATTCGGGTCCGCTGCGATCAGCTGATCACGTATGGCGGCGTCGATCACGAAGGCCTCGTTCAAGCCGGTCTTGATGCCGTAGAAGATCTTCCCTCCGACATACTCTCCCAAAGGCTTCCCCGCCGCGCGCAACTTGTCCAGCAGCGCTTGCTTCCGGGCATCCACCAGGGCCCATCCATTGGCGGTCAGGCTGGTGGGCTGCACCTGCACCTCCGCAGCCGCTATCAATTCATCCAACTGGCGTTCGCCCGGTAGTTCATTCAACGTGGCTGCCGGGAATCCATCGTCGCTGGGGGTCTTCTGCACGAGGAGTACGCACGGATAGGTAGTGGCCTCCTCGAAGACCGGAAGATCCCCGAAGTCGGTGATCCGTTGCACGGCCTGATCGCCCAGGTGCACACGTAACGCCTTGCCGTACCCGGCGCGCATCCACTTGTTGGGCACGATGAAGGCGAACTGCCCATGCGGGCGCAGCAGCAACAGACCGAGTTCGATGAAGTAGATGTAGAGATCGGCGGTGCCGGCGAAGGTGCGATAGTGATCTTTCAGGTAGGGCTTGATCTCCTTGAAGGCCTCCTGCCGGATGTACGGCGGATTCCCGATGACCACATCGAACCCTGTGAAGCGGCCATCGTCATCCAGCACTTCTGGGAACTCGAAGCGCCACTCGAAGGCATTGGTGAAAAGGACGTTGTTCTTCAGGTCCTCCACCACCTGCGTAAGGGTGTTGATCTTCGCCTCCAACTTCCGGCGGTGTTCCTCCTGCTTGCGGGTGAGGCGGGGCTTCCCATCGCCGTCGAAAAGCTGGGCCTTTTCATAGGTCAGATAGTACTCGTTCTTGGCCTTGTTCAGGTCCCGCACGGCCTTGCTCTCCTGGCTGATGCCCACCTGGAAGTCGCCCTTGATGCTCTCGATCAACCGTTCCATTTCGCGCTTCTGGGCCTTGTCCTCGGCGTGGCGGTAGGTATGCACGGCCAGCCGGTAGCTGTCCATGCTCCACTTGCTCTTGCGCAGGGCGGGCCCCAGGTCGGCATCCAGGGCGAAGCGGTGGATGAGGCTGTTGCCGCACTTGATGTTGATGTCGATGTTGGGCAGCGTTTCCAGCTCTTGCGTGCCCGGCAGGTAGTAGGTGTGCTTGAGCAGTTCGATCCACAGGCGCAGGCGGCAGATCTTCACCGAATTGGGGTTGATGTCCACCCCGAAGAGGCACTGCTCAATGAGGGTCTGCTTCTCGTGGAAGAGCGTTTCCTGCAGCTGCTGGCGTTCGGCACTGGCATGTCCATCGGGTCCAACGCGGTACTCGAACAAGCTCCCTTCCTCCTCATCGTACACCACCAGTTCATCGTTCTCCACCGCGATCCGCTGGTGGCGCACCCGGTCGCCGTTGAGGTGTGAGAGGATGCCCAGTTCGCTCTTGATGGCGATGAGCTCGTTGAGGGCGCTTACCAGGAAGTGGCCGCTGCCCACGGCGGGGTCGCAGATGCGCAGGCTGTTGATGAGGGCGTTGGCAGCCGTGCGCGCTTCGCGTCCGGTCTCGATGCGGTCGCGTAGTTCGTCCAAGTCCGCACAGGGCTGTTTCCCTTCGGCCTCGAAGGCCTTGTTGAAGCGCTGCAGCACGGCTGGGCGCAACGCCTCCCGGCACATGTACATGGTGATGAAACCCGGTGTAAAGAAGCTGCCATCCTTGTAGCCGTTGATCTTCTCGAAGATCAGACCGAGCACGCTGGCGTTGATCAGGCGCTTGTTCTCCTCCTGCACCTCTTCGCCGCCCTCACTGGTGAAGTCGTAAGCATCCAGGAAGCGGAAGAGGTAGTCGAGCGCGGGGAGGCTCCCGCTGAGCCGTTTCAACCGGTCGTCCTTGAGCACCGTGGCCTTGTGCAGGGGCATGGGCCGCTCATCCTCCAGGTTGCTGATGAAGAGGGTGCGGTGCTCCAGCTCGGTGGGCTCGAAGAGCGAGCTGTTGAGGTAGGGCACCTGGCCGAAG
>JAEUTC010000119.1 GCA_016787985.1 Flavobacteriales bacterium | reverse complement strand
GTCATCATCAAGGATCCCGGTGTGGTGGACAAGAGCTATCCGGAGTACTGGGAGCACTTGCGGGCGGCGGGTTACATGATCGACTGAGGTCGTTCACATCGCGATGCTCGACGCGATATTCGGACTTTCGGGGTTGATGTCAACGGTCCGCGTCCGTGGGATCACAACGAGGTCCATGTCTTCCATGGGGATCGCGCCCAGCAGCACCTGCTGACCAAGGACCAGAGCACCTGCGAAACCAGTCCGGTTCTTGAACTTGATCTCGATCGGACCAACATAGGGCACGAGTCGCTTGGAGCCGTCGGCCAGGGTGACTTCTTTGTCCTCGATGGGCTCAAGTCTCAACTGGATCCGAACATGTTCCGGAATGCACAGATGAACAGCCCCCGTATCGACCAGAGCGTTCACTTCCATGCCTTCCAGTTCTGGTAAGCGTGGGTTCTTCAGGATCAGGTGGCCATTGACGAGTCCCATGACAGCCAAGTTACGGATCTTTCACCCTAGGGTCGCACTGTCGATCACGAACCTGTACCGCACGTCGCTCTTCAGCATGCGCTCGTACGCCTCGTTGATCATGCTGGCCGGGATCACTTCGATGTCGCTGAACACCTGATGTTCGGCGCAGAAATCCAGCATCTCCTGGGTCTCTGCGATACCGCCGATCAACGATCCGGCGAGGCAGCGTTGTTGCATCACCAGCATGCTCGGGTTGAGCGGCGATGCGGGCGGTATGCCCACCACCACCATGGTGCCGCCACGCTTCACCATCATTAGGTAACTGTTGTAGTCGTGCTCGGCGGACACCGTGTCCAGGATGAAGTCGAAACGTTTGGCGTTGGCCCGGAACGCACCGGCCTCACCCGTGTTGAGGAAGTCGTCGGCCCCCAAGCGCTTGGCGTCGTCGCGTTTCTTGTCGCTGTGGCTCACCACGGTGACATGTGCGCCCATGGCCTTGGCGATCTTCACCCCCATGTGGCCCAGTCCGCCCAACCCGACGATGGCCACCTTCATCCCGGCCTTCACGCCATATTTCCGCAGCGGTGAATAGGTGGTGATGCCCGCGCACAACAGCGGCGCGGTGCGGTCCAGCGGCATGCCCGCAGGGATGCGGAGCACGTAGTTCTCGTCCACCACGATGTGCTGCGAGTACCCCCCTTGCGTGGTGTGGCCCGTGCCGCGTTCGATGCCGTTGTAGGTCCCTGTCATGCCGTTCTCGCAGAACTGCTCCTGGTCCTCTTTGCAGGAGGCGCATTCGCGGCAGCTGTCCACGATGCAGCCTACGCCCACGGTGTCGCCCACCTTCCAGTTCTTCACCGCTGCGCCTACAGCTGTCACCGTACCCACGATCTCGTGCCCGGGAACGATCGGGTACTTGGTGCCGCTCCATTCGCCGCGTGCCGTGTGGATGTCGCTGTGGCACACCCCACAGTAGTGGATCTTGATGCTGACATCGTTCGGCCCCACCGCGCGGCGTTCGAAGGTCCAAGGGGTGAGGGGCGAAGTGGCGCTCTGGGCGGCGTAGGAGTGCGTCAATGACATGGCGCAAAGCTACCGGCTCCGAGCACGGTGCCGATATGCACATGGGTCTTCGTCGCAGCTGACGGAACATTCCCCAAATTCGCCCCACCTCCCGACTTCCCATGAGGTCGAAGGAACACCAACCAACCCGCCATGTCCTTCCCTTCCGATCTCCAGATCGCGCAACAGGCGCGCATGCAGCATATCAATGCCATCGGCGACAAGCTCGGCATCAATGCGGATGACCTTGAACTCTACGGCAAGTACAAGGCGAAGCTCCCGCTGAACCTGATCAACGAGGATCGGATCAAGAAGAGCAAGCTCATCCTCGTCACTGCGCTCTCACCCACGCCCGCTGGCGAAGGAAAGACCACCACGAGCATCGGCTTGTGCGAGGGCCTGAACAAGGTGGGTAAAAAGGCCATGGTGGTGCTGCGCGAACCCTCGCTCGGTCCCGTATTCGGCGTGAAGGGCGGGGCGGCTGGCGGAGGTTATGCGCAAGTGGTGCCGATGGAGGACATCAACCTCCACTTCACCGGCGATTTCAGTGCCATCGAGAAGGCCAACAACCTGCTCGCCGCGTTGATCGACAACAACCTGCAGAGCAAGACCAAGAACCTGCAGATCGATCCGCGCACCATCGCGTGGAAACGCGTGATCGACATGAACGACCGCGCCCTGCGCGATATCGTGATCGGTCTCGGTGGCACGGGTAACGGCATCCCGCGGGAGGATGGTTTCAACATCACCGCGGCCAGCGAGGTGATGGCGATCATCTGCCTGGCCACCGGCTTCGATGACCTGAAGAAGCGCTTGGGCAACATCTTCGTCGGCAACAGCCGTAACCCGGATAAGAAGTACGTCTACGCCCGCGACCTGAAGGCCGAAGGTGCCATGGCCCTGTTGCTGAAGGATGCCATCAAACCGAACCTCGTTCAGACGCTTGAGGGTAATCCGGCGATCATCCATGGCGGTCCGTTCGCCAACATCGCGCAAGGGGTGAACAGTGTGTTGGCCACCAAGATGGGTCTCAGCCTCGCGGACTATGTGGTGACCGAGGCCGGTTTCGGTGCTGACCTGGGTGCGGAGAAGTTCTTCGACATCAAATGCCGCGCGGCCGGCTTGAACCCGAGCGCTGCGGTGATCGTGGCCACGGTGCGTGCGTTGCGGTACCATGGCGGTGCCGAGAAGGGCGAGTGGAACGATCCTTCCTTGGAGCGCGTGAAGGCGGGCTTGGCCAACCTGGGGCGCCACATCGAGAACGTCGCCAAGTTCGGTGTGAAGGCCGTGGTGGCGATCAATCATTTCCCCACCGACTCCGCCGAGGAGATCACCCTGATCCAACAGTATTGCAAGGAACGCGGCGCCGAAGCCGTGGTGGCACGCGGGTTCGCTGAGGGTGGTGAAGGCATGAAGGACCTCGCCAATGCCGTGCTGCGCGTGGTGGAAAGCGGCGCCAGCCAGTTCAAGGTGCTGTACGACCTCGATCTGTCCATCGAGCAGAAGGTGGAGAAGATCGCCAAGGAGATCTACCGCGCCAGCAGCGTGACATTCGGACCCGATGCGCAGACCGCCTTACGGCGCATCAAGAACCTGGGCCTGGAGAAACTGCCCGTTTGCATCGCGAAGACGCAGTACAGCTTCAGCGATGATCCCACACGCCGAGCTGCACCCGAAGGCTTCGAGATCACGGTGAAGGATATCGAGATCGCCGCCGGTGCCGGCTTCGTGGTGCCCATGCTCGGCAGCATCATGCGTATGCCTGGCCTGCCCGAAACACCCGCCAGCGAAGGTATGGACATCGATGCCAATGGTGTGGTGAGCGGGTTGAGTTAGGCGCGATCGCCTCCTTGCTGAAGAGCGTGAAGTGGCCTGATCCCCGTCAGGCCGCTTTCCGTTGTGCATGAAGGTGCCAAAGGATGAGCGACACCATCATCGGTAACAGCCAGGCCGTGCGACCCATGAATCGGCTATCCACCGTGCTCAACGTCGCACAGACCCAGGCGCCGAAGACGAGTGTGGTGATCCCGGTCAAGAGGCAGAGTAGGACATCTGTGCTCTTGCATCTTCGGATGAGAAGGTAGATGGCGAGAAGTATGGAGGCGCCAAAAAGGAACGCGTACACGGGATCGATCACACGCATCCAGAGTTTACCATTACCGGTGTTCTGTTCACTGGCGAGGAAGTCGTCGAGCTCATGGGCGACAAGGCCGGCGATGGATCCATACGGTGCACTGTAGTCTTGGCGGTAGTATTCGCCCTCCAGTTCATCCGCAACATGCCAGAGAGCGAGCAAACGCGCGGTGGACCACAGACTCGCCTTGATGTGCAAAGCGACGTAACGTGGGTCCTTCAGCGTTGAACGGATGATCCAGTTGTACTCATCGCGGACCTTATCCGCCCCGCCACCCCAATGCAGAGGGCTTCGTTCGCTCCACATGAAGGCCTTGTTCGTGGTGGGTATACTATCCTTGAAGTGACAGATGCCCAGGGACTCATCGGGGCAATGTTCGGCCAACCATTGTTGGAGGATCCCGCTCTCGGCCATGCCGCTCATCAAGAAGACATGGGAGCGTTGCGAGATATGCCCTTCACCGCTCACGGCTTTGTTCGCAAGCCAGATGGCAGGCCAGCAGAGGATGAGCGTCACCAAGGGGATCCAAAGCGGGATCGACGTGCTCCTACCTGCCTTCCATCGGCTGATCAACGCTGTACTGATCAAGGTCAGCGGAAGGATCATCAGGTTGCTGAGGTGAACGAAACTGGCCATCACGAGGATGAATACATAGAAGGAACGCCACCAGAAGGTCGTTGTGGAGAACAACAGCAACAGGCCAGCGAGCACGCCGATCACCGTGAAGATGTCGGCTACCAACTGGCCGGCGTACCAACCCAGACCGGTGAATGGGGATAGTATGGCGACCGTGAGCAGGTAGGTCCACGCACGTCGGTCGCCGAAGACCGTCCAGCACCGCCAGAGCAATAAGCTGCAGAGCAGCGCCTGAGCCGCGATCGTGCCCCAAAGCGAATATCCGCCTAAGCTGGTGATCTCGATGAACAAACCATACCAATAGGGGCGGTCCGGAGGAACGAAGCCAGTGAATGCCGAACGCAGGTAGGTGCCCGTATCCGAGTAGACCAACGGATAGCCGTTGATCAGGGCCACACTGAGGATGAGAATGGCGCCGCTCAGGACGATGGCGGAACGGCTGTACCAGGATGCCTGCAGGGTCACGGCCTCAATGTAATGCCATGTCCCGTCAGGTAGGCCTTTCGAACGGAGAGGACTCGGTCGTCGACGTTGGTTCTACCGCCGAACGTTACGAACGGTGAAGGTGGACCATTACTTATTCCGAAGCTCGGCATTGTCCCAAGAAACCCCACACCATGTTGACCACAGTGCTCCTTGCATCCTTTCTTTCGCTGATCGATACCAGCGCCGCGCACAAGGCTCCTCAACACCGCGCCTTGGAAGCCGCTGTACTTCCAGGCGGCCCACCGGCGATCCGCATAGCGGGCAAGATGAGCGGTGATATCACCGCGGCCCAGTGGCGTACGGTTTCAGCCGTGGATCTAGTCGGCTGCGTACCCTCCGCGCGCATCACCGCCATGCACATCTGCATCAAGGACTGTGAAGGCAAGGACGCGGGTTACACGGCGAAGGAGGGGACCCTCACCTCAGCCATGAAGACCATGGTGTCCAACCTTCCTCCTGGAACGACCTTCACCATTTCGGTGCGGGTGGTGGACAGCAACGGAAAAGCGTGGGAAGTACAGCCCGCCAAATTCGTTTGGAAGGGCTGATCAACGCGCGCCCAGCCGAGCTTCGATCGTCAGCGCGTTCGTTGGTGGCGCTATCCGGTCAGACCGGATTCGTGAAAGCGAGCACTGCGAAACCGACGAGCAGGATGTAAAGGCCGATCACCAGCACATGCGAGGGGATGCGGCGGATGAGAGCGTCCATGGTCGTGTGTGTTGTTCAATGATAGGACGAGGGACCTACCTGGGCGGTTGCCCCCTTTTGCAGGCATTCACATTCGTTGTGAGGGATCGGACGAACGGGAAGAAGGCATGATCGGGCATTCGTCAGCCCATAGATCCACTTTTCCTACCCCTGGCTCCGTATCTTGACGATCGTCAGTCCGCTACCGGTGAAGGCCCGGTTCATTTGTGTCGGAACAGCAGCAACCAAACTCGAACCATCATGACAACCGCTACCGCCCCAGCCCGTGCCTACTTCGGAGACCTGCACAACGACCAACGCGAATGGTTGAACGCGTTGGCCTTTTACAAGGAGGACATCGCCATCCTAGAGCATCGGTTGGAGGACATCGCCCGGCGCAATACGCACCAGGAAGTGATGGCCGAGCTCGAACATTTCCAGAACCGTTTCATCCGCGAACGCGAGGTGGTCGATGAATTGCGCCACGACATCAAGCAGGAGGAGAACATGCTGGAAAAGGAGATGCGCGACCATCCGGTGGCCATCGAACACCGCTATTTCAAGGACCACACGGAGCTGCGCGATCGCTACCAGACCTTCGAAAAACTCTACCGCGAGCTGAAGCAGGAATTCCAGCAGTGGCTGGTGAAGCGGATGTGAGCCGGTTCAGGTGGCGCCATCAAGGCAGCACTGCGCCTTCTTTCAAGCCGGTGACGAAGTACATGTGCAGTTCGCCTTTGCCTTTCACTTTGATGGGGCCGCGCGGCTGTACGTGCACCAGATCCATCACTTGGGCGTAGGTGGCTCCACTGATGTTGAGCTTACCGGCTTCGCTGTGGCTTTCCATGCGGCTGGCGAGGTTCACCGTATCGCCCCAGATGTCGTAGGCGAACTTCTTGCGACCGACCACGCCGGCCACCACAGGTCCGGTGTGGATGCCGATGCGCACCGGCCATTCGGTCATGCCCCGTGAGCGGCGGTCGGCATTGCTCTGGTCCACCGCTTCGATCATCGCCAGGCCCATGAGCACGGCATCGCGTGCGTGCGTCGCTTTCGGCTCGGGGATCCCTGCCGCACACATGTAGGCATCGCCGATGGTCTTGATCTTCTCCAGACCGTAGCGGTCGCAGGCTTCATCGAACAGCCGGAAGTAGTGGTCCAGCTCGCTCACGAGCGTGTCGCTGTCCATCAAGCTGCTGAAGCCCGTGAAGCCCTTGAAGTCGCTGAAGAGTACCGTGCAACTCTCGTAGCGGTGCGCTTCCGCACTGCCCTTCTGTTTCAACTCCTCGGCGGTGGAGGCCGGTAGGATGTTGCGCAACAGGTCATCGCTGCGTTCCTTTTCTTCGGCCAACTGGCTGGTGCGGATCTTCACCATGCGCTCCAAGCGCTCGCGCTCGCGCCGTTGATTGCGCTCCCGTAAGCGCACGAATCCACCGAACCCAAGCAACAAGGTGAGTCCACCGCCGGCCAGGAATGACGTGGTGCGCCAGAAGGGTGGTGCGATGGTGAAGGTGTAGGTCACCGGCTTCTCATTCCAGATGCCGCTGGCATTCCGGGCCATCACCTTGAAGGTGTAATCGCCCGGTGGGATGTTGCTATAGGTGACCCGCTGCGTGGCCGTGATGGGCGACCAATCCGGATCGTATCCTTCCAGGATCCAGCGGTACCGGACCTTCTCCGGATAGGCCAAGGAGATCCCCGTGAAGGAGAAGGTGAGGTGGTTCTTGTCGTGCGGCAAGTGCAGCTCACTGGGGAAACCATTGCGGCTCAGGCCCGCGCACCACGGTGACCAATCAGGTCGTTCGTAGAACAGCTGGAGGTCGGTGAGGTGCACCAATGGTTCTTGCGTATCGTCCACCACCTGCTGGGCATCGAACCGTGTGGCGCCGCGGACGGTCCCGAACCAGAGACTGCTGTCGCCATCGAGCATGCTGGCGCCGCGCAGACTCTCCAAGCCGATGAAGCCGTCCTCCGGTCCGAATGCGCGGATGCTCAACACCTGCTCCTGCATCACATCCAGTTCTACTTGGTGGATGCCTTGTCGCGTGCCCAACCAGAGGTTCTCGAACGCGTCCAGCTGCACATACATCACCGCCAGGCTCTCCAGGCCCGCCTCACGTCCATACACATCCACCTTGCTGCCACGCAGACGCAACAACCCTTGTGTTGCCGTACCCAACCACAGGTTCCCTTTCGAGTCGCGTGCCATGGCGTTGATCGCAACGGGCGGTACCGCATCGATCCGTTGGAACTCGTTGTTCTGCGATAGGGACACCACGAACAGTCCGCTATCCGTGGCACACCAAAGAGAATCTCCAGCGACCAGCAACGCGTTCGCTGAACGGCCCACCAAGGATGTGACTGCTGTCTTCGTACCCTTCAACCAGTGAACGCCCGAACCACTGGCGATCACGATCGTTCCATCGGAAAGGGTGATCACGTCGTTCACCCGTTGCGCTTCGCGATCGCCCGTGGCCCACACCGGCTCGAAGCGTCCGTTGCGGTTGCGGTGCAGCCCGTGCATGCTCGTACCTGCCAGCAGGAAGCCTTCAGCATCTTCACCCAAGCAGGTGATGAACAGCGAAGGAAGGCCATCCTCCCGTTCATAGTGTCGGATCCGGGTGCCGTCGAAATGGGAGATGCCACCGCCTTGGGTGCCGATCCACAACAGCCCGTCCGCCGTGCGGTGGATCGCGCTCACGATCCGAGAACCCAATCCGTCTTTTTCAGTGATGTACACGAACGCATCACTGGTGAACTTGCTCACCCCGCCGAAACCGGTGCCGGCCCAGATGCCCCCGCTACGGTCGCGGTGCAGGCAGCGCACGAGGTCGTGACCGAGACCATTCGCCTCCTTGATGCTGGTGAGCTTCGG
>JAEUTC010000046.1 GCA_016787985.1 Flavobacteriales bacterium | reverse complement strand
TCGAAGGGCGAATCACTGCGATCGGTCGTTAGCACGATCTGATGTTCGATGCCAGCCTCGCGAAGAAGATTGGCATACAACCTCCTCAGACCGAAGGCATCGTAGTTCTTCGTCCGCAGTATGTGCTCGATCGAAGAGAGCTCGGGCGCGCCCGAACTAGCAGGTGCGAAACCGGTCTTGATGTGCATGTCAATGGCCCTGACCTTCGCCTCAACATCGGTTTTCTTATCAATACCCACGTCTTGCAATAGTGCCTTCATTTCCTTCCGGAGCTTGGGAGCATGTTCTGGATAGAGGTTCTTATGAAAGTTGCGGGTGGCCGTTGCGAAGCCACTGAGGTCAAAGACGGAGTGCATGGGAACCGCATCGAGCCGCTGCACGATGTACATCCGATTCACATCTTCGAAGCTGCTTTTCTCTGCGGGTATCGCTGGTGTATCCAACATGCGCACATGATGCCGGATGATACCCGCATGCGAGCTATCGGCTAGCGGCATGGGCATACCATTATATGTTCTGAATTGGAATCGCCAAGTTTCCGGCACCAAGACCTCGAACCGCTGTTCCATCACAGGCAAGGCGAACTGCGTACGGTAGACACCGCCTTGATAGCCTCCATTTTCACGACTGAGGTAGAGGTACTCGATGATGCTTCCTGGTCGCAGACCCTCGAAGGCGAAGTACACTCCACCTTCGCCTTCTCGATCATCGGTTCGTTCAAGGAAGGCGCTACTGTCCAATTGGTTCGCCGAACCATCCGGCAGTATGCACCGGGCCTTTATCCGTATCAACTCCTGCATATGTCCGGTGGACAATTGGATGGTCTTGTTCTCCTCGATGGCCTCTAGATCGTGGAGATAGCGCTGCATGTGGAACACGTTATAGAAGTGCATCCGGCCATTCTCCTCGGAGAACTGGGTGAGGACGTTCCGCTTAAGCAATACGTCAGTGCCCTTTTCCAGGATCACCTCATCCACCTGCGGCGGAGCCTCCCAGTCGTAATCCTTCAGCAACGCATGTTGAGCCCGTGCGAACTGGAGGTCCAATACAACGAGCAGTAGGGAAAAGGTCAGGCGCATGGTCATTCGGTCTCGAACACGAAAGAACTGTTGATGTTCTTGTAAACACGCTTGTTCAACGCGAGGAATTCCTGCAGGTTGGTATCGATCAACAAGCTGTTCAGGGTGAATATCGCGTCGGACTTGATGAAGCCGCCTTCACATGCAGCGGAGATGGCAGCTTGGGCCTCCGGCATGCTCTCAACCAGATCTGGCGGAGCTGTAACACATGCCATACCCTCGGGAACACGTACCTCGAGGTGGAACCTCTGCTCGGAGTGATTATCGAATTCTAGGGGCAGGCGTCGCTGCTCACTCAAACGGTAGGACTTCCAAGGATCGGCAAGACATCCAGGGAAGAATGCACGTTGACCCGAGCGCATAAGACTATTGGGGATACGGAACCGATAGCGGATGACGGCGACCGTATCTGCGAGTTCGATCCCTTCGATGGTGTATTCATCCAGCAGAAAAGCGTTCGAATTCTTCATGAGCACGTAGCGCATGAGTTCATTCCGTTTCTCTGGTCGGGTCGATCGATGCCAATCCACCAGGTATACCCGTTCGTATCCGGTGTACCGCGCCACACCCGTACCGGTCAGATCCGCCCCCTCGAACCACGCCTTCACTGAATCCACCACTTGGTTGACCGCTGCTGGAACGATAGGGACCACTTCGCGCCGGTAGCCACGGTCACCGAGACCGATCATCGCCTCCTTTCCTTGGATGAAACCACTGGGTGTTCCTGGTCTGATGAGGGCAGAAGTGGCGTCGAGGAACCAAGTGCCCTTGGGATGCTCCATGGCGACGATCATATGGTCGCTGACGTTGGAGGTTGGAAGGGTATCGAATGTGTAAGGGATCTCCCGGCTCCCGATCCAAGCCAAGTGCGCCTCCAGACCAGCGGCCACCAAAAGAGCTCGTAGCAGGCTGCTCATCCCCTTACAATCAGCATATCTTAAACGAAGGACGTCATCTGGAACAGCTGGCTGAAGCCCGTTGAGACCATCTTCGAATGCCACATAGCGGATATGCCCTTGAAGCCAGCGGAAAATGGCACCCGCCTTTTCCTCCATCCCGTCCAGTCCTGCGGCGATGGAATCCGCGAGTTGCTGGATCGCAGGAGAGGCAGGCTTCAGGCAATCTTCGGTGAACGAGGCGTACCAGGAATACAATTCATCCACATCCCGTTCACTGGAATTCACCACCAACTGGATATGGGGACTGTAGTAGCGGGGTGACGGGGCATCATCCTCATGGCGCATCGCTGGAACACGACGCATGGTGAAACGGTCCACCATCCGACCACGCTCTTTCGATCGGGTATGTTCGAATGTACCGTCGGGCATATTGAAACGACGAGGGTCGACCGTAACGCCTGGCCCACAACTCACGACGAGCGAACTTTCCAAGGTCGGTAGGAAACCCTCGAAAAAGAAACCACCTGCGAATCGCGGTTCGTTGGTCTGCAGGACATAACGCAAGTGTCCCACCGCTCCCGGCCCAAGTGCGGGGAAGGTGAAGAACGCCACACGTTGATCATCGTGGAATGTCTGTCCATCGCGTTCATCGCGATGATCGATGCGATCCACCCGGACTTTCTTGTAGGACTTACCGGATGGAACAAGGGTGGAAGCTTCGATCTCCTTCAGCTCGATGAACCCGGAATACGGAACCTCTCGTTCACGCGGGCTTGAACTGGCATCGCTCAAGACCACCATGTCCTCAACGACGGTGCGACGGATGACGAATCCTTCGCCCTCCTTATCCACCTCGATCATCGTTTTCCGCTCCGAGAACACCGAGTTCTCCTCGGGGAAGACCGCACGTAGGAGATCAATGTGTTCGGTCGGCGTTTGAGCCCGCGCATTCAGCGAAAAGCAGAAGAGACATGCTACGATGTACCTGAGCATGGATCAACGACGAATGGCAATGACGTTATTATTCTGCATGATGTAGGTCACCGTTGGCTGGCCCTTGGCATCATGAATGGTCCATGGACCATGTTGCACACCGTGAACGTAGGTAATGCGCTCCTCCAACGTCCCATCCGGGCGATAGAAAAGACTCGTACCATGTATGAGTCCGTCGGAATAGGGGGTCACGGAACGCGGACGACCGTTCGAATGGTAGATCACACGTTCATTCACCTGCATACCGCATTGGAAGGTACTGGATTCCAGGAGTGAACCTGTTGAGGAGTACTCCTTGAATTCACCGTCGATGACCCCGTTCCGGAAACGCATCGAGCGGGCGGGAGCGCCGCTGGGGTAAACGGCGGTCAGCTCTGCTTTGGCGTCAGAAAGTGGAATGGTATCCACCACCGACCCATCCTTGCCAGGAATACCGTATCCGAGCAGTTCGCCTTTGTGATAGAACCGAACTGCCTGTATCGCACCGGTGGGATCGAGATCGACCATGGAACCATGACGCACGTCGTTCGCGTACGCTCGTCGTGAGGCCACACTGCCGTCAAAATGGTACTCCTTGCCTTCACCATGAAGTTGTCCGAACACATAAGTGTAGCTACTCGCAATGGTGCCATCCATGGAATACTCCGTTCTCACGCCCTCCAAGCGACCGTCGACATAGGTGCTGGTGTATCTGGTCCTGCCGTTCGGGTAAAGAGACGTCCATGTTCCAGCCCGTTCCCCACCACGGTATTCGCCCTCTAACTCGAGTTTACCGTCAGGATAGAAGTACCGTATCCGGCCATGGCGTTCACCATTCAGGTATTCCTCTGTGGAGAGCACAGAGCCATCGGGCCAATGTTGTTCGATCACCGCCCTACCGGGTGGAATAGTATGGTGCTCGATCACCGCACCGATGGTATCATAGGTGATGCGTTCAGCGAGCAACCCTCCAGACAGCTTCTCAGAATACCACGGCCGGCCGCTACGATCGAAATAGAATTGCCACCCCTCGCGTTCGTCATCGTAGTAGTATTCAATGGCCCATTTCACACCATCCGGACCGTACCGTTCGTACACTCCCTCATATACCCCTTTTTTCGTGGTTCCTACTTCCTTGATCGCACCAGAAGGGTAGTACTCGATGTGCTGCAAATACTTCTCCCCACCTTCGGTATACGGTCTGTCGACCGATCTCTTCGATCCGCAAGGATCATAGTCGATCCGCTCACCGACCTGCTCGCCATCCTCATAGATCTCCACCGCATCCAACGTTCCATCCGGATAGCGATACTCCCAACGACCATCCTTACCACCTTCTGCCAGGTACGTGCCTTGACCATTTGGAGCACCCGAAGGATGATAGCTGACGAAATCGAACTTACCCTTTGACCTTTTCGCCTCGGTCAACACCTTGCCATTACGATCGAACCACGTATACCGCATGAGCATGTCCTTGCTGTACTCGGCCCGCATGCTCAAGGTTCCATCCTTGCGCATTTCCTCGTATGGACCATGTAATCTGCCTTGTTCGTCATAGCTCGTCGTGCTCACCAGCGTTCCCCATGCATCGTACTCCAACCGCTGACCGGACTGTTTCCCGTTCAGGATGGTGGCCTCAGAGCGCCGTTCGCCGTTCGGGTACCACTGCTTGGCAGGACCATTGACCTCTCCCCCCGAGTAGGAGTATTCGTCGGACATCGTTCCATTCTCGTGGAACTCAGTGAACCTACCTGACCGAACATCGGCTGATAGCGTACCGTTCAGTTTGCTTTTGCCATTCGGATGGAATTGTTCGACGGGCCCGTCCACCTGGCCCTTGAGCAGGGTATACCTCCAACTGGGTGAACCATCGCGATGGTACTCGACCACAGGCCCATCACCAACATCCTCCTTCAGGAACTTGCGGGACGTTACACCGCCCATGTGCCAGAATTTGACGTGTTCACCGGTCACCTTACCACTCGTATACACAGCAGAATCAAGGATGGCACCGTTGACGTATCGTGTCACGCGCAGACCTTCAGCAACACCCTTGGTATAATTCCCTTCGAAGCTAAGCTCACCGTTCTCGAACCACCCACGCCAGAGTCCGCTTTCCTGGCCATCTGCATCATATGAGCCTTGCGATCGAGGATGTCCATTGGGATGGAAAAAGGTCCATTGCCCCAGCCGCTGCGTAACGGCTTCGTTCGTCGGGCCCATCGATCCCAAGTCGCCTCCATCCCCGAACCCCCGGTAAAGGAGGAGGCCATCCGGTCCAGGAGTGGCGCAGTATCGCTGATCCAGGAACTTGCTGATGTGCGCTCGGAAGGCCTCGACCTTCGAACGGCCTCGATCAGCAACAGCACGCACTTTATCGATATCGCTGGAGGCGAGGCAGTGCAATACGTAGCCTTCGAACAGATCCTTCTCCATGATCTCGCGGATCAACGGACCATAGAACTCATGATAGAAACCCTTGCCTTGGGCACGTGCGACCTCGGAAAATATGAGGTGCGACTGTCGGCAAATAGGATAGGGTAGATCGGGGTCGACCTCGTACTTCTTATCCAAGGCCACCTGGCTACGCACGAGTTCGTCAAGCTCTTGCGATCCATCGCTGGCGAGCCGCATATCTACTCCGCTGGGTTCCCTCTCATACTTACCA
The DNA here is from genome assembly GCA_016787985.1 of Flavobacteriales bacterium. GTDB lineage: Bacteria > Bacteroidota > Bacteroidia > Flavobacteriales_F > PHOS-HE28 > PHOS-HE28. The sequence continues at coordinate 2,817 of JAEUTC010000046.1, read as the reverse complement.
TTCAACATGCCATCCTGTTGAATAAGGATGCGAACGGCCATCTGGTCGCCGTACTGGACGATCTGCGCCATGGCGCCAGCTAGTGCAGAAAGCGATGGATAACCTTCTTTGGCAGCGATCTCCGCCAAGTGGAAGTGCATGGCTCTGTTCAGTGGAAAACGCTTCACGTTCTCCATGGAGGCGCGCAGAGCTCCGTTCACATCTCCCTTGCGCTGCAATGCCAGCGCTTTGAGATGATGTGGTCTATGTAGTGCCGGACGCGCGTTGATCAGGCTATCCGCCGCTTGTATACACGCATCGAAGCGACCTTGGTCATAAAGCAAAGCCACATGCTGAGTAGCGAAAACACCGGAGCGTGCGCTTCTTAAGGCTGCACCCTCCAGCGCGATGCGGTCAGCCTCAGAGAAGGCTCCCTTATCCACGAGGAGATCAAGCCGGCCCATGAGGATGCGTTCATAGACTGTGTCATTCGGGCTGACGCTTGCGAGCAGGTCAAGTGCACGGGTCGTGTCACCTTCCTGGACGGCTTTGACCGCCGATGTCCACGTGCGTTCACCGTACCCACGGTCCCTGGGTACTTGCCCGAGAACGATGTCCAACTGGAAGATCGTTGACCAGACTGTCGCAAGGATCGAAATCCAGATGCGTTCGATTTTCATAGGTACAGAATCAGGTGCATGGTGGCCTCATAGCCTCGGAATGATGTCGTTCACCATGCGGAGAGCAAGATAAGCGGAAGTGCGCACACCGAACCGGCCGGAACGGAGGCACCATTCCATGGACCACCGTATCGCACGATAAGCGGGATGCTTTGGGCGGTCAAGGTATCTGAGACCAGGTAAGACCGAACAAAATCGCTTTCCTGCCAGGGTCGATCTGGTCTTCGATCCTGGAAGACTGCAGACCATACCGTGTTACCGTTCTGCCCTTTCTGTGGCCACGTCTGGACGGACGGCCAGCCAGTCATCATGCTCCACCGAGCCGAAGGAAAATGCGGAGAGGACCGGGACCATGGAGCGCAAAGGTCGGCGGTACCTTTGACGCGCGAAATACGCCCCATGAGATACCATTTGCTCTTGACCCTGCCCATTATGCTGGTGGCCTGCAGCGGGAACGAAGAAACTACCATTGCAACGACTACGACTTCCGCAGATACGACGGCGAAAGCGGTGGCCCTGCGCCCTTGGCCTGGTTTCTATGAGGACACCTTGGCCTGTTCGGACTGCGAAGGCCTTTACACGCAGCTCTGGGTGCGGAGCGACAGCTCTTTCGTTCGCCGCGATCGCTATTTGGGAAAAGACACCACCGCCAGCGGCACCATCGGTTCGTGGAAGATTGACGATGGGAAACTCGCCTTGATGGTCGGAGGCACACAGCTGGCCTCCTTTGACCAGGTGGAAGAGGGTCTCCAACAGAAGGATGTACCGGGTGGGCCGCTCGACGCTGCGCACCCGAATACGCTGGAGAAACTGGCGGATGAGATCCAGGACGAGATACCACGGATGAAGGTTACCGGGACATTCACCTACATGGCCGATGCGATGAGCTTCACCCCCTGCGGAGCGAACAGGAGTTGGCCGTGTGCGGGTGGTGAGGAGTGGACCGATGAAGGTGAGGCTCAGGGAAGCCTGAACACACGCGAATTGGAGCGCCATTACCTGCGAAGCGTGAAGCAAGGTGGCGATCCGTGGACGATCGAGGCGGAGTGCAGCCTGGCCATGGGCCCAGCCATGGAAGGCGACGGGGCGGATGAGTACATCTTCATCCATCGGGTCTTGAAGAGCGGCGCGAGCTGCCCCTGAAAAAGAACGGACCGCACCATGCGGCGCGGCCCGTCTTGTTCCCAGCAACAGGGAGAGCCTGTTACCGGGTACCCACCTTGGTGACGTTCTTCTTTCCCTACGCGTTCATGAGGTTGCTAGGGCAACAGGTAGCGGCCGCTCGTGCTGAAGCGCGCCCGTGAACCGGCGTACCAATTGCCGATGTCGATCTCTTGAACACTGGCCTCTCCATCGATGGGGAAACTGCGGTAGGGGAAGCCTTGCGTGCTGGATAGACCGACGGTGCTGTTGTCCGGTGCGAGGTCCAGCCAGCAGGGCAAGTACCTGGAGAGGGTCTCCTGTCCGCCGACTTTCAGGATACGGTACACCTGACCATCATCCTGTCCTACGGCAGCAAGGCCGATGAGACCCGCGATGGCCGTAGCGATCAGCGCGGGGAAGGAGAGGCGTTCAAGCCCTTTCGGGAGTGTGTGGGTGGACACTGCGGAAGGTTTGGGCAAAGCTTCCCCGTGCAACGAGGGGGAACCATCCGTTACCTACCTGAAACCTCTACGGGATGTCCCGTAGATCTCGACCCGCTTTCGACTCAGAGCGCCAGACGCACACCAGCCTCCAACGTTCCACTGTAGACCTTCGCCGTTACAGGAGCGTCGATGATGTCGACAAGGCCATAGCGCACGGTGGGTTGCAGACGTAACTCCCACCGCGACCCGGCTTTAATGGCAAGCCCCGTGCTGAAAAAGGGTACGGCGTTGAGCGTCTTGAACGCTCCGACCGGTTCGTACCGGCTTCTTTCCGTGCGCCCGTCGGCATAGATGTAGTCGGCCACCGCGTTGGCCGTCACGAGAAAGGAGGGAGCGATACCAACGGCTGAGACCGACCGCAGTTTGCCGCGTCCCAAGGTCACCGTAAAGGCCAACGGGACTTCGATGTAATGGAAGATATCGATGAAAGAGGCCTCGACCGGGACTTCAGTATCCGTGGCATAGATGAACCCGCGGCGAGGGTCGATCAGATCGCCGAAGGTCAGTTCACT
>JAEUTC010000253.1 GCA_016787985.1 Flavobacteriales bacterium | reverse complement strand
GATGGCCGCCGCGCAATTGGACATCGGCGTGGAGACCCTGCGCTTCCACATCAAGAACATCTACGCCAAGCTGCACGTGAACAGCAAGAGCGAGGCGGTGGCGAAGGCCTTGCAGAACCGGGTGGTGTGAGCCTTACAAGTGCCGCCTACCTTGCCTGCATGCGCGGTCCACGATGGCTCCTGTTGGTAACGCTGGCATTCGCGCTGGTGCGATGCGCGGAGAAGAACTCCGGTCGGCAGGTCCTTCCGGATGGAGCATCCCCGATGTTCGACAGCGCGGAGTACGCGGGTGTATCAGCACGCCTGCGGGATGCGTTCGTGCACCACGACACGGCCTATTGCGACAGCGTGCTTCCCTTGTTCGATGACCGGACACTTGCGCTCGTGCATCCGGACCGGGTGGTGGACGGCTTCGTGAGCAACCTGATCGTGCATGAAGCGCCGCAACCCGCCACGAAGAAGCGCTTCGATGAGCTGGTCGCCATTTCCGACGCACCGGTCATGCGCAACTGGCGCGATTATGTCGAGGCCCGCGCGCTGCAGAACGCGGGCGAACGCCAGCAGGCCATCGCCGCGTTCGAGCCGCTCCTGTCGCGCTTCGAGCAGGACCACGACACCGTGGGCATCGCTTCGGTGAGCAAGCGCATCGGAAACCTCTACCTCGAGCTCGGCGATGCGTCCCTGGCCGCTTCCAGCCTTCTGCGAGCGCTCAGGGTTGAGCCGCGCGTGGATCTGCGCGCAACGAATACCGCAATACTGGGCCGCTGCTATGCGCGCATGGGCCGCATCGATTCCGTGAGGTGGTGCGCGGCCCGGTTGAACGAGGATGCCACGAACGAACTCAATGCGCGGCGCAAGGATGAACGGGCGGCAGTGAACGCGACTTGGCTCCTCCACCTGGCCGCCCTGCTGGAGCCCGCGAAGGACAGCCTCCTAGCGGGTGTACGGCAAGCGTTGACCGTGGATTCCCTCATCAAGAAGCATGACATGGGAGATGGCTTCCTGGTGGCGGCGGGGGCTGATGCTCACGTAGAGACCCTTGTGCTGCGCGCCAAGGCCTTGCTTCGGCTGGGAAGGATGGGAGAAGCGCTGAGTGCCTTGGCGCCTGCGAAGGAGGAACTTGCGCGCTGCCCGGAATGCCTGCCTCAACGGCTGGACTACCTGTCCGTTCAAGCAGAGGCCCTGACCGGACTAGGCGACCTGCGTGCCGCGCTGCGCGTGCAACAGGAGCGGGCGGAGGTGCTCGCCTTGAACGAGGTAGGACGCGAACGGCTCGCCGTGGAGCGGGCACGAGCCAAGGCCCTGAGCATCCAGCAAGAGGCCGAAACCAACCGTCGGCTTGAACTGGCGCGCGCAGCCGCGCGTCACATGGATATCGAGCACCGCATGCAGCGCGTCGTCCTGGTCACCATGATCGGCTTCATCATCCTTTTCGCGGGCATCCTGTTCGTACGCGCCCGCACCGCTCGGCGCATGCAGTTGGAACAGCTGCGCACACGATTGAGCCGCGATCTGCACGATGACATCGGCAGCACGCTCAGCAGCATCAACATCCTCAGCGCGGTGGCGCGCCGCAAGGCCGAAGCGGGCGATGAGGCCGGCGCGGCGGCCACGTTATCCGGGATCAGCGAACGCACCCAGCGGCTCATGCGCAACATGAGCGACATCGTATGGAGCGTGGACCCTAATAAGGATACGTTGGAGGAATTGCTCGTTCGCATGCGGGAATTCGGCGCCGCCGTGCTGGAGCCCAAGGAGATCACCTACCGCTTCGAGAGCACAGGCGACATGTCTGCCACGATCCCCCCGACCACAAAGAGCAACCTCTACCTCATCTTCAAAGAGGCGGTGAACAATGCGGCGAAGCATGCCGAAGCCACGGAGGTGCACGTGGCCTTCAGGAACGAGGACCATCGATTGCACATGGTCATCGTGGACAATGGCAAGGGCATTCCGAACGATGCGACCACGAATGGCGGGAATGGACTGCGCAACATGCGTGCGCGCGCGCTGGAGATGCACGCGGAGCTGCACATCCGCAGCACTGCTTCGCAAGGAACCGCGATCGACCTGGCAGTTCCGCTGTGATCCCGGTCAGCGCGGCTTGCCGGCGAAGAGCGTCCACAGGGTGATGGCGAGCCCGCCGAGCACCAGGCAGCGCACGATCAGGCCATCCAGATAAATGTCGAGGCGCGGATGCTTGTAGCGCAGCACCAACGCCGCCATGAGGGAAACAGCGCAGGCGATAGCCCCGCAGACAAGCAGTTCCTTGTTGTGCGGCCAACGTTGCAGGAAGGCGACCAGGCCGCTCAACGCCGCACTCAAGCACGCCCCTCCGAGCACCGTCATCCAAAGGATCTGATCGGTCGGCTTGGGAGCCGGTAGCGTTCGAAACCCGAATGGGAAATAGAACAGCGCCAGCCCGCCGCCTCCGATCACGAACAAGAAGGCCGCTCCCGGCCAATGCTGGATCTTGAAGATGCAGCCGATGATGACGGCGCCCGCGAGCGCGAGCTCGGCGGTCCTCATGGCTCGGTGGGCAACCCGGCATCCTCCCAGCCGGTGATGCCGGCATGCATGCAGTACACCGCGGAGAAGCCCAGTTTCACCGCGGTCTCAGCGGCCATGCCGGCTGCAGGGCATTCCGGGCTCCAACAATAGAACACCAGCTTGCTCGATCGGTCAGCGGGAAGGTCGGCCGCAGTGATGGCGTCGTAAGCCAGCAGCTTCGCACCGGGCACATGGGCGAAGGCGTAGTTGTCCGCCTCGTTCACATCGATCACATGGATGTGGCCGAGCTGGGCATGCAGCTCCTGGGGCGTGATGTCCTTCACGGAGGGAGGCGCTCCGGTTTGCGCGCTGACCCCGGCTGCCAGGCCACAGGCCATGATGAATGCGGCATACTTGATCATGGCAGATTCAGTTGTTGCGAGCAAACCTCATCCAAGGCTACGGCTCACGAAGTACATCTCCAACTCGCCCTTCCCTTTGGCCTGCACCATCCCGCGTGGCGTGAAGGCAAGGTTCTTATGGTGGGTGGTCGCCCTGTAGGTGCTTCCGCTGATGTTCACCCGGCCCACGTCGCCGCTGCTCTCCATGCGGCTTGCCGTATTCACGGTATCGCCCCAGATGTCGTACTGGAATTTCTTCACGCCCACGATACCCGCGACGACCGGGCCGGTGTGGATGCCGATGCGGATCTCGAAGTAGGGCTGCCCGGCCGCTTGCTTCCGTGCCTTGCCTTCGGCGATGAAGTCACGCATCTCCAAGGCCGCTTGGATCACGTCAAGAGCATGCGTGGTGTTGGGCGTAGGTAATCCACCGGCCGCCATGTACGCATCGCCGATGGTCTTGATCTTTTCGATGCCGTACTTCGCCGTGATGCGGTCGAAGGCGCTGAAGCATTCGTTGAGGTCGCGCACCAATTGCTGTGGCGTCACCACTTCGCTCATGGCAGTGAAGCCCTTGAAGTCGGTGAAGAGAATGGTTGCCCGGTCGAAAAGCTTGGCCTCGGCATATCCCTTTGCCATCAATTCCTCCGCGACCTCGCCGGGGAGGATGTTGAGGAGCAGGTCTCTACTCCGGTCACGCTCGACCCGGAGGTCGAGGGTGCGCTGGACCACCTCGCGCTCCAATTCCGCGTTGCGCTGCAAGATGGTCCCGAACGTCATGTACTCACCTTCCGCCACCCGGTAGTCCGCCTCGCTGCCATGCACATGAACCACCCACCACCGCCCGTGTTCCTTTCTGAAAAGTGTGGTGTGCCTGTTGGATGTCGCGCTCGCATCACGTCCTTGACCGATGATCCAACGCGACACACCTTCCACCAAAGCGACCGTATCCCAGACCTTGACCTCGGTCCATAGGAATTCGATCGTAAAGGGCGCGGGATATTGTTGGATCCCGATCTCGTTCATGGCCCGGTACTGCTCACGGTTTGCGGCGCGTTCATGGGATCCGGTGCCGAAAAAGGTGATATCCGGCGCGCATACTGCGAAGCGCCCATCAAGGTCCCGGCGCGCATAGCTCTGCCAGAAGACGTCGTGCGTCCTCAAGACCTCCTCCATGGCTCTTCTGTCATCCACAGGGTCGAAAGTCCACAAAGTACATCTCCATCTCACCCTTTCCCTTCGCCTGCACTTTACCGCGGTGGGTGAAGGTGAAGGCTGAATGCGTTGCGGGTTGACGGGTTGCGGGTTGCGGGTTCGGTCCGTCGTGTTCTATCTGTGCATCTTTCACCAGCGCATACGTCGCCTCGCTGATGTTCACCATTCCCACCTCGCCACTGCTCTCCATGCGGCTGGCGGTATTCACCGTATCGCCCCAGATGTCGTACTGGAACTTCTTCACGCCCACGATGCCGGCGACGACCGGACCGGTGTGGATGCCTACACGCATCTCGAAGTAGGGCTTGCCGGCCGCCTTGCGCTCGGCCTTGTGCTGCGTCATGAAGTCCTGCATCTCCAGTGCGGCGCGTACCACATCGGCCGGTGGACCGTGCTGCGGATCGGGCAATCCTCCGGCGGCCATGTAAGCGTCGCCGATGGTCTTGATCTTCTCGATGCGGTACTTCGCCATGATGCCGTCGAAGGCCTTGAAGCAGGTGTTCAGCTCCGCGACGAGTTCGGCGGGCGTCACTTGTTCGCTCAGTTGCGTGAAGCCTTTGAAGTCCGTGAACAGGATCGTAGCGGTGTCGAAGTGTTTCGCTTCCGCAGCGCCCGTCGCCTTCAGCTCATCCGCCACCTCTTCGGGCAGGATGTTCAGCAACAGTTCGTCGCTGCGCTTGCGCGCCGTGTTGATCTTGTTACGTTGCCGCCATACGACCCCGAGGAACAACAACGCGAAGGCGAGACCGCCTGCGATGGAGTTGCGCACCAGCCGCTGGCGTTCGTCCTTCTTCTCCTGCTCGGCTCTCGCGGCGGCCTGCTTCTTCTCGAATTCATAGGTCATGGCCGTTTCCGTGAGCTTCTTGTCCCGCTCGGCGTTGAAGAGCGTATCGCTCCATGCTTTGAAGAGCTTGTGGTGCTCCAAGGCGCTACGATGATCACCTTGCGCGCGCTCCACCTCGCTGAGCGCGCTGTAGGCGTTCATCAGATTGGGCGTGTCCTCGTTGACCAGGAAGGTGGTGATGGCACTATCGAGCAGGGCATGGGCTTCGGCAAGGGCCGGCTGGGTGGTTCCGTGGAAGAAGCGTTCCAGGTAGGCGCGGTCGAGGCTGTCCACCGCTTCGCGGTCGAGCGTGGCGATGCGTTCCTGCACGATGGCCACGTCGTTCGTCATGTCTTCCGCCGTGTAGCCGAGCCGGGCCCGTTCGAAATGCGCGCGAGCGCCGATGCGGTCCCCGGCCAGCTGTGCCACATTGCCCAAACCGAGTTCGGCGTTGGATAGTGCATAGGTCATATGCCCGGCCTCGGCCAATTCCTTCAGCTCCGTGAAGGTGATCCGCGCAGCGTCCGGCTGACCCATGTCCAGGTGCACCTGCCCGAGGTTGGTGAGCGCAATGCTCCGGTCCACCGGCGTGATCTCTGACTTGAGATCGACGAGCATGCGACGGTAGTTGCTGGCGGCATCCTCCAGTTTGCCCTGCATGGCATACACCATGGCGATGTTGGAAAGGCAGGAGGCCTGGAACGAACGGTCACCGTTGCGGTCCGCCCAAGCCAGCACCTCGAAGAACGCGCGCAGGCCCTGCTCGAGATCGTCCATGCTCACCATACCGTTCGCCATGTTCATGCGCAACGCGTAGATACTGGTGGAATCGGCCAGGGCCAAGCGTATGGCCATGCTTTGCTGCCAATAGTCCATGGCGACAGGCGCGCGGCCCAGGTAGTAGTTGGCCGTGCCCAACTGCTCAAGGCCCAGGCCCTCTGCACGGGTGTTGCCCAACTTGCGCGCGAGCTCCACTAATTCGGTGTAGAGCGCGATGGCCTTGTCCAGATCGCCACGCTCCAAGAAGATGGTGCCAGCGCGGTGCAGGGAGCGCAGGCGGTTGCTGTCCGGCGGCGCGGTCTCGAGCACATGCAGGATCGAATCCACGTCGGGCTGGGCACTTGCAGTGAAGGCCACCCAGGTGAATAGGGCAGACACGAGCAAGGCGCGGGTGGTGGTGGATACCATGGTACCAAACTGCAAAAAGCAGCGGGCATTATCAATACTCAGATGGGCGGGATGCTCATCCCCACCAGAACAATTCCATCGCTTCTCCTCAGACTGATGGTTGCCGGGCGTTGGACGAACATCACCAACGCAACTACGTTACTTCGGCGAACAAAGTCAGCCTTCGCCAATGCTACGGTGGACAAAGTACATCTCCATCTCGCCTTTGCCCTTTGCCTGTACCTTACCGCGTGGGTTGAACGTGAAGCCCGGCTCATCTTTCACCAGTGCATACGTCGCCTCGCTGATGTTCACCTGTCCTACCTCGCCGCTGCTCTCCATACGGCTCGCCGTGCTCACCGTATCGCCCCAGATGTCGTACTGGAACTTCTTGACGCCCACGATGCCTGCGACGACCGGGCCGGTGTGGATGCCCACGCGCATCTCGAAGAAGGGTAAGCCCTTGGCACTTCGTTCTTCCTTTCGGTGGGAGATGAAGGCTTGCATCTCCAGGGCCGCCAGCACCGTGTTCTTCGCGGAGTCTTCCCTGGGCACCGGCAGACCGCCCGCGGCCATGTACGCATCGCCGATGGTCTTGATCTTCTCGACGCCGTATTTGCCCACGATGCCATCGAAGGCCTCGAAGCAGGCATTGATCTCACTGACCAGCTCCTGCGCGCTCAGCTGCTCCGATGCCGCAGTGAAGCCTTTGAAATCGGTGAAGAGGATGCTGACCTGATCGAAGTCGCGCGCATCGGCCTTGCCCTTCGCCTTCAGCTCGGCGGCAATGTCGGCCGGCAGGATGTTGAGCAAGAGGTTCTCCGAACGGTCCTTCTCCACTTGCAGCACGGCCTTCGTTCGGCGCACGTACCGCAAGCGCGTGTAGATGCCACCGGCCAACAGCAGCACCGCTATGCCACCACCGATGGCGATGTTCCGTGTACGCTCCTCGCCACGCATCTGCGCTTCATGCGCTTCCTGCACCAGACGCGCTTCTTCGGCCTTGGCGATGCTGTCCTGTAGCATCACCTTCGCGAACTCCATCTGCTCCAATTTCTTGGAGGTCTCCTGGGCGTTGAGGCTGTCGGTGATGCCGTTCATCTTCTCCAGGTACACCAGCGCTTCGTTGCCCTTGCCCATGGCCTTGTAGGTATCGTAGTGGCATTTGCACGCATCCTTCTGGAGGTCCAATGCACCGATCTCTTCCGCCAGGGCCAAGCTCTTCCGGCAATAGCCGATCGCCAAGCTGGTCTGCCCTTGCGCTTGGTGGAGTTGGCCGATGTTGTTCAAGCTCAACGCGACGCCGTACTTATCTCCCAACTCTTCCCGCATCGCCAGTGCACGCTGGTGGTATTGCAACGCGCGGGCGCGATCGCCCTGACCACCGTAGATGACCCCGATGTTGTTCAGGCTTACCGCGATGCCGCTCTTATCGCCGATCGCTTCCTGGATCGCCAGGCTCTTCTGGTTGTATTCCAACGCGCGGGCCGTATCGCCTTGGTCCGCGTACACCACGCTGATATTCCCCAGGCTGTTCGCGAGGTTCTTCTTGTCCAAGCTCGCTTCCGTGATCGCGATGCTCTTCTCGAAGTATTCCAATGCGCGCGGGTAGTTCTTCTGGTCGGCGTAGATGCTGCCGATGTTGTTCAAGCACTTCGAGAGGCCGGTCTTGTCCCCGATCGTTTCGAAGAGGGCGAGGGACCGCTGGTAGTAGGTCAACGCGCGGAGGTTGTTGCCTTGCTCCCGGTAGATGAGGCCGATGTTGTTGAGGCTGCCTGCGATGCCTTTCTTGTCGCCGATCCGTTCATTGATCGCCAGGCACTGTTGGTAGTAGGTCAAAGCGCGCGGGTAGTCGCCCTGGTTCTTGCTCGCGATGCCTTGCATGTTGTACCCCTTGGCCGAGGCCCTGGGGTATTGGTGCGCTTGGGCGAAGGTGTGCAGCGCTTCGGCCAGGATCGCGGCCGTGTCGGGTTGCGTGAACAGGTAGCCGTCCCAGACGTAGTCCACGTAAGCGGCAACGCGGATGGAATCGGGTCGTGTCTGGTCTTGCCAGATGGTGTAGAGCGAGTCGAGGTATTGCGCCTGCGCCCGAGGGGCCAGCATGAACGCGACGACGAGGAACAGGTTGTTGCGTACGCTCATGCAAGGTGTGCTACTGGATCGGGGAGCATACGAACCTAGGAAAAACAACCACCGGGCCCCGCACGTCGCGAGGATTACGCTAGCTGGAACCGGACCGAACGAACACGAACACCCGCGAAATGATCGCACGCATGGCAGCAGAGCGCGGCCGAAGTCTTTGGCCGCAATGGCAGGTCCACGCCCTGGCAACGTGCATTCCCCACCTCCGCCAGGCCCCATCCCGAAAACTCGTGAAGCACGGCCGGCCGCTCGGACCGCAGGTGCCCATTGCCCTAATTTCGGAGCACCATGATCACCGCCCGACTCCTTTCCCTGCTCCTTTCCGGTGTACCCGTTGTGCTTTCGGCCCAGACCGGTATCCCCGTGTCCGGCATGACCGCGTGCGATGCGCAGGTGCAGGCCTTGTTGAACACCTATGGCATACCCGGTGCACAGTTCGCCCTGGCCCGCAACGGCAAGCTGGTGTACGATCGCGCCTTCGGCCATGCCGACCTGCAAGGCCAGGTGCCCACGCGCCCGGACCACTTATTCCGCCTCGCGAGCGTATCCAAGCCGATCACCGCCGTGGCCATCATGGAATTGGTGGAGAACGGAGAACTGGCACTATCCGACGAGGTCTTCGGCAGCGGCGGTCTGCTGGCGGACCATCCCTACCTCCAAGAAGTGGCCTACACCGATATGCGCCTGGAGGACATCACCGTGGAACATCTTCTTCGGCATACCGGAGGGTGGGACCGCGGGATCAACTGTTTTCCAACGCCCACAGCACCGTACACCTGGACCACCCCGGGCTGCGACCCCATCAGTGCACCGCTGCACGTGGCGGCCACATTGGGAGAGAGCAACCCCATCGCCAAGGAGGCCCTCGTACGGTTCCTGATGGAGGGCGGCCTGGACCATACGCCGGGCACCGTGTACGCGTACTCCAACATCGGCTACTTGGTGCTGGGCCTGGTGATCGAGCAGGTCAGCGGCATGTCGTACGAGGACTATGTGAAGAGCGCGGTGTTCGAGCCATTGGGGATCTGCGATGCGCACCTGGGCCGCAACCTGCCTGCGGACCGATCGGAGCGCGAGGTGGAGTACGAGGGCGAGGGGTACACGACGTTGAGCTGCTACGGTACCGGGCAGGTGGTGCCCTGGGAATACGGCGGCTGGAACCTGGAGGCCATGGACGCCCACGGCGGCTGGGTGGCCAGCGCACGCGAACTGGTGAAACTGCTCGTGGCCGTGGACGGCTTCACCACCAAGCCCGATATCCTCTCCAGCGCGAGCGTAGCCACCATGACGGCACCCAGCGCCACCAACACGAACTATGCCTTTGGCTGGTCGGTGAACAGTGCGAACAACTGGTGGCACACCGGCGCCTTGGATGGCACCGCCAGTATGATCGTGCGCTCTTCCAATGGCTACACTTGGGCGCTGCTGCTGAACAAGCGCCTGACCAACGCACAGGCCAATGCGTTCTGGGGCGCGGTGGATGCGCTGGGGTGGAACTGCATCGCCGGAGCCACGAGCTGGCCCACGCACGACCTCATGGCCATGCCGTTGAACAATGCCACCGACCTTAGCGCTACACCAACTGGTGGTGGTGCTGTGCAGGTCCAATGCACGGCCGGTGATGGCGACGGCCGCTTGGTGGTGGTGCGCCCCGCAGGCAGTCCCCTGACCTTCCCCGTGGATGGGGTGGACTACCAGGCCAACACCACCTATGGCTTGGGCGACGACCTGGGCAACGGCACCTACGTGGTCTCCTCCGGCACAGCCACGTCCATCACCGTGGATGGCTTCACCGGCCCTGGAAGCCACGTGGTCAGCGTGTTCGAATACACCAAGAACGCCGCCACCGGACAGCATACGCTGTACATGCGCTGTGGGCGAAGCGATGTGGAGGTGAACGCAAGTTCCGGAGTCGGTGTGGCGGATCGGGATGCCGCACGTGCCGCTCGGTTGCAGCTGCGCGGCACCCTCTTGGAACTGGGGCCCACCGCGGGCGGCAACATGACGGTGGAGCTGCTTGATGGCGCGGGCAGGGTCGTTCTGGAGCGCAACATCACCGCCGGGCAAGGCGTCGCATTGGGTGGCCTGGCCACGGGTGTGTACACCGCCCGCCTGCTCGAAGCGGGTAGCGTGGTGGAGGCCCTTCGCGTGGTGATCTTGTAATACCGCATTGCCGTGGGCTGGGCACGTGACTGACATGCGCGCGGCTGTCTGCGGTCCGGTGGTCTTGCGGAACGCGCACACGCGGTCGGTCCAAGCGGATCCTGACCCACCTTTGCTACATGGTCATCCGTCCGCTCCTCTCCCTTCTCCTCACTTCGCCTGCCGAAGCCTCAGCAAAGGCATGGCGCCTGACATTCCTCTTGCCCCTGCTCCTGCCCCTGGCATTCCCCCTGCGCCTGCTCCTGCGCCTGCGCCTGCCCCTGGCATTCCCCTTGCCCCTGCCCCTGCGCCTGCGCCTGCCCCTGGCATTCCCCCTGCCCCTGCTCCTGACACTTCCCGCCTCCGCCCAATCCTGGGAGCTCGTCACCCCCGTGAAGACCCGCAGCGACCTGGCCGCCGTGTACCAGCGCAGCGCCACCGAGGCCGTCACCATCGACCGCACCCTGGGCCACGTGCTCAAGACCACCGACGCCGGCGACAGCTGGGTGCGCATGCCGTACAACATGATCGACAAGCCCCGCGCGCTGGTGATGTTCGATGAGGAGCGCGGCATCATCGGCGCCGACCTCGGCCGCTTCTACCGCAGCACCGACGACTGGAACAGCTACATCACCGTGATCCTCTCCGGCTTCGGCAACGCGGCGTGCCTCAGCTTCGTGGATGACCAACGCGGCTGGGCCGCCAGCGAGAGTGGCAAGATCGCCCGCACCACCGACGGCGGCGCCACCTGGACCCTGCAGACCAGCGGCACCACCAACGCCTTCGTGGCCCTGCACTTCGTGAACGAACAGCTCGGCTTCGCGGCCGCCACCGGTGCCCTGCTGCTGCGCACCGCCGACGGTGGCACCACGTGGACACCCATCACCGCACCCATCAACTTCAACCTGCGCAGCTTCCACTTCTTCGATGCGCAGCACGGCATCGCCGTAGGCCTCGGTGGCCAGATCCTGCGCACCACCGA
>JAEUTC010000234.1 GCA_016787985.1 Flavobacteriales bacterium | reverse complement strand
GAGACGCAGATGGAATCCATTGATCCCTCCCTTGGCCTTCCGTTCCAGATCGAGGCCAGCGTGGGCACCACCTACCACCTTCAGTGTTCGGTCCACCGCAGCGACGGCATCTTCGCCGTCCAACGGCACAGCGCTCCGCTCAGGCGTATCGAGCACGCGTTCGCGCAAGGCACCCGTGAGCACGGAACCTAACGTACGTTCGTTCTCTTCGACGATCGGCACCGACCGCTCTGGGGAACCGTTGATGGTCGCGAGCTGCTCGGGTTCCAGCGTAGGGACCTGCTGGGGCTCGGGCGCGCGTTGGTCATCGTTGGTCGGTGGATGCTCTTGGGCCAACAAGGGGTCGCCATCTCCGCGGGCGGGCTGTGGGGATGTTGGACCCTGCGGACCCGGTGATGCCATCGGCTCCTGCTCCGAATTGACCGGTGTGGTTGGGCCGGAACGATCATCGCTTGGCGCTCCAGTGTCGTTCCCCGAAGTGGCGGACGCACGTTGTTGTTGCGCCTCGATGGTGGGTGCGGTCTCCGCCTTGGTGTTTCCTTCCTTTTCCACTTCGACCTTGTCGGGTGTGTTGGGTACACGTGCGAAGCGTTCCTCCACTGGTTCAGGAGTGCGTAGGTACCACAAGCCCACTGCGATGAGTGCAGCGATGGACGCGGCAGCGGCCATACGCACGTACCACGATCCGCCCACGATGGGGATGACCCGGCCTTCGCGTTTCTTCAACGCCTCTTTCCCCGCGAATCGGACCGGTGGGGCCTTGATCCGCGTCGCCTGCACCAATGACCAATTCCGTTCAAGCGCTTCATTCTGGCGCAAGAACCGATCCAGCTCTTGCTCCTGATCACTAGAAAGGTCGCCTTCCAACCGCGCGATGAGATGATCATCCACAGTGTGTACAGTAGGCGCACCCAATGGTGGGAAATGGCGCTGCACGTCGCGCTTGGCAGCGAATGCGATGGCTTCGGGTACCAACTTGGTCAGGGCAACGATCCGCTCCGCCTGCCGCCACTCGGGATGTGCGGACAAGTATGCGCGCAAGGCATCCAGCTGTTCCCCGTCGAGGTCTCCCTCGAGCCGAGCGATCAAATGATCCTCCACCGTGGAACTGCTCACCAGCCCCGCCGGAGGGAGGGAACGCTTCAAAGCCTCCTTATCCAAAGCGCCCAGCGCAGCCTTGATCACCGGCACAGAGGGTAGCGCCGCATCATCGGGTGCCAAATGTGGGTGCAGGTCGAGAAAAGCATCCAGCTCCCGCTCCTGCTGAGGCGTGAGGTTGCCCTCCGCTCGATCGAGCAGCCAAGCTTCGTAAGTGGTATGGTCGAGCGGTGCGGTCAAATCACAAGGTCGAGTTGGCCGATGTATTCCTTCAATGCGGTGCGTCCTCGGTAGATGTACACCTTCACTTGCGCCAGGTTGAGCTGCGTGAGCTCGGCGATCTCCTCGTAGGTGTAGCCCTCCAGGTCGCGCAGCAGCACTACGCTGCGTTGCACGGCGGGCAAGGTGGCCAGCGCAGCATCCAAAACTTCTTTCAGATCGGGTTGGTGCTGAGAGGTATGGTTCATGTCCTGATGATGCTCCTCCATACGGGTGCTCCGTTGGCCTTTCCGCACCTCATCCACCATCACGTGGTGGGCGGTGGTGAAGAGGTAGCTTTTGGCCTTGGAGCCATCCACCTCGTCCACTTTCGACCACAAACGGGCGAAGCTTTCCTGCACCACGTCCTTGGCGCGCTCGGCATCGCGCAAGTGTTTCAGCGCGAAGCGATAGATGCCGTCGGCATGGAGGTCCACAGCGGTATTGTAGTCGGCCAGCGTCATCGGGGGAGGGAGCCCGCAGTAACTCTAGGACGCCCTGCTCGCTCGGAAGTTACAGCCCGAACCGGTATCAGGTCCCTGGCACGAAGATGCGCTCGGGGAACCGGAGGGCGAAAGTGGTTCCTAGGCCCACGGAGCTCTTCACGTCCAACAGCACCCCATGGCTGTGCAGAATGGTGCGGGCCGTGGTGAGACCCAGGCCAAGCCCCCCAGGGCGGCCGCTGTAAAAAGGCTCGAACAACCGCTGCAGGTTCTCGGGGGATATGCCCTTGCCATTGTCGGCGATCACCAAGATCACGGCAGCAGGATCGCGGGTCACCGAGAACGTGAGCCGGCCCTTCGTGGGCTCCATGGCTTCCACGGCATTGACCGCGATGTTGGTAAGGGCGAGGTTGATGAGTTCACAATCCGCCATGACTTGCGGCAGATCGGGTGCGATGTCCACAACCCCCTTCATGTTCTTCAACTCGAGACGATCGTTCACCACCTTCAGGACATTGTTCACGATGTCATCCATGGTACAGGGGGCCAGGTTGAGCTCCCTTTTGCGCGAGGATTCGAGCATTTCCTTGATGAGGGTGCCGATCCGCTTCAGGTTACGGTCTACGATGGCGAAATAGGGCTGGACCGCATCGGCCTTTTCGGCCACTTCATCCTGGATCTGCTCGATGGCCAGGTGGATGTTGGTAAGCGGGTTGCGCACCTCATGGGCCACCGTTCGTGTGATCTGCGCGGTAAGCTCCAAGCGGTCAGCCTCCTGGTTCACCGACTCCGCGCGTTTCTGTTCCGTGATGTCGCTGAAAGTGACCATGAAGCCATCCTCGAGTTTCACTGCGTGGTGTCGGAACCAACTATCGAGCCCTGAACCTGCATAGTGGAATTCCTTGACCGAAGGTTCTCCCTGTTCCACGGTATGCACGTACCCGTCGAACAGCCCTAGGGTCCTATTCTCAGGCATTTCCTCCAGGAGTCGTTTGCCCACGAGGTCTTCCCGGCCCACTGAAATGTTGGCCATTCGATTGGAGCTGAGCCATTCGAAATCCACGATACGGCCTTGAGCATCGCGGATGGAACGGAAGGACATGATCCCGCTCGGCGATACATCCAATACCTGCTGCAGCTGTTTCTGCAAGCTCGCGCGGTGCACCACCTCCAAGTCCAGATCCTTCACCTTATTTCTCAGCGTGAGGCGGACCGCCTCATTCCGTAAGAGCGTGCGCGTAAGGCGCCAGAAGAGCACGGCCGTGGCCATGATGGCCAATAGGGAGTAGATCACGAGCATGAAGGGGGCGTCCACACCTTCTTCTCTTTCCCGGTCTAGTAGGGCGTCCCTGCGGGCGATCCGATCGTTCACGACCTGTGCGTGCTGTACCCTCAAGGTGTCCATCACCCTTTTGGCTTCGAGCAGGTCATAGCTGAGCGAAGGTGACGGCACGATGGGCTCACCATTGTTGTAGACCATGGTGCGCCACCGTGATTCCAGATCGGCGGCCAGTGTCCGCAACTGCTCAAGGGAGCTACTGTCGTCGCCTGTCATGGCATACAGTCCGATGCGCGCGGAGTGATCATACAACCTTCGATTGGCCAACCGATAGGGTTCGAGGAAGGTGGTGTCGTTGGTCAGTTGATATCCACGCACGCCGGTCTCCGCATCACGCAGGCTGGAGAGCATACCCTCAAGCTCCAGCAGAGCGAGGTTGTGCGACCGCACCTCATCCACGGTGCGCGCGTACTGCCGGATGTTCGTGTAGGTGGCATACAACAGGATGAGCATGATCACCATGGTGCCGATGTACAGCATGGTGGTGAGCCTGCGTTCGTGGCGGTCCTTGCGTAACTCGACCATGGTGGAGAGGTGGGTCCGAGGCTCAGCCCGATCGCGGGCTAAACTTCCAGTCCGTAGGACTTCAGTTTGTTATACAGGGTCTTCCGATCGATATTGAGCTGCTCAGCCGTACGCGACTTGTTGTACCCGTTGCGCTCCAAGGCTTGCAGGATGGCTTCGCGTTCCGCTTGGTGGGCCACTCCGCGCAGACCATCTCCTCCACTCGCTGGGGGTGCCGAGGTGGAGTGAGGAGACTCTGACATTTCCGGGCGACCAGCGGCCCCACTGAGGACCACTGCAGGAAGGCAATCCGACGTGATCCGTGGTCCGGTGCTGAGCAGCACGGCCCGTTTGATCACATTACCCAACTCGCGCAGATTGCCGCTCCAATTGTGGTTGACGATGTGGTTCATCGCTCCTTCTTCGAATCCCTCCACCTGCCTGCCCAAGCGTTCATTGGCCAATGCGACGAAATGTTGGGCGAACGTGGGAATGTCCTCACGACGCTCCCGCAAGGGTAGTAGGTGGATGGTGAACTCCTGGATACGGTGCAACAGGTCCTCACGGAAACGGCCTTCCGCCACCGCCTTGCGTAAGTCCTCGTTGGTCGCCGCCAGGATGCGCACGTCCACTTCGATATCCTTGGTGCCGCCGATACGTTTGAACTTCCGCTCTTGCAGCACCCGGAGCAACTTAATCTGGTTCTCATAGGTCAGATTCCCGACCTCATCCAGGAAAAGCGTTCCCCCATCGGCTTGTTCGAAGCTGCCGGCACGGTCGTTCACTGCACCTGTGAATGCACCCTTGGTATGACCGAAGAGTTCGCTACCGGCGAGGTCTTTCGGCAGGGCACCACAATCAACCGAAACGAAAGGTGCTTTGGAGCGGGTGCTTTCACCATGGATCCGTTTGGCCACGAACTCCTTGCCCGTTCCTGTCTCGCCCGTGATGAGCACGGACATATCCGTAGGGGCCACCAATGCGATGTGCTTGGTGATCAATTGTGCTGAGGGACCTCGGCCATCCACATAGGGGGTCGACTGCTGCGCGGTGCTTTGTTTCCGGCGCTGTTCAGCACCACTTGAACCGACCACGGGATCTCCGGCGGACAGGGCATCCTGCACGCGCATCAGGAGTTCATCGGGGTACAGCGGTTTTCCGATATAGTCGAAGGCCCCTTTCCGCATCAGCTCAACGGCCAAGCGCACCTCCGAATAACCCGTGATGATGATCACCTGGGTGCCTGCCGAAACGGAGCGGATGTGCTCCAGCATGCGAGGAGCATCGGTATCGGGCAACCGATGGTCACAGAGTACCAGATCGAAGCGTTTGTTCGCCAGCTCCTCGCGCGCCACGGCTCCGCGGTTCGCGGTGGTGACCGCATAGCCTTGTTTGGTGAGCAAACGTGCAAGGAGTAGACACAGGTCCTGATCGTCGTCGATCACTAGGATGTTCGCAGTGGGCATCGGTGGTGGTTTTCGTGGTGGGGTGGTCAGGCTTGGAATCCGAGTGCACGAATACTGGAGAAGATGATCTCGCGATTGAACGGCTTGGGGATGAAAACATCCGCACCGGCTGCCACCGCCCTTCCACGCTCGGAATCCATGGCGCTGATGGCGATGCACCGTGCTTCGGGCGAAACCGCCTTCACTTCCGGTATGAGTTCGTAACCAAGACCATCTGGAAGGTTCACATCCACGAAGACCGCATCGTACTTCACCTGCCCAAGCGCTGCCCGACCTTCCGCCAGCGTGTGAGCGAAGTGGCACTGCGTTCCTGTGCGGCGCAACATCGCGCACAGAAGCTCGCAGATCTCTTGCTCGTCATCGACTAGTAATGCGTTCTTCATGACTCTTTCGTTCTCCATGGCCGTTCCGTGCTACGGCCCAAATTATCAGGACGTTCGTCACCGAAGTGCCAGTCCTCGTATGATCCCTTGCACACATGGATACGTCAACACAGGTCATGCCGATCGGGGATCGCGTTGGTACTGTTCAGTTGCAAGGTAGAACAACACCATACTTCTGGGGAATTTAATCCACGGTCCTGTGGAACAAAGTCTCGGCCAATGAGCTCAGCTTGCCAACCCCATCAGCCGCGCTGGCCCGACGGATGCGACGTCCAGCGGCTGGCTCGTGGCGATCTGGGCTTCATGGAATGAGATCGCGACCCCTTTGACTGGGTACCATTTCCAAGGTTGATCCGGCTGTATGAACAGCGCTCCCTCCCCGTATCGGTTCGTTCACGTTCTTGATGCTAAAGTTCAGGCTTCTCGTAAGGCCTGTGCCTGAACGAAAGTGGTGCTGAACAAGCGGTGTACCTATCGGATCCATTGGTGGACCGACCGGTAAGCGTGAAGACGCTAAAGCTCTGAACGTGTTCGATCGAGCGAACCCAACCGCCGCCGTTCAGAGCAAAATGATGAGCAACAAAAGGATGATGATGATCCCCGCTGTGCTGATGTAGATCACCGTACCTCCGGCATTGTGCTTCTTCATCGCCCGTTTCACCTCCTTGTACTCGTTCCGAAGAGCCCGACGCTCCTCACCGGTGAGTGTCGTTCGGTCGACCGCGAGGATCGCCTCCAAGCGCGCTTGTGTGGCCAGAACGGCGTATTGCTGTTGCGCATCCAGTTGCTCGAAGTGCTTTTGGTCGATGACCACACGCCGCTCCACGATAGGAGCTGCGTAGATGGTGCCTAGGGTGAACGAGAAGGTGAGAAGGATGAGTAACCGGTTCATGGTGTTCATCTTGAAGGTGGTTTATCGATGGTATCAGTTCGCCAGTCTTAAGCGAACTCCTGCGCTGACGTTGACCTGATTCACCCGCGGGTCAGTGCGGAAGGTGTCCCCTTGGAACACATCGCTCATCGCAACGTTATAGCCCCCTTCCAGGAAGAGGAAGCCCAGCTCCAAGCCCGCACCAGCACCAACGAACCATTGGGTGCCGGTCGTTCGTACATCGAGCTGATCGTTGTCGAGGTCTGCACTTAGGTTGAAAAGTGCTGTAGGCCCACCGAACACGTAGATGTTCACCCCCGGGTCGTCATCCGGGTCCATCAAGCGACGACCGACGAGCAATGGAACCCGCAGTGATCGATCGGTGTAGCGGAATTCTACATCGTTGCCGAAGGGTGCCCCGTTGCTATCGATACCGGCCAGTGTATAGTTGATGTTCCGGACCTGCAGATGCGCACCGGGCCGAACGAACCAAAGTCCTCCGAGCACCAGGTCCACGCCTGCATGATAGCCTGCGCGTCCCACCCACCGTTCCTCCCCCGCATCACTCACATTGCTGCCCGAATAGCCGCCACCGAACCTGAACTCTTGTGCGACTGCAAGGGCCGGGAAAAGGAGGCCGATCGTGATCAAAATGACATTCCTGTTCATTGTGCGTTGTTGTGTTGCCAGGAGAGTCCAATTCCATGCCAATACCTGCCGAGGCGGACATGCATGGCCGGGTCCGCATGATATTCCCCGATCCCCCTACCCGCTGTGGGATCCATGCCCCAGACCGAGCGCCATGACCGATCCGCTTTGACCAGGTCACAGAGAGAACCGGGATCTCCGGAACGCTATCACCGTTTAGGTGAACCACTGGTCAGAAAAAAAGAGAAGGGCGACCCCGTGAGCCGCCCCGTCCGCGCAGTCCGTCAACTTCATTTGGTCGGGATACCCAAGGCGATGAAGGCTTGAACGCAACGGTTCTTCGCGTCACCCAGCAGAAGATCCGCAGCGTCGGAATCAGCTACGTTGGTCAGTCCATGCAGGTAGCGCACACCGACCTGCACCGGGCCAGCATTGAACGCCACACCACCACCCAGCCCTAGATCCATGGAAGCGAAATTGTCCTTCTCCAACTCCTCGGATGTGGAGCCGAGGTCACCGGATGTGCTGATGTTGGCGTTGAGCAGATAACCGGCATAGGCGCCTGCCTGAAGATCCACGATCCCACCGACACGGAACGATGCCATCACTGGCAGCTCGATGTAGTTCAAGTTGAAGTCCACCTCCTGGTCGACGAGTCCGAAGAAACCCGAGTAGGTGGTGCTGGACCCTTTACCCGAATAGAGCAACTCGACCTGAAGGCCGAAAGGTTCATCCGGCATGGTGCGGATAAAGACACCCCCATTCACGCCCAAGCGTGTTCTCTCATCGTCTGCCGCGTCGACGGCGAGACTGGAAAGGTTGAGTCCACCCTTGACCCCGAAGGTCGGCCCCTGTGCAGAAGCCGCGCTCGCGGTGGTGATCAATAATGCGGCTAGGAGGATACGGTGTTCCATGTTGTTCGTTTTCCCCTTCCACCCCAACCGTGTGCCGATCATTTCCGTGCGCGAAACCTATTTCCACATGTGGCATGAGTTGCACATATCGCGTAATGGATCCCACTGCATATCCATTGAACGAGAGAGCCGCTCTCGAAGGAGCGGCTCTCTCATGATGTCAGCTAGGACCGATCAGCGGACCTCGGCCACGAAGTAGTGGCTCAACCTCCAGAAGGCATCGGGATCCTTGATCTTCAGGTAAGCGAGCTCATCCTTCTCCTTCACGATCTCGTAGGATCCTGCTGGGTGTTCGGTCACCAATTCCACCTTCTTGCCTTCGAGGGGAATGCGCTCCGTGTTGCGGGTGTCGACTGTGCTCAATGCGTTGCCGGCCAATCCACTGTTCAGTTCGGAGCTACGTCCAATGCCCAACACACCTCCTTCACGCGTGACCACTCCTTTCGCCTCCAGGTCCTTTGCGGTGCCCACAGCGTACCACGCGGTGTGCAGTTCGTTACCTAACTGCTCGATGGTGGCTTCACGACGGGCCATTTCCAGTTCGAACGCATTCAGCTTCTGGTTGACCTCATCGATCTTGAAGTCCTTGGCGAGCAGTTCCTCCTTCATCAAGGTGATGGCCGAATCACGCGACGCCAACTCGGTATCCAGCGCTTTCAACTTCTTGCGCAAGGAACCGGACTCCACCTTCGACTTGTCGAGCTTCTTCGTCAACTCCGCGACACGGTCGCGGCTTTCCTGCATGAGGGAGTTCATGAGCTGGATGTCGCGCATGATACGTTCCCGCTGATCGACGGTGAGCTTCGCTTCGTCCGGTGGCAGGAGCTTCTCACGATCCTCGATCAAGGCGAGGTTCTCTTCGATGTCGCCGAAGGAGCGCGTCATATCGGCGATCAACGAATCACGGGTCATCACCTCGGACTTCAAACGATCGTTCTCGGAGCGTGCGGCGATCTCACTTTCCGAAGGGCCGCTCTGGCAGGCAGCGAGGCCCAGGACGACGAAGGTGGATGCACCAACCTTCCTTAGGGAGCTTTTCAGGGTATGCATGGTCGTGGTATTTGGCGTTCGGAGTGCCGATCCGATGCCGATCGCCATCAAGCTTGCCAAACCACTGCTACTGGGGAGCACGGACCCCAACATGTGGATAGTGCTACCTGAAGATCCGGTCCTAGTCCCTCCCTATCTGCAACGAACGTGCGACGAAGCCTTCAATGCGCTGCAGGCCATCCCGCATAGGCCGAAGATGGGTCTTGACGACCGCCATGTCGGTGGCCTCTTCCAGGAGGTCCATGTGTAGGTGGAGCACGGTGAGCGGGTCCCGCACTTGACTGGTGATGCGATCCTTGTTCGAACGCTGTTCCTCCATCAACATCCTCAACTCCACTTCGCGTAATGCGCTCTTGCCGAATTCGCGCAGGACATCGATCTCCATGGCCGTCCATTCCCGAGGGACGAAGTCCACCACGCAGAAAGAACCGATCGGCTCTCCGGTGGAGAGGAACAGCGGCATGCCGAGATAGGCGGCGACACCGAAATCCTTCACGGTGGCGATATCCCTGTACAATGGATCATTCCTGGCGTCCGTCACGGCCAGTGGTTGGTTCTGAAGGATGGCCATGTGACAGAAGGTCCGGCCGGTCACCCGCCTGACGGTGGCCAGAGGTTCGGGCATACCATGACAACTCTTGAAGAGATCATGGTCGCTATCCACCACCGAAAAGAAAGAGATCGGTGCATGGGTCACCAACGCGGCCAACCGTGTAAGCCGATCGAACACCTCCTCGGCCGGGCTGCCCGATAGGCCGGTCCGTTGCACGGCATGCACACGGCCCTGGTCCGAGACCAAGGCCGTCGCTCTTTCGATCGCATCCACCATGTCCGAAATATAGCTGAGCTTCAACAGGGTCGCTCACATCACACCGACGATGGTCCGATGTCAACGGGACGTGACCGCTCAAAGTTCACCTCGCTCAGCGGCCTTCTTCATCCGATCGTCGGCATAGATGGCGATCTCGACCCGCCGATTCTTGGCCTTCCCCGACGCTGTCGTGTTCTCTTCCACGGGCTGTGTCTCACCATAGCCCATGGTGGTCGTGCGCCCCGCTTTAAGACCCTGGGCGACCAAGAAACGCTGCACGCTGCGCGCGCGTGCCTCGCTCAGTTCCTGGTTGTGATCGTCAGCACCATCGGCATCGGTATGCCCTTCGATCAACACCTCCGTGTCGTCGTACTTGTTCAGGGTAGTAGCCAACTCTTTCAGGTTCGTCTCTGATGCAGCGTTCAGCTCGCTTTTGTCCACCGCGAACAGCAATCCACTGTCGAAGGTGATCTTGATCCCTTCCCCCACCCGCGTGACGGTCGCACCTTCCAGGTCATTCCGCAACTCCTCCGCTTGTTTGTCCATATGACGGCCGATAAGTGCACCCGCAGTGCCACCCACGACAGCGCCGATGATCGCTCCTACGGCAGTTCCATCCTTCCCCCCCACTTGATCACCGATCACGGCACCGATTCCTGCACCTGCTCCGGTCCCAATGGCCCCGCCTTTCACGGCTCGTGAAGCATTACAAGCGGACACGAGGACTGCTGATACGAGGAGGAACCCTAAGGTCTTTACGATCTGTCTCATGTTGGTGGTAGTCTTTGGAAGAACTCTACTCGATCCTGTGCCAAGCGCGTTCGTGCTGATGAGACGCTTGTGGATGTGGCGTGCATTCCACGTGCTGAGCAACGATGACCTCGTTCCAGCCAACGACTCAACGATCGAAACGGAACAAGGAAGCGTTAGGGTTGCGAACCCCGAGAATGCTATCCCTGATGATGCCAGCCGCCACGACACTGAAGGTGATGCCGTTCCCTCCCATGCCCAACGCGAACCAGATACGAGAACGCTTAGATGCACGATCGATATACGGCAATCCATCCTTCGTGGAACCGAAAGTGCCACACCAACTGAACTCCCGATCAAGGTCGAGGTCGGGCATCAGACGCCGAACGTCCTTGAGCAGGGCCTCACACTTAAGGTCCAGCAGGGCATCACGCATGGCAGGGGCACGAAAGGGAACATCGCGACCGCCTACGATGATCCGTTCATCAGGCGCCGTGCGCAGGTAGAGGTAGGGTCGTGCCGTCTCCCAGATCAATGCGCGTTCCGGCCACGCCTGTTGCGCCTTCCTCGGTCCACTGATGAATGCATAGGTACTGTGCAAACGGACGACATCTTTTGGCAGTGTCCCATGCGCTTCATAGCCGGTGGCAAGGACACAGTACTTCGCTTGAACGCGGAAACCACCTTTCGTGCGTAGAAGTACACCACCGCCGTTCTCCTCCACCGAAAGCACCGGCGTACGTTCAAACATACGCACCCCGCGTTCGCGATCATGACGTTGCAGGTCATGGGTGAATCGCCAGGCATCCATTTCAGCGGCTTGGTCCGTTCGCAGAGCGGCTGGAACATCAAAGGGTAGCCATGCACGACAGGCGCTTCCTTGCTCGAAGGTGGTCAGCATTCCATGAGCGCTCCGCATCATCGCCTCCTTACGCAAGTCCCCCACATGGCGATGGCGACTGGCGTATTGGACGCTTGGCCTACGTTCCAGCCCACGGTGGCCAACGCGCTTGGCGATGGCTTGCAACTCATCGATCGCATCCCAACAGGCTCGGTAGCTGCGCACAGCATTGTTAGTACCCACGAGCTCGGCCAACTCGTGAAGCGGTGTATCGATCTCGTACTGCAATAGTGCCGTGCTCGCACATGTGCTGCCTAACCCCGCTCCATGTGCATCGAGGACGACACACCCGATCCCGGCCTCCGACAGATGATGTGCGCAGAGTGCTCCGGTGATACCGCCACCCACGACAGCCACCTCGACGTTGATGTCCTCGGTCAAAGGTGCATGGGGCGGTTCTATCCCATTCCGGACCAGCCAGAAGGGCACGCCACCATATAGGTCGTAGCGCTTCTCTTCCGAACCGACGGGCCGGCCCAAGTCTATTGTGCTCATGGGTAGAGTATCGAAGGCCGCGAGAGAAAGATCACTGAAGAACGGTGACACACCACGATCAGATCAAGGAGAAACCACTTAACGGCCCGACCTAGCGATGAGGCTTTCCGCCCGAGACAGCATCATTTCATGGCTCCCGAGCTCGCACGCATGCTCTTGGCCGTGGCCTGCACTTCTTCCTTCAGCTCTTCCAAGAAACCTCCTCCTTCCAAGAGCACTTCCTTCAGCCGGTCCTTTATTGCGCCACCCTTCCGCATGAGCTTACTCCGAGTCTCCGCACCGGAACGAGGAGCCAATAGAACACCGAGAGTAGCACCGGCCGCGAGAGCAGCAAGTGCGATGGCCAATGAACTTCTAGTCGACATGATCATCTGTTTGCATCAAGGTGGACCACCTTCATGCCAGGATCGAAAAGCCTCATCCCGTCCTCGGTGCCTGGACACGACATTGTCCCTTCCCATCCCCGATCGGGTACGATGTTCCCCAGCAACTTCACCGCTTGCGCTCAAATGGTCGTGGCGTGGAACATGCACGGTTCCCGTTGAATACGCTCATGACCACCACCAAGAAGTTCCTGATCGGCGCTATCGTGACGAGCATCGTCCTGTTGGCCTTCATCATCCACCACCGCTCCGCAGAACGTGCTCGACTACGCGCGGACCAGATGGAGCTCTCCCACATCACGTACGGACTGTTCGACCCCTCTGCATGGAAGGAGGTGCTCGCGCGTATCGTTCAAGTGAAGGTGATGGAATTCGAATTGGTCGGAACCGACCGTGAGCAGGTCCGTAAGCGAACGATCGACCTGATGAACGGGCTACTCTCCGAGGTGGAAGTGGTCCTGAAGCAGAGGAACCGGGATGCGGGCATCGGCGGCGCCGTGAAGAACGCGGTGATCGACCTGATCGTGGACATGGACGCCATTCGAAGCGGCGTACCCCGGTATGCCGATATGGTGGTTGAATACGCCAACGACCCGGCGAACCGTGAAGAGATGCAGTGTTTTGTTCTGGATAAGCTGCACGAAGTGGGATCGACCACGGACGGCAAAGTGGACAGGACTTTGTTCCAAGCGGCCATAACGAGGTATGAGTGCCTGACCAAGGACGCGGCCATGACCCTCATCGAGCGGCGCATCGCCACCATCGATGACGCCCTTCGAACCTCCCTTGTTCTGCTGGCGTTGGCGTGCGGTACGCTACTCGTTCTCGCATTCACGGCACCGACAGGTTCGCGTGCAGCGCTGATCGCGATGATCATTGCGGGGATCTGCCTACTCGTATTGGGGTTGCAACTCCCGATGATCGACATCGAAGCACGGATCGAGGAATTCGAACTCGTGTTACTGGGAGAGCCCGTGCGATTCAGCGATCAGGTCCTTTTCCACCAAAGCAAAAGCATCCTGCAGGTGGTACTCGTGCTGATTAAGGAGCGCAAGCCCGAGCTCATGCTCGTTGCGGCCGCCGTGTTCGCATTCAGCGTCGTATTACCTACGGTGAAAATGGTGCTCTCCGGTGCCACACTGATGCGCGGGCGCGAATACCAAAGCGGGTTCATCCGCTTCCTCGTGCATCGATCCGGGAAGTGGTCCATGGCCGATGTCATGGTGGTAGCGATCTTCATGGCCTTCATCGGTTTCACCGGGGTCGTGGATGGACAATTGCAAGCGCTCGAGGAATATGCCACATCGGTGCACGTGCTTACGACGAACAACAGTGCACTTGAAGTCGGCTTCTACCTTTTCACTGGGTATTGCACGATCGGTCTGATAACCTCCGCACTTCTTCCGAGCGCGTTACGGCACCCCGCTGAGCAAGAAGTCACCCCGGATCGGGACAAGTCTTTGCGATGATAGAACGCGGTCCATCGTGGTGCACACTTCGGTCGCTAGCCCCTGGAAGCGTGTGTCGATCCAAGTCTCCTTGCATGGGATCGCGGGTCTTGAGCCTCAATAGGGCGGAAGGCAGCCGCTCAATCTCCCGGCAGCACGTCCTTCTTCTTACGTTGGAGCCAACGTGTACCGCGCTCCATGGCCTTCGGTCGTTCCTTCAAGCGCTGGGCGAACACCACGCGTACAAGGCCCACATCCCACACGAACCGTTCTTGGGCTCGTTGCCTGTAGCCCACGTGTTCTTGGCTGAAGACGATACCCACATAGTGCATTCGCGTGTTGTAGCCCGCAGCGGCCTTCAGCTGGGTATGCCACCCTGTGCCCAAGTAGGTGGTGGCTGCCAGGCCATTCCCGTGCTCGCGGCGAAGCACCTGCGCACTGATCCCTCCGCCCACGGCTCCACTAACCGAGGCGAACCACTTTTCTCCGAGGACATGCGTGTACGCATAGCCGACCATCGGCCCGAGGTCGTAGTAAGAAGCTCCGCGCACCTCAACGGTCAAAGGGAACTGGTCCCCTAGCCGCGATGGGATCAATGCGGAATCCGCTCGGATCACGAAACCGGTCAGATATCCACCGAAAAGCCAGCTACCCTGCGACTTCAATTGAACCGCATCCTGGTTGAAACCCGCCCGATAGCTGAAGCGCTGATGGTTGAGGATATGCAACGAGCTGACCCCGAAGTTGTACTGGAGCAGGTCGGATCTGTACGGCAGTTCAGTGGGGCCGATCCAGCCGAGATCCTCCTTCGAATGACTGGTGATATGGTAGCCTTTGTACACTTGAAGGAAGAGGTTGGTAGCCTGCTTCGTACCGTACAGATTGGCCTGCGCATCCAAGTAGCGCGTGCGGCCCTTGCGGTCCTCATCGTCATTCACGAAGGGCATTCGCACCCCGATGTTGAGGGTGAACTTCCGCAGGCTGGCCCCTACACCGAAGTTGATCTGACCGTTCGGACGATAGCGGAGATCCTGGAACGAGCCGCTCGATCGCAGCAGCATGCTGTTGAACTTGTGGCTCCCGTATATCCGAAGGGTCACGCGTTGCGAAAGGTCGCGGACGTAGTCGGCATCCTGAACGCCGGTTTGAGCGGGCGAGTGAAGAACGGCAAGGAGGAGCGGGAAGAAGAAGATAGACCGGTGATGCATCTGCGGCAGGGTGATACGAAATGCATGTTCCGTGCCGGTCCAAGTAGCGATATGGGGCACGTTCGGAGGAAAAGATACATCCCTTGGCCCCGTAGCACCGAACTTGGAACGGGATCCGCAGACCATTGGACCTTTGAAGACAACCAGCATGCTCGACCGCACCACCATCCGCCTTCACCAACATTGGGGCACACTGAAGGATGCCACCCGTGACTTCATCTCGAACGATCCGATGAGCAAAGCGGCCACCATCGCCTACTACACGGTCTTCTCCATGCCGGCCGTCCTCATCCTCACCATCATGGCGGCGGCTACGGTCTATGACGAGTCCGCCGTACGCGCAGCATTGCTGGGCCAGGCGGCCAAGCTGATCGGGCCGGCCACTGCCGTGCAACTAGGAGAGATGTTGGAGCAGGCACGCGTCACCGAAACGCGATCCTGGGCGAAGGTGGTCGGCTTCGTCACACTGGTCGTGAGTGCTGGAACCGTCTTCGCCAGCCTGCAGACCGCTTTGAACAACGTGTGGAAGGTGGAAGCCGCACCCGGCAGGGCGATCTGGAAATACCTCGCCACGCGCTTGCTTTCATTGGCGCTGGTGGGTGGTTTCGGGTTCTTGATGCTCGTCTCGCTCGTGGTTGACACGGCGCTGGTCGCCTTCGCGGAGCGGCTCACCTTGTGGTTCAGCGGCGTTGCGGCGTTGGTCGTCACAGCGATGAACCTGCTGCTTTCCTTCGGGATCATCACCGTGGTCTTCGCGCTCCTGTTCAAGGTGCTGCCCGATGCACGCATCCGATGGCGCGACGTCTGGAGCGGTGCCGTGTTGACCACCGTTCTGTTCACCCTGGGGAAATACCTCATCGGGCTGTACATCAGCTACGCGAACGTGGGCGATGCCTATGGCGCAGCAGGTGCCATCATCATCATCCTGGTCTGGGTGTACTATTCCACGGTCATCATGCTGTTCGGTGCCCACTTCACTCACCGATACAGCCTCGCGGAACGTGGTACGGCCGCCCCATCGGCCCACGCGGTGAACGTGCAGGACAGTCCGTCCACCGCCGCAGCGGATAGGATCACCGGTTAGTCGTTCGATCGAGCACCACTTGAGGCAGCATGCTGTGCTTGGCCCCTTCTCGCACCCCGGCCCAGAGGTAGTTGAACAGCGAGCGGTCGCGCCGTCTGTCCCAAGCATAGCTCGTCCATCCTTCGTCATCCTTCTCACCGGTCCGGCCTCCTTTCACCACCGCGTTCATGATACCATCGATCACCGGATCCAGGACGTTCCCCCTTCTCGCCCTGCGGTCCACGCGCAGCCCATCATAGCGCATCCAACACTTCGCTGTCGCAAGAGCATCATCCCCGGTCATACGCAGGATCAATGTATCGAGCCGGCCTTCAGGTGTCGCGACTCCTGTGAGCGGAGCTAGCACGTTGTTCAGGCGCGCGAACCGCAGTTCGCCGATCATGGCGTTCACGACGATCCGGTCGGTGGTATCGCCCACGGAACAGTGCATCTCCAGTCTAACCGGCGTATGGTCAAAGGCCTGAGCCGTAGCATTCAGACGCAGCGTATCACCCGTAACGTGATGGAGATCGGTCACGACCGCAGTGATGCTATCAAAAGGGATGTGCGCGAATCCACGCACCGCATCGACGCGCTCGTAGTAGCTGACATCCATGGCTTCGATGATGACGCTGTCGGATCCGGCGTTCATCGGCAATGCGCGAAGGAGTCGTGCTGGTAGCGGTTTGTGCTTGAATGGTGCGTCCTTGTTGAGTTTATCCCGCGCCACGCTCAGGACTGCCGGATCGATGCGGATCGACCGTGCGCGTACCACTCCTCGTACGCAGGACGCCGGATCGATACCGGCAACAACAATGTGATCGACCATGCCAGCGAGTACATCACGCTCCATAGGCACACCTTCCGCCACAGCGCGCACATCGGCTGGACCGAAGACGATCGAGTCCATGGCCAACAGGGTGCCTCCTTGTGATAGGGTGACCCGCTGCACCGTCAATACGGAATCCGCGAAAGGGCTTGCGCGCGTGCCGAGCACCTTGGCTTCCAGCACATCAGCCTGAAAGTCCGTGCTACCGAACCCGATGGAACGACCTTCCACAGCGATCGACTCGGAAGCGATACGCGTGGAATCCGGCAACACCACGCTACTGCGCATGAGTGCAAGGTCCAGGTCCTCCACGCACCACCCCTGGATAGTCGACCTCCGCGGTCGCGTAGTAGCGCCTTCGTGGAACTCGACCGTGATGCCGGACCCATGGATGGTCAGTCGATCCACGTCGATGATACCATCAACGTAGAGGCGTCGATAGGAAAGACCGACAACGAACAAAGAGTCCAACGTCCCGCTCAAGCCAGGCATGGAACCCATCGGGTTACCCGATCGCACCCAATGCAGACCAGCGATGCGGATATCGCCTGCGAACAGATCGATCGCAATGGTCGTCCGTTCTGGCTCCACCCAATCAGCGCCGCAAGCCGTGGCAGTGCTGCTTATCCGTTCGCGTACGGAACGATGCACCCACCACGACAGCAACGCATGAAGCAGGAACACCGAGCCGACCGCGATGGCGAGCCCAAGCATGAACCGCTTCATACGTCGCTGCGTTGGAGTGGACATCCGCACCGGTCAGACCTTCGCCTTTCCACCTGAAACAAGGCGGAAGACGATGGCCACCACGGCGAGGATAAGCAGAATATGGATGAGGTTACCCACCATGGCGCCGAAGCCGATGAAACCAACGAGCCAGCCGATGATGAGCAGCACGATGATGATGTTGACGAGGTTGTTCATGGGTTTGGTGTTTGTCGAGCACAGTCCATCCCCGTGCCGCCCGCCGATGCACCACGAAAAAGGCTCCCCAGTGCCTCTGGACGGGGAATAGTATTCCCATTTCCGTAGAACTTTGGCTCGTTATGGGCCTTGTTCGTTCCAGGGCCAAACAAGCAACACCGCCGAACATTCCGCCCCCCTATGCGAAGGCTCCGTTCCATTACTTCCGCCCTGCTCTTCTTCTTGACCCCTCTCTTCGCCGGTGCACAGGGAGCCACGATCACCCTGGATGGCCACTTTGATGATTGGAATGGAACGCTCACCACGTGGAACGACGCGAACGCCCCATCCGGCGGAGTGGACCTGATCTCTATGCAGGTCACCAACGACCAAGACCTCCTCTTCATCAAGCTGCGACTTGGTGCGGAGACCGATCTGTTGGACGACCTCACACCCCACGGTATCAGGCTTTACATCGATGGGGACAACAACGCTGCGACAGGGCTTGCGGTGCAAAGCGGTTATGGAGCAGAGCTACAGATCCGTTTCGACACGCGCACCGTCACCGAGTACTTCGGCGCTTCATCCAACGTATCGTGGAGCACCCTGGACCTCGTTCCACTTCCAACGGTCACCAGCACCGTCTTCGAGATCGCCATTGCTCGGAACGCGCGGCCGGACGGAACGAACCTGCTCTTCACCTCTTCCACCATCAAGGTGCTCTTCCGAGAAACGGATGGCGGAGATGCCATGCCTGATGCAGGCAGCGTCCTATCCTACACTTTCGATGATGCGTTCCAAGCGACCACCACCCCCATCCCGCTCACCCGAGTGGATCCGGAAGCGGTGCGGCTCACCGCGTGGAACGTCCTTGGCGACGGCATCACGGCCCCCGCGCTCCAAGGGCCTTACCAGCGCATCCTTTCGGCACTGGACCCGGACATCCTCGGCTTCAGCGAATGTGTGACAAGCACTCCGGCACAGGTGAAGAGCAGGCTGGACACCTGGATCCCGATCGGTGGTAGCGGATGGCAGGTGGTCAAGGACGATTTCGACATGGTGATCGCCTCGCGCTGGCCGATCATCACCACCTGGGCACAGCTCAACCGACAGTTCGCCGCGCTCATCGACCTGCCAGCGACCTACGCTACCGACCTCCTTTTCACCGCCGCCCATCTGAACTGCTGCACCGCAGATGCCACCCGCCAGGCGCAGCTCGACGCATACGTGCAATTCGTACAGGATGCGCGAGTTCCCGGAGGCTTGATCGACCTGCCCAGTGGTACGCCCATGGTCTACGCCGGCGACCTGAATACGGTGGGCTGGGCCCAGCAACTGCTCACGCTGGCGACGGGGGACATCCAGGACAATGCGACCTACGGGCCGGACGGACCTATGGACTGGGATGGCAGCGGGCTGGATCGTGCGCCATGCCGCCAGAACCAGGCCCGCATGGCCTACACCTGGCGGAACAACAACAGCGCCTACCCCTCCGGCATGCTCGATCATCTGTACTACACCGATGCCGTGGCGGAGCTCGTGGGATCCTTCGCACTTCGCACGGAGTCGATGAGCGCGACGACCTTGCTCGCTTCGGGCCTGGAGGAGGATGACACCTCACTGTCCAGCGATCACCTGCCGATCACAGCAGACCTCTCTCTGCCGATGACAGGTATGAACGTGCAGGTACGTGCACTGCTCGATGGACCATTCGTTGGCGGCCTTGGCCTCATGCACGATAGTTTGCGCACGCGGGCGCTCATCCCCACCATGGAGCCTTTCAGCGCGCTCGGATTCGAACGCGCGGGATCCTGGGGCGAAACCCTGGAGAACCCGATCCTCGACGTCAACGGTTCCAACGCCATCGTTGACTGGGTGTTGGTGGAACTGCGTTCAGCAGCGGACCCCAACACCATCCTGGCGACCAGAGCGGGACTTGTGCAACGCGATGGCGATGTGGTGGCTGCAGACGGGTCACCCGTCCTTCACTTCCCATCCAACCCCACTGCTTATCATGTGGCTGTTCGTCATCGCAACCACCTTGGTGCGATGACAGCAGCGCCGATAACGCCTCAAACCGGCACCTTAACGGTGGACTTCAGTGATCCCGCAACGGCTTTGTATGGAACGGAGGCCGCTGTGATCTCGAACGGGACGATGCGCTTATGGGCCGGCAACGCATGGCGCGATGGCCTGTTGCGCTACGCAGGAACGGATAACGATCGGGATCGGGTTCTGACCCGGATCGGAGGTGTGATCCCAACCAACGTGGTGGCCGGTTACTTGCAGGAGGACCTGAATTGTGACGGCTCGGTGAAGTACAGTGGTGCAGGCAACGACCGGGACCTGATCCTTTATGGCATTGGTGGCACGGTGCCGACCAATACCCGCAATGAACAACTACCGTGATCGCCCTCAATCCAGTTTCAACACCGCCAGGAAGGCCTGCTGGGGGATCTCCACGCTGCCCACCTGGCGCATGCGCTTTTTGCCCTCCTTCTGCTTCTCCAACAACTTGCGCTTGCGGCTGATGTCACCACCGTAGCACTTGGCGGTCACGTCCTTGCGCAGGGCCTTCACCGTTTCGCGGGCCACGATCTTGGCGCCGATGGCGGCCTGGATGGGGATGTCGAACTGCTGGCGGGGCAACAGCTCCTTCAGCTTGCTGCACATCTTCTTGCCCAGCTCGTGCGCATGGTCGCGGTGGATGAGCGCGCTGAGGGCGTCCACCTTCTCGCCGTTGAGCAGGATGTCCAGCTTGATGAGGTCGCTCTCCTTGCTGCCCACGGGGTGGTAATCGAAGCTGGCGTAGCCGCGGCTGATGCTCTTGAGCTTGTCGAAGAAGTCGAACACCACTTCGCCCAAGGGCAGCTCGAAGGTGAGCTCCACGCGGTCGGTGGTGAGGTAGTTCTGCCCGATGAGGATGCCGCGCTTCTCGATGCACAGCGTCATGATGGAGCCGATATATTCGGCCTTGGTGATGATCTGGGCCTTGATGTAGGGCTCTTCGATGCTGTCAATGTGGACCACCTCGGGCAGTTCGCTGGGGTTGTGTACGTCGATCTTCTCGCCCTTGGTGGTGGTCACCTGGTAGCCTACGTTGGGCACGGTGGTGATCACCGTCATATTGAACTCGCGCTCCAGGCGCTCCTGGATGATCTCCATGTGCAACAGGCCCAGGAAGCCGCAGCGGAAGCCGAAGCCCAGCGCGGCGCTGGCCTCGGGGGTCCAGGTGAGGCTGGCGTCGTTGAGCTTGAGCTTCTCCATGGCGTCGCGCAGCTCCTCGTACTCGTCGGTGTCCACCGGGAAGATGCCCGCCCACACCATGGGCTTCACGTCCTCGAAGCCTTTGATGGCCTCGGCACAGGGGCGGTCCACCTGGGTGATGGTGTCGCCCACCTTCACCTCGCTGGCGGTCTTGATTCCACTGATGATGTATCCCACATCGCCCGCGCTGAGCCGGTCCTGTGGCTTGAGGTCCATCTTCAGCACGCCGATCTCGTCCGCGTTGTAGGACACGCCGGTGTTGAAGAACTTCACCCGGTCGCCCTTCTTGATGCTGCCGTTGAGGATGCGGAAGTAGGCGATGATGCCGCGGAAGCTGTTGAAGACGCTGTCGAAGATGAGCGCTTGCAAAGGGGCCGCCGGGTCGCCTTTCGGTGCTGGGATGCGGTGGACGATCTCTTCCAGCACCTTGTCCACGCCCAGGCCGGTCTTGCCGCTGGCCGCCATGATCTCCTCACGCTTGCAGCCTAGCAGGTCCACGATCTGGTCCTTCACTTCTTCGGGGTTGGCCGAGGGAAGGTCCATCTTGTTGAGGATGGGGATGATCTCCAGGTCGTGCTCCAGGGCGAGGTAGAGGTTGCTGATGGTCTGCGCCTGGATGCCCTGGGTGGCGTCCACGATGAGCAGGGCGCCCTCGCAAGCGGCGATGGAGCGGCTCACCTCGTAGCTGAAGTCCACGTGGCCCGGGGTGTCGATCAGGTTCAGCAGGTACTTTTTGCCATTGAGGGCATAGTCCATCTGGATGGCCTTGCTCTTGATGGTGATGCCGCGCTCGCGTTCCAGGTCCATGTCATCCAGGGCCTGGTTCTGCATGTCGCGGTCGGCGATGGTGCCGGTCATCTGCAACAGCCTGTCCGCCAGGGTGCTTTTGCCGTGGTCGATGTGGGCAATGATGCAGAAGTTGCGGATGTGGTCCATGGGGTCTTGGCAGGTGGTCGAGGGGCCGGAGGGGCTTGCGGAACCGGGTTCTCCGGAACGGAGGCGCGAAGGTAACCCAAGATCGACGCTGGATCCAAGGTGCCGTACCTTTGGAAATGCCGAGCCGTTGGGGTTTCAGGCAACCTTGTGCATGCGGATCGCATCATCTACACGGATGAC
>JAEUTC010000136.1 GCA_016787985.1 Flavobacteriales bacterium | reverse complement strand
GCTCTACCTGCACTTGATCCGTTAGGGGCAAGAACAGCCGTCTATCTTTGGCCGCACCACCCCACCGCCGATGCGCCTGCACCGCGAAGGAACCCCCACCCTACTGCTCGTCTCCGCCGTGGTCTGCTTCGGCCTCTTCGCCCTGTTGAAGTGGCCGGTGCTACCCACATTCCTCAGCATCCTCATCGGAGCAGCGCTCGTGATCGTGCTCGCCATCGTCGTCTGGTTCTTCCGCGTACCTCAGCGTCCGCTTCCCAACGATGACAGCGCCATCATCTCCCCCTGCGACGGCAAGGTGGTCGTGATCGAGGAGGTCTACGAGCCGGAATACTTCAAGGACAAACGCCGGCAGGTCTCCATCTTCATGAGCCCGCTGAACGTGCACATCAACTTCCACCCCATCGGTGGCACCACTACTTATTACAAATACCACCCCGGCAAGTACCTTGTGGCCTGGCACCCGAAGAGCAGTACGGAGAATGAACGCAGTACGGTGGTGAACAAGCATCCGAAGTATGGCGAGGTGCTGTTCCGCCAGATCGCAGGTGCGCTGGCGCGACGCATCTGCACCTACGCCCGCGAAGGCATGCCGGCCCAGCAAGGTGCCGAGTTCGGCTTCATCAAGTTCGGTTCACGCGTGGATCTTTTCCTACCACTGGATGCCACCATCGACGTCGCGCTCGGTGAGGTGGTCAGCGGATCTTCCACCGTGATCGCGCGTTTCAAGCATTGACCGATGAACAACACGATCAAGACCATCCTCATCGCCATCATCGCTCTTCTCGCCATCGCGCTGGTGGGCAAGGCCCTGTTCGACGGCGGAACCGATGGTGCGAATGCCTCGACGGCCCAAGTGAAGAAAGCACCGTTGGAAGGCACTGGTCTGCGCTTCGATGGTTATTACCGCAACCGGATCGGCGACCTGATCTATTTGATCCGCTTCTTCCCCGAAGGACGCGTGGTCTCGGTGAACGGCACCAAGGATGTGGAGAAGGACCTCCCCTCGTACCTCGTGCGGGAGACGCGCGGCAACCCGGCTTTGGGGCTGCACAACGTACCCGTGCAGGTGCTCGGCGATAGCCTCGTCTTCATCACCAGACCGGAAAAGGGCGAGATCGAATACCGCGGCGCCGTGGTGAGCAGTTCCATGGTGCGCTTCCTCCGCCACAGCCACATCAACGGTACCCGCCAGTTGATGGAGTACGTGTTCTACCCCGATGTTTCGGTGCCCTCAGAGCAGAATGGCGCGGAGGTCGTCCAGCCGGGTTAGGACGTAGGTGGCTTGCGGATCGCCGCCGCCGTTGGGTGCGAAGTGCGCTTGATCCCATCCGGCGTTGCGTGCGCCTTCGATGTCGGCCGCTGCGCTATCACCGATCATCAAGCTTTGCTCCACTGTGCTCTTCGTGCGCGCCAACGCGGTGCTGAAGATGCGCGGATCAGGCTTCTTGGCACCGGCCATTTCGCTGGAGAGCACCAGATCGAAGTGCTCGTGCAATCCGCTATGCTTGATCTTCTCCAACTGCACCTCGTGGAAGCCGTTGGTGATGATGTGGATGCTGTACCGCTCGCCCAGATCGGTGAGCAACTCGCGCGCTCCGGGCATCAGGGCCGTGCGTTTGGGCGTTAGCGCAAGGTAGTCGTGACCCATGCGGTCGGCGAGCTTGTCGTCCTTCAATCCGAAACGCAACAAGGTGTTCCGGAAACGCAATACACGCAATACATGCCGATCGATATGCCCGCTCTCGTACCGGCGCCAGAGCCCGTGGTTCACCTCCTCGTAGGCATCGATGAACTCGGCCGCATCCGCGATGCCCCGGTCGGCCAGCTTCTCCACACGATGCAGCTCGCGCAAGGTCTCGCGTGAATTCGTCTCGAAGTCCCACAGCGTGTGGTCCAAGTCGAAGAAGAGATGCGCGTAGCGGCTCATCGGATGAAACTCCATGCGGTGCTCAGCACCACTGACCAGATCAATACGGAGATGATCAGGGATGGCAGTGTGCGCCTATCGTGTTTGAAGTACTTCGCGGCGAGCACCGCCGTGATGGGTATGGACAAGGTGGGTGGGGCGAAGGAGGCGAGCCCGATGATGCCGTAGCGTTGCTTCACCCGGACGATGAACCGGTTGGTACGCGTGAAGATCCGCTTGGGCGGAAGACCCTTCGCCGTGCGCTCCTGGGATCGCTTGACGTAACGCTTCCGGAAGACCTCCAGCAACGCCTTGCCCGAGAAATAGAAGGTGAGCATGCCGGCCGAACCACCGATGGCCGTGTAGATGAGCGTGCGCACGAACCCATGGCCCATGCCGTAGGAAACGAGGCCGGCGAAAAGGAACTTCACCATGGCCGTAGCAACGACCGTGATGGCACCGAGGATCTCCTGCATGGACTACATCTTGGCCCCGTATGCAAGGTCACCGGCATCGCCGAGGCCCGGCACGATGTAGGCTTGTGCCGTCATTTCATCATCCACCGCACCGATCCAGAAGCGAGTGCCTGCGGGCAGGTGCAGTTTGGCGTACTCCAGGCCCTCCGCACTGGCGATGATGGACGCCACATGCAGCGCTTTCGGCTTGCCCAACCTCAACAGCGCTTTGTACACCAGCACCATGCTGCGGCCCGTGGCCAGCATGGGGTCGCACAGCACCACCACACGATCCTCCAGCGAAGGACTGCTCAAGTACTCCACTTCGATGTCGAACGCATCCTCGCCCTTGCGGTGCTTGCGGTAGGCGCTCACGAAGGCACTGTCGGCGCGGTCGAAGTAGTTCATGAACCCCTGGTGCAGCGGCAAACCTGCACGCAGGATGGTGGCCAGTACCGGTTGTTCCGCCATGAGCTCCGTACGTGCCACACCCAGCGGTGTGGTCACTTCGGTCTCGTTGTATTCCAGGGTGCGGCTCAGCTCCAACGCCATCACCTCGCCCACGCGTTCGAGGTTGCGGCGGAAGCGCATCGGGTCCTTCTGCACGTTCACATCACGCAGTTCAGCGATGAAGTGGTTCACCACGCTTCGCTGTTTCGCCAGTTCCATCACCATGTTCGCCTTATCGCTTGAGCCACTTGAACGGTGCCGGAAGTCGGTTCCGGATCAGGTGTAAATATACCGAGCTGCGCGCACCGAACCCTTCATTGAAGCGCGCGACGGAAGGCGTGTTCGACCCCGCGAAGTCCAACAACAGCCCGGAACCCGCGTGTTCAGTGATGTACTGGTCGGTGATATGGAACATCGCCTTCCGGGCAGTACCGACCTCGTCGTTGGCTGATTTCAGGAAGATGGATCGACCCTCCCATTCCATGAAGCACGCTGCCGCATGCAGTTCCCCCTGCTCCCGGATACCGAGGATCGTGCATTGTCCGCGTTCGAGGGCACCCGATAACATACGCTCCATCAAAAGCAGGCCTCCTTCCGGGATGTTGCCGAAACGCCGACCCGTGGTGCGCTCGAACAGCTCGACGAAATCACGTACCGTCACATCCCGATGCACCACCGGCGGATCATCACCCGCCTTCCGAAGGTTCCGTACATGCCCCTTGCTATACCCAGCGCGCAACGTGCTCGCATCCTTGTCGAGCAACATGTCCTGGGTGGTGTTGGTGGAAATGCGATCGCCGCGCTCGGCCCGCACCTGCATGGCCGCGTTCAGATGGATGTCCCAATAACGGAACCGCTTGGGCACAGCATCGAAGAAGGCCTCATCGGTCCGTGGCGTGCGCCCCGGACTGAAGACGCCCTGGTACTGCACCCCATACGGCTGATAGAGGTAGTCGATGCCGAATTTGCGACGCCAGATGAGCGGCATGATGGTGCCATCATCGTCCACGAGGGCCTCCCATGCCGGACAGCACAGGTCCAGCACCCAGCTCTGCGCATACCAGACACGATCAGGACACCGCAGCAGCATGGCATCCCACGCGGCCTTGTCGATCTCGTTCTGTTCCAAATGCCTGATCATGGTCGTGCATGGTTCATCACACGCTCGAAGACCTTTGGCCATGGCGCGAATTCACGGTGACCGCTCAAATAGCGATCGTGCCAGACGCTGACGAACTGACCGTTCACGGCGCGCACGAGGTCGCTCATCACATGCATGGTGCGTTCCACCGCATCGGCTCCCATGCCCTGCTTCTCGATCAATGCGCTGTCCATTACAGCGAAAGGATGCAGCATCAACCTGGTCTCCTTCTCCCGTCCCAGATCGTACCAAGGGAACGGTGTGCACGTGCCCACACGGAAGCCGGCACGGTCCGTGAACCCCAGTGTGTGATCGTGATGATATCCGGGCATCCGTTCGATCGCGCCCAAGGTCCTTGGCAGCTCCCACCGGAGGAAATGTTGCCTTGTGCTCACCACAGGACGACCCACGATGCGCTGCAGGGCAACGCGCTGCTCTTCCATCATGTCGTGATCATCCCGTGAGCCGTACGAGGGGTGGATGCCGACCTCCCCAACGGTCGCTGCCCGTTGGATCAAGTCGCGCGTGGTTGGGTGAGTGTGGTCGGCCGCATGATCATGACGGGTGCCCCCCCGCATCAGGAAGAAGAAGATCACGCGGTTGAACTTGTCATGTTGGTCGGACACCACATCCACCGCACGCTCGAATGGATCGCGCCTAGTTCGACGACGCACGCGCCATCGCTCCGCCACGGCTGTCCATTCACCACGAAGCAGATCTTTCAACCCTGCGCCAATGGCACGTGCAAGCGGACGCCCAGCATAACGAAGGATGTTGTCCATATCCACCGTCACGGTGTTGTGGTAGCGGACCGCGCATTCAACTTCACCTGGCCATGTGGCTTCGAGCAAGCGCCCCAGCTCCATCACACGTTCATCCACCCATGGTCGATCAGCGAAGCCCTTTCGCACACTGAACATGGCGGATGAAGGGATACGGCCATGCTCATCGCGTTCCACACCACGCAACTCATCCGTCAGGCTCAGCAAGTAGAAGATCCCGGCGAACAGGTCCTCTTCGCCTTGTACCAGGAACATCGCTGGACGGCCATCTTTCGCAGTGACCTCCGGATCACCTGGGGGAAGCGCATCGCACGCTCCGCTGCACGGGATATGGAAGGCATTGGCAAAACGGTCGGTGCTGTAACTCAATCTTGGCCCAGTCGTCTGGCGGAACTCTTCCGCATCCTGGATGTACTGCACATCAAGACCCAGCATGCGCTCCAGAACGTGCTGGACCACGTACCGCACCCGCGGAGAAGGCCGTTCAATGTGGACGAGCAGCGGCATCCTGAAGTCGTGTAGCCGAACGCGACAAGCGCTGCGGACGGATGGTATTCAGTGCATCGCGCACCCAATTGCGCCAGGTGAAGTGGACGATGCTGCGCGCTCCATTCTGCCGGATGTCCCGTTCGATCACGCCGTGCGACTTCGCGACATCCACGGTGATCACCCGGCTTCCATCGATGGTCATGCGTTCGTACGCACCCGCCTCGACCAACAATGGTCCCAGATCGCGGAGCCTGTTCGCGTAACCCCATCGTTTCGCGTAGAGCCTGAACGCACGTACTGTCTCCGAGCCACTTTGATGATACCGGATGGTGTAGTCCTTCCACCTTCTGTACGGCACCTGCTCGAGTTCCTCCACATGGTGGAAATAGGAGAACGCATGGTCGAGGTCCATGTCGATGCCGATGACCTTGAAGCCATCACTCCGAAAAAGCGCGAAGGGTGACGACCGTGAGAAACTGCTTGCGTCATCCAACGCCTGAAAACGGTGCTGACCATGACCAGCGACCGCAAAGGAATGCAGGGGGTGCGCTGTTCTCACGAACGCCGGGTGCTGCAGGGCCGCAGCGGCCAATGCACCGGTGATCGGGACGCTCCTTTCGGCGTCGAACGGCTCGCCATGTTGAAGATCATGGTTGAAGGTGGGCACCACCAGCGTGCCTTGCGGTCCCAAGTGGTCCAGGAACGCATCCAATAACAACGCGGGAATGCGGGCTGCTCCAGCGCGCCGATGTACCCAAGCGATACGCGTGATGTCCGCGGTAAGCAACACGTTATCTCCCGGCTTCACCCCGATCCGTTCAGGCCGATCGCGCAAGGGGTTCGTGGTGCTCAAAGCAGCAGCCGCAGGTTTATCCATTCCACTGCGTAGCCATAGGACTCAGCGAAAGGCACCGAACTGGGATGATCCCGTACCACCTGTGTCTCGATGCTGGTGACACCCTTTTCTCGGAACCACACATGCAGTAGATCCGACATGGCCCGCGATACACCACCGCGGCGATGCGTGGCCGCCACATACAAATGTGTCCAGTGTCCCACGCGTGCACCACCGAGGTACTCAGGGGCCAATTTGATCGACCCACAAGTGAACCCTACGACCGTATCGCCTTCCACCGCGAGCACCATCCGGTTGAAGCGCTCGAGCCCGGCCTTGATGCCGTTCAACCAGAGCTGCGCGCCACCGGGCGTCAACCGTTGCATCATGCCATGTGCGTGCATCACCTCATGCAGGTCCTCGAATAGAGGGATCAACTGTTCCAGCCGCTGATCAGCGGGATCCGTGATGGCGATGATGGCGACCTCACTCATGGCTTGAGGAAGATATCGATGACCCCATCGATGGTAGTGGCACCTGGTTTGTCAAAGGCTGCGGCCAGATCCACCTCGCTACCCAGCTCCTGCTCCAACTCGGTGATCAGGTCCACGAAGCCCAGTGAATCGAGCAGGCCACTGCGCACGAGGTCGAGCGAGCCGTGCAATTCATCGGCCCGCAGACCGAGCCGTTCAGCGCGTGCCAACAAACGCTCGCGCAACCGCTTCAGGAGTTCCGTTCTATCCATGTTCGATCAATGCCAGCAAGGCCTTGCGGTCCAATTTCCCGTGGGCGGTCATGGGCATCACCTCCACTGTGATGATCCGCTCTGGAAGCATGTACGCGGGCAAGGTCCTGCGAAGTTCGTGCATCAGCGCTGAGTGATCGGCCACCGTGTCGATGAAAGTGTAGAGGCGTACGCTATCGCCGGTCCGCTTCGCGAGGGTCAGGGCATGCCCGTTCGGCACCAGGCTGGCAAGCGCGGCGTCCACCTCGGCGGGTTCCACGCGGTGGCCCATGATCTTCACCTGGTCATCCAGCCGGCTCACGAAGTGCAGGTTCTCCTCGGCATCGTAACGCACATGATCACCGGTCCGGTACCAACGTTCACCGGTCGCAGGATCGACGAGGAATGCGCGATCCGTGGCGTCCGCATTGCCCACATATCCAGCTGCCAGCTGGGGACCGCTCAACTGAAGTTCATCATCGACCACGCGCACCCGAGCATCCTTGAACGGCACACCGATCGGAACGACACCCTCCTGCTGGAGTGCCACCCTCGCGATCCGGTAGGAGGTGATCGCGATCGTCGCTTCGGTAGGACCATATAGGTTGAACAGTTCCGCCTCCGGGGCAGCAGCGGCATAGGCCCGAGCGATCGGCCACGTGAGCGGTTCACCACAGAAGAAAGCCAACCGCACGGTGTGCAGCGCATTCGCAGGCAGTGCGCGCATGCGCTGCAGCAACAGAACGAGCGAAGGCACCGAGAACCACACCGTGATGCCCTCCTCACGAACGAAGGTGGCTGCCCGCATCAGGTCGTTCGCCGAGGGTACGCACAAGCACCCCCCCACCGACCAGCAGATGAACAGGTCATGCACGCTGAGATCGAAGGTGAGTGCGAAGAATTGCGAAAAGCGATCCTGCTCGGTGAAGGCATGTGCGTTCAACTGATGCTCCAAGTAGGCAGCTACGTTCGCCCGGCTCACGCTCACCCCTTTAGGCCCGCCGGTACTGCCACTCGTAAAGAGCACATACGCTTCCTGCCCCGAAGCGTTGCGGGTCGATCGCGACGCTGCTCCTTCAGCCGCATCAATGGCCTCCAGCCCTGGAAGGTCGACTGCCCCAACGGTGAACTTCACCCCGGCCAGGTCCACCATGCTCCGCCAACGCACGCGCGGGCCGTCGGGAGGTAGTGGCACATAGGCCATGCCGGCCTTCAGGATCCCGAGCACGCTAGCATAACTACTGGCACGCTTTTCCGCCGCGAATGCCACGCGCTGTGCATCCGGGCATCGGGCTACGAGCCGCTCGGCGATGGCATTGCTCCAGGCATCGAGTTCCCCGTAGGTGATCGATCTGCCCTCCACCCGCAAGGCAGGTCGATCGGACCAGCGTTGCGCGGCGCGTTCAAAGAGGTGGATCGGATCGTATGCGTGCACGGCGCTAGAAAGCCGGTGGGTGGCCTTCGGCACAAAGCAACGCGTCGGCGAAGTATTTCGTGCCCCAATTCGGGAATGCGAACTTCTCGTACCGGCCCCACAATGGGAACGAGCCGGTGAGCGCCCCTCGGCTGGCGGCAGGGCCTGCCGCACTGC
The DNA here is from genome assembly GCA_016787985.1 of Flavobacteriales bacterium. GTDB lineage: Bacteria > Bacteroidota > Bacteroidia > Flavobacteriales_F > PHOS-HE28 > PHOS-HE28. The sequence continues at coordinate 3,188 of JAEUTC010000136.1, read as the reverse complement.
GCTGTTGTATGGCACCAAGGAAGCGGATCATGCGGGACGCCGCTTCCCGATATCGACCTTCCCCGGTCAACGCGGCGACATGGGTCCACACGATGGCCAGCTGAGCGCATCCGGTCGTGATCGGATACTCACTCCCGCGCCACTGCGCATCATACCGGCCATGGATGCGGCCCGTAGCCAAGTAGCCGTCGACCAAGGCAGCGGCCGCGGGTATAGCGGCCTCGGCGTAACGATCATCGCCGGTGATGCGCGAGCACTCCAGCAGCCCGTCTAGCGTGTAGGCGATGGTATGGGTGATCGGCCTGTCGTTATGGCGGATGGTGTTGTCCGCATTCGAGAACCAGCCGTTGGTGCGCTGCTGCTGCAACACCCACGCGAGGTTGCGCATCGCCGCCTGGTAAAGCACGGCCTCGCCCGTGAAGGCATGCAACCGGAGCAACGGGGCATCCACATAGGTATCATATACCCGTGCGGCACCCATGAAATTCGACCCACGCCAAGCACCATCCTTGTCCTGCACCGAAACGATCCAACGACCCGCACGCAGCGCAGCGTCCAGGAACTCCGCACGTCCGGTGTATTCGTGCACCGCCAACATCCCACGCACCACTTGGGCCGTATTGAACACGATGCTCGGACGCCCTTCACCTACGCGGCCTCCCTGCCATCCGCCGTCGGCATGCTGGATCGTGATCAACCACTCCGCTGCCTCCACAGCAGCCTTGACCGCTTCCTCCCACTTCAGCACTCCAGCCGCCGCGATCAATGTCGGTATCGCGTAGCCGGTGGTCTCCGGATAGGAGGCGCCCCAGCCATTGGTGAGGTGGTAACTGCCCATACCCTTGTCCGTGCCATGTCGCTGGGCGCGGAGTAGATACCCCACCGCCTCGCGCAGCGCGGCGCGCTGGTCCACCTCCACTTCGCGCATCGGCTTCAAGTGGGCCATCACCAAGGCGCGGGCGGCCGGCTCGGCGAGTGCCGAAGCCATGGATCGGGTGTAGGCCAGTGCCGAGCGTATCATGCGGACTTCAATAGGACTTCACAGATGTGTTCCGCTGCATGCCCATCGCCGAACGCATCGGGGATCGGTGCCTTGTCCGCACGCAGCACTTCCAATGCAGCCGTTACGATACGCTCCGTGTCCGTGCCCGCCAACAACGAGCCTCCTTTTCCTAGCAGCTCCAGCCATTCGGTATTGTCGCGGAGGATGACGCACGGTTTACCCAGGAAACAGGCCTCCTTCTGCAAGCCACCACTATCGGTAAACACGGCTTGTGAAGCGTCCACCAAGGCGAGCAGATCGAGGTAACCCAGCGGGGGAATGATGCGCACTCCGCGCCACGGATCACTTTTCAATACGGATAGCGTTCTCGCTGTGCGTGGATGCATGGGCACGACCACCTCCAATCCCGTAGCGGCATGCACGGCACTGAACGCCGCGAACACCGCACCCAACTTGTCCGCGTCGTCCGCAGTGGAGGCCCGGTGCACCGTAGCCACCACGTAAGCACGGTCTTCGAGCCCCAATGCCTTATGGACCCCACGCCCACGTGCAACCGCAGCATAGTGCAGCGTGTTGTCGAACATCACATCACCGACAAGCGCGATGCGTGGATGCCTCCGCGTGGCCGATCGCACCGGGTCATCGCTCATCCCCTCCCGTTCTAGATTATCCACGGCGGTAACGGTGGGGCAAAAGAGCCACGTACTCGCATGGTCGGCCAATACGCGGTTCTCCTCCTCGGGCATCGCGTTATCGAAGGACCGGAGCCCGGCTTCCACATGTGCCACTGGGACGCCCATGCGCGTCGCGGCCATGGCCCCGGCTAGCGTGCTGTTCGTATCGCCGTACACGAGCACAAGGTCCGGTCTATCCTGGCCGATGGTGCGTTCGATCCCCGCCATCATGCGGCCCATGTGCGAGGCCCGCACTGGGTCAGTGGAAAGGAAGACGGCAGGCGGTCGCATTCCCAGCTCTTCGAAGAAGACATCGCTCATGTCCGCATCGAAATGCTGTCCTGTGTGCAGAAGGGTCTCCGTGATGCGCCCCGCGAACGGGCCATCGAGGGCACGACCCATCGCTGCGGCCTTGATGAACTGCGGGCGTGCCCCCACCACCGTCAGTATCCGCAACGGCTTGGCCATCTATCAGTGCAGCTGGCCATTGTCGGCGAAGCTGTAATAGCCCGAGTTGGTCACGATGAGGTGATCCTGTACGGCGATGTCAAGGAACCGCCCGCCTTCCACGAGTTTTCGTGTCAACTGGATATCCTCCGCACTGGGACGCAGCTGACCGCTCGGGTGGTTGTGGCACAGGATCACGGAGCTGGCGCGCTGATCCAAGGCTTCGCGGAAGATGAGCTTGGGGTCGGCCACCGTGCCATGCATGCCACCCTGGCTCACCTTGCACCTGTTCATCAAGCGATTACCGCGATCCAAGAGCAGCAACCAGAATTCCTCGTAGGGCAGATCGCCCAGTACCGGTTGAAGCAGCTCGAAGGCCGCCCGACTGTCCGAGATCAAGGGGCGCTGGCTCACCGTGAGGTCGCGGCGCCGTTGGCCCAGTTCCAGCGCCGCCACGATGCTCATGGCCTTGGCCTCGCCCACCCCATGGATCCGCATCAGCTCATTGACGCTCAGTCCGGCGAGTTTGTGCAGGTCGTTGTCCGCCTTGTTCAGGATGATACGCGCAAGGTCCAAGGCGCTATCCGTGGGTGTTCCGCTGCGGATGAGGATGGCGACCAGTTCCGCATCGCTCAGCGCCTTGGCTCCACGGGCCAATAGCCGCTCACGGGGGCGGTCATCCTTGGACCACTCCGGAATGCTGAGCTTGTTGGTCGGCGCGGGCTTCATGGAGGCCTTGAAACAGGAACAGGCCCTCGTGATGAGGACCTGCCCAAGGTAAGGTGTGGCGCGCGCCCGCTTATTTCAGCGTGTTCACGTGGCGCTTCACCGAAGATTTCAGGTTGGCCGCCTTGTTCTTGTGGATCAGGTTCTTCTTGGCCAGTTTGTCCAGCATCGAGTTCACCTCCGGAAGAAGCTTCTCGGCTTCTTTCTTGTCCGAAAGGGTGCGCAGCTTACGCACGGCGTTACGCGTGGTCTTGCTTTGGTAACGGTTGCGTTCGTTGCGGGTCTCGGTCTGACGGACGCGCTTGAGAGCGGACTTGTGGTTGGCCATGACGTGCTTT
>JAEUTC010000223.1 GCA_016787985.1 Flavobacteriales bacterium | reverse complement strand
ACGGCGGCCCCGGCCGCGCGGGCGGCGGCGAGGAGATGGGCGGCAAGCGCGGCGTGCTCCACTACCTGCAGCGCACCGCCATCCAGGGCAGCCCCACCAGCATCACCGCGCTCACCCAGCAGTACCAGCAGGGCGCCACGTACCACATCACCGAACAGCACCCCTTCCGCCTGCACTTCGAGGAGCTGAACATCGGCGACACGCTGATCAGCGAGAAGCACTTGGTGACGCTGCAGAACGTGGAGGAATTCGCCGCGCTCAGCGGCGACCGCTTCTACGCGCACATGGACGCCAACAGCCTCGATGGCACCCCCTTCACCGGCCGCGTGGCGCACGGCTACTTCATCCTTTCGCGGGCGGCCGGCCTCTTCGTGGACCCGCCCAAGGGCCCCGTGCTGCTCAACTACGGCATCGAGGAGTGCCGCTTCCTGAAGCCCGTCTATCCAGGTTCAACGATCCAGGTCAAGTTCACGTGTAGGGAGAAGCTCGATCAAGAGAAGCGTCCGAAGACAGCTGATTCGCCCAAAGGAGCTGATGTGGCAAGAGGTATCGTGAAGTGGCTCGTCGACGTGGTTGATGAAACCGGGGAGACAGTTGCGTTGGCTACCATCCTAACCATGGTGAAGAAGCTCGACCAGAATTGAAGCTAACAGCCCTCATACTATTCACAGGGTATCTAGCCCTGATCGGATGTGGCCAGCAGGAGCCTGCCAACGTGCGCTTCACATGGCTGGGTGAGCATCAGAGCATATGTAGGCCCGATACGCTCACGTCATTGCAGAAGCACACGGAGCGCGACACCATGATCGGCCGGATCGAGTTCACCTATTGTGAAGGCAGGCACGTGGTAACTGGATGGATGGATGACAACTACGCACCGATCGATGGCGGCACATTCTGGTTGGAATTGGACAGCTTGGGAAGGATCTACGAGCACAGCACGACCTGGCCGGACTTCGGGGTGGTGCATTCCAACAACGACAGCATCAACCAGCTCATCTTGATGGCCATCGGTGCTGCAACGCGATCTGGACGTTTTGGGCTGCACTATCCAATGCCACCTATACCCAAGATCGAAACCGTGAACTTCACCAACCTCGAGATCCATGATACCGCATCAGCAGATGCATGGGGCAAGTAAGTATGGAGCTTCTGCTGCTCAAAGGATGCTGCTCAACTACGGCATCGAGGAGTGCCGTTTCCTGAAGCCCGTGTACCCCGGCAGCACCTGTCACCCCGAGCGAAGTGAGGGGCAGGTGAAGTTCACCTGCCGCGAGAAGCTGGACCGGGAGAAGCGGCCGAAGACGGAGGATTCACCGAAGGGGGCGGATGTGGCCAGAGGCATTGTGAAGTGGCTCGTTGATGTGGTTGATGAGACCGGGGAGACCGTTGCTTTGGCCACCATTCTGACCATGGTGAAGAAGCTGGATCAGAACTGATCACCTCTCAACGGGCACAGGTCTTCGCCGTATCTTTAAGGCATGGAACGCACCGTGCGCATTACCACGCTGAAGGGCCAGCCGAAGGACCGCGCCTATTGGGCCACCCAGTCCCCCGAGGCGCGTTTGGCCGCCATCGAGTTCCTGCGTCAACAGTTCATGGGACCCACACATGCTGAGCAAAGACTTCAACGAGTTTGTCGCGTTGCTCAAAAGGCATGAGGCCGAGTACATGATCGTCGGCGGCTATGCTGTAGGTGTTCATGGCTACCCACGCTATACGGGCGACCTGGATATCTGGCTCAACCCCACTGAGGCCAATGCGGAGCGCGTGCTACGGGCCATCACCGATTTCGGCTTCGGTTCATTCAACCTCACGGTGGCCGACCTCACCAAGGAGGGCAACGTCATCCAATTCGGCCAGCCCCCCTTGCGCATCGACCTGCTCACCGCCATCGATGGCGTCACCTTCGATGCCTGCTACGCCAACCGCAAGGAGGTGACCTTCGATGGGCTGGCCATGAACTTCATCGGGTACCACGATCTGGTGACCAACAAGAAGGCCACAGGCCGCCACCGCGATCTGGATGATGTGGAGAACATGCAACCCGAATGACCTTGGACATGACCCTTATCGCTACCACGATCCACGCCTGGCGCTGCCGCGAGAAGGAGGAGCAGGTTTGTCCCGCCGAAGCCCGCAGCGTAGGCGGGAAGAAGCGGCGCAAGCTGAGCGGTAACCCGCGAAGTCCCGCCTTAGCGGGAACCGCCGACCCACCGAAGGGGGCGGATCCCGCTGACGCGGGACAGGTCGTGGTGGATGAAACCCGCCTTGGCTTCGCTCCGGCGGGCAATGCCGGGAGAACGTGTCAACTTAGCCATTGAAACGAACAACACGAGTACCATAAAAGTCGAACCACACCTGACGAAAATGATAGATCGGATCGCCCTTGTCTTGGCCCTCTTTGCCGTCCTTACCGGACAGAACGTATGCGGTAACGTGGGAGCGGATCAGCCACATGCAACCATCTGCCTGGTCCGTGGCGCGAATTTCGTTGGATCAGCCTGCAGCAAGTCGATCACGTTTCCGAACCAACGCGCTTTCGAGCTGAGCCTCGCCTCGATCGTGAGATACACGGTCTACTCGCAGGGAGATATCGCCATCACGGCGCTCATGACTTGTCCTCCTACCGCCAGCACACCAGGAGGCTCACGTGCAACGCAAGTCGTGCTCAATGTTGAGCATGGCAATGTGTACTACGTCGATGCCTCCGCTGGGCGCTTCGAGCGCTCCGATTCGTTGGAATTGGCGAAACAACTTGGCAAGATCAAGAACGTCATGGTACATGAGGAGAGTCTGGAGTTCCCGATCAACAGAGCCTCCATACCCAAGGAAGACAAGGGCTCAGGCAATGGCCAGTGCACCTGTTTCCTCGTATCCTCCTCAGGCTATCTGGTAACCAATGCGCATTGCATCAGCGACGCGAAGACCCTGCGCGTTCGGGCGGTGCGCCAGGACACCTCGACGGATCATGAAGTGACGGTGGTTGCCACTGACCCATCGAACGATCTGGCGCTCCTCAAGATCAAGACCCTGGCTGAACCGTTCCCCACTCCCCCTTTTGCCCTGCGCACCACCGGTATCCAGCAGGCCGAGCGAGTGTTCGCCCTGGGTTACCCATTTGCCGAGGCGATGGGCTCGGAGCTGAAGGTAACGGAGGGCATTATCAGTGCCAAGAGCGGGGTCGCTGGTGACCTGAGCAAGTATCAGATCTCAGCTGGGCTAAACCCCGGGAACAGCGGTGGCCCCCTGATCGATGAGCAAGGCTACCTCATCGGCGTCCTCTATGCCAAATCCACCTTGGCGGAATCGGCGGGCTACGCGGTGAAAGCAAGCTACTTGAGCGCCTTCCTCGACAGCGTGGATGGCTTTGAGCGGCCAGCTGAGGTCACCCCTCCGTCAGGAACAAGCGTGCCTGAACGCATTGCCGTGCTCAAGGATTTCGTTTGGATCCTCAACGCCGAGTAAGTAGGGCATCCTCACCGACCTTCTCAAAGCGTCGATCTTAACTGGTGGAGAATGTTCCAGCGTTTTGGAGCTGGTTTCGTACTCCTACCGGACTTGGGGTAGCTGGTGCACCTTCTGGTTGGTCAGTCCGCTTCGTGGTGTTTCCGATGAATGCGTAGCCGCTCGTGGTGCACGAGATGGACACCATGACGGCGTTGCAGCCACCGTCGACAAGAGGGTGACGTTGGTCTATCACTAGCTTTGAATGGATATGGAGCGGCAGGACCCGCGATCGACCTTTCCCTTCAGGAAGATCCACCGCGCCAAGATCTAGGTACTCGACTGCAGTTGGAGCGTTTCGCGCGTCCTCCTCATCGATGATCAGCTAGCTCACGCTTCCGACCAAGAAGTGATCAATGCCCTGATCAAAAGTCCATTCCACCTCTGACGTGGGGAGAAGTACCCTGGTGGCAGCGAGTGGACTTGGAATGGCGAAAAGTTCCATGTGGAACAGTTCGGACCTTGGGATAGGACGCTCATGACGGCGAAGGACTACGCACCTGTCGAGCATGCTCAGGCAAAAGACCTATTGCTCCTACATCTCCGATCACAGATCGAAGCCAGCGAACAAGAGTTGAACACGATAGCTCAGTTCTTTGCGGATCAGGTAGCGGACTCCTACCGCCTTAACCAGCTGACCCTGGGTCCCGATGATCTTGAGGCCCGTCATGTCGTGAACAATGTGTTCACTCAATTCATCGCGTTCCTCGGGATCGACCGAGCGGCACACCGGGCCCTTATCTTCGAAGCTGGCATGGATCGACGGACGTACAGGTCATGTTCGATGAACATAGGGAAAGGATGGTATTCGCACTGCATGACCGCAGCATCGACCTGAACGGTCACTAAGTTGATGGGCCCCACCAGGGACGCACACCTCAAGGAATGGACATCAGAACACTGCTGAACGCGGACGGGCTCGTCATCCTTTGTTTTCTCGTGGCGGTCGTTCTGCTCATCCTTCGATGGGCGGCTCGATGCCGAGATCGGCCCCGGATACTCCGCCTCAATTTCATCGTACTGGCACTCTATAGCATACCGCTGATCTATGAGATCAGCATTCCGGTAGCGGGCTTTTATAAGCTTGCATGGTTCAGCGCCTTGGTCCTCGCCCTATTCCTTCACGGCCTTGTCGCGTTCATCGGACGGACTTTCGTCATCAGCAGGAGCCAAAAATGAACAATTCTACCAAGGCCAGCACGTTCGTAGCGTATGCGTCCATTCGCCCTCATCGGCTGTGTAGTGCTGACCACTGCGGTCTATTCCCAGTTGAAGAAGCACCAGCTCGCACGCCTGGCCCAACTCGACTACGAACTATCCTACGGCTGGAAGGTGAGCGAATGGGGTGTGCACGAACACCTCATCGGAGGCCAGTGGACGAAGGCTTATACCGCCCATCTTTTCACCCCGCTGACAGCCCGCGACGACGGGGACAATGAAGGTGTCAGCCTACATTTCTTCAAGAAGGCACTCGCCGACAGCGTAGAAGCAAGCTTCGCCCCCGTCGAGGATTCCACCTATGAGTTCATCTACACGAAGTCCTATGTGGTGGTCATCGCCTACTTCAGTTCGAACGGGAAGCTGTATGACATGTACACACGTTACATGCTCAAGGACCTACGGAACCACTTCACGAATTGGCACAGCGAATATTGAACAGCGGTTAGCTTTGGTATGTTCGATAAGTCGAACGAAACCGTGGCGCCTTGCTCCACCGAAGCGGAACGCGGAGGCCAGCTGGCGTAGATCTTGCGACCACGGAAGTTGGATCAGAACTGAACATTGGCGCTCGGCATGAAACCTTTCAGGTGGGACTTGCTCTTGTCGGTCGGACTGACCCTGCTCGTGATAAGCACACTTTGGATGGACGGCTTCATCCTGAGCCTCATCTTCCAACCGTTCATCCTTTTTCCCGCTGTTGTTGCCGTCTACTCAACACTAGTGATCCACTCCTTGTGGCGCAACGTTTTCTCCGGGCCAAGGATAGTCGCCTTGCTGCTGCCGCTAGCCGGATATGCTGGCATTACGTTAATGCCGCCTCTGATCGAAAGCACCCGCGCCCCAGTTGTCTTTCGCGGCGGTTGCGACCACACTACTGGTGGTCAGGTCCTAGTTCTTCGAAACGACTATTCATGCGCCTATGAAGATGATTGCGATGGCAACTATCACGGGACTTGGCAATGGAGAGACAGCTTGGTGGCATTGTCCCTCGCGGGCATTAGTGAGGACCCCATTCTGCTACATATTGATACAGCGCTCATGGAAATGTGGCCCTTGCGTTCCTCTTCGCTCCACGGCCATACCTTCGGGTGCACCGAAAGACACCTCCGTGCGCTGATGGCAACGAAGCCCATGTCGGCCAGTCAGGTGATACAACCAGCGGGGAATGCACCTTTGCCATAGAGATCTGCAACGAATGCGCTAGTGATTCACGAGACCGGGGAGACGGTGGCGATCTCGACGATCTTGATGATGGTGAAGAAGATCGATCAGAACTGATATCCATGGATCTGACAGGCTCCGAGTCATTGGATGCGCTTGTTGCCCTGGTCACAGCCAACAACGCGGACCGTATCATCGTGACCAAGGCCGCGCTGCACGGCTTTCTGGAGCGCTTCCGGCGAGGTGAGCTGAGCCGGATGGACCTCTTCGAGATCGCGGAATTCCTCCAGCTTGCAGCGCATGCCGTTCCAGAGCCCCGCTACGAAAGCGCCATCGAAGCCATCCTCGAAAAGTTGGCGCACTACCCTTTGGAGGAGGATGCCCCGCTCTCAACATCACGGTTGCAATACGAACTTGATCAGTATAGACCGGTTGCGCCGATCCTCGGGTTCGAGGACATGGCCACCCTCCGCTCCACACTGGGGCATCCAGAGCAGCCTACGGCGCACGTGACCAGGAAAGCCTGTACGATCTGGCTTGAACGCCTGGGCGATGGGGATCTCACCACGGACGAACTCGTGGCGATGGCCCAGCATCTATTGGGTCACGAACCCGTGGACGCAGAACCCGGGGTGCGTGAATTCCTGGTGGAGTTGGTGGAGCCGGGGCTGTCGAAAGAAGCGATGTTGGGGATGGGGAAGAAGTTGGAGCGGTCGTAGGGGATGATTTGGGCGTGCCCGGCCCAAATGCGGCCGGTCGCGTGCTCCGCTGTAGCCGGCTTGTCAGGGCCAGCATCCACGGCGCTGCGGGGGCTTCCTTCGGTCGCCTCCTCGCTGCTCGTGGTTGCAAGGCCCTTCCGGCGCCGGGCTGCCGCTGTGCCCGCTCACGCTGGTTCCCCACAACATCATGACGCCATATTTACCTTCGGGGAAAGTCAAGCCGGCTTGACAGAAACTAGACGACAACTATGGGCAAGAAGAACAAAGGGAAATCTGAGTACGATTTGAACAGCATCTTCGTCGAGATTTACAAGCTGGGTTACGAGGCGGGAACCACACCGCTGACCTTCGCCACCCTATGCACGAAACTCCCGTCACTCGCGGCTCTGACCGAAGGACCGGTAAAGGATTCGATTCGCCTTTGGTTTCATCAGCAGTTCATGACACCACTATGGCTCCACCTACAATACGGTGGTTCCGGAAGTCCAGGAAGCAAGGCACTCATCGCAGCAGATGGACTGGAAGGCGTCATGTCCGGAGAGGCTGTGATTGCATATATGGGCTACCGAAAGTACGAGCAAGCCGGAAGGAATGCAGTAGAATCGGATAAGCACGCGCGGTTTGCAATGTGGACCGCAATCGTATCAATCGTCCTGGCAATCATCTCTACCGGAATTAGCATCTTCCCTAAAGAGGTTCATGACCGCTTCTACCCCAGCGACCCAGACCCTATCCTGAGAATTGTTCCGCTCTTGGAGGAACTGCTGCGCCAGCACCAAGCACCCAAGCCGCCTGAAGTAAAAGACCTCCCGCCAGTGCCCCACATAGAAAAGTTGACGCCCGCACTGGAGAGCATCAAGGAGGAAAAGAAGTAGAGGGCGAGTTCAGTACTGGCTAAAGACCAAGGGATACTTCAGTCGATTGTGCTCCCATAGGCGATGCATAGTATCCATCTTCTGTTTGTTGTCTTCCCGCAAGTACTTCATGCCGAACCATTCGTCCGCTTCCTGAGAGAGTCTGGAAAGTGTGGATCCATCAAGTAGGTACACTCCGGGATCGGAAAGCACTAATCCGTAAAGACTATTGGCGCGAAGCATATGATCCGAGGCTTGCCGGACTTTGTCCTGAACGAGTTGGTTCGAGGAACCTGATGCTATTCCAGCCGACGCGCCCACGACCTCCACGATCTGAGAAATCTCTCTAATGGCATTGTCGGCGACCGTCCGAGCTACTATCATCATCAGCCTTCGACTGCGCAGAATTTCAATCATGTTCAAAGCCGACACCAGTAACTGCGGGTGTTTTCTATCCGCACAATGCGCGACCACTGCTCCCCTTGGACCCAAGGCGATGAATCCGCGTGAACTTTGAGAGAGGTTTGCAATGCGAAGGTCGCTTCCTGACTTGGTCACAATCGGACTAAGAGCGCCAACGCGAAGTTCTCCAAGAACACGCTCCAAGGATCGGGTGAGCCCGTGTTCCCTAGCTTGGACATCATAACTCCGAGTCAGGCAATAAACGACTGCGCGTTGCAACCTGCGCTGTGCTTCGGTTGGCTCGTTGGATTCGATGGCATCCATTGCCTGAGTCGTGGTAAAGCACATCTCCACCAATTCATATGCGGTATCCTCGAACCCATATTCGTCAGCAACACCATCATGGCTGTGATTGGTGAAAAGCTCTTTCGCGTCCATACTGCCGGTAAAGCACATGGCAGATCCAATAGCAGTATAAGTGGCTTCACGTTCAGCTTGAGAATCCTCCACCCCTAGTTCGACAAGGGCGTCAACGGACTCTAGCGTTGTTGTATCCGTGAAAATGCCAAGCCCCTGTCGAAGTAACACCCGAGCAAGCTGCTGGTGGTTGCCTGTCGTGTTCTCGAACACTGCCGAGATAGCTGTAGGCTCGGCAGTTCTCAGGTTCGGCACGAAACCAGGCACTGGCTGGTCAGACCAACTACCATTTGCGAATAGCGGTCTTTCGTGAAGCTGATGCTTCCAGTGCTTAGGCTTGTCTTTCCATTCAGTGTTGGCAACGTGATTAAGAAGCTCAGGCTTCGGACAAAACGCCCGGATACGATGCATCACAATAGCTTGGAGTCCAAGCGTTGCTCTATCAAGAAACTCGATCGCTGGTGGCGGCATGGGCGGATGGGTTCAGGTAACGGTTGATCCGTTCAACCGCTGCGTTTGCAAAATAGCCGAGCAAACCCAACAATAAAAGGTCGGCATAAAGGTCAGGAATGCGATACGACAGGTACATGTCATAGATGCGCTTGCCCAAACCGTTGTTCGCACCAAGGAACATCTCCGTTACCACAACAAGCACGAAGGCGATCGAGGCAGAAATCCTCATTCCTGAGAGGATGTTGGGAAGTGCATCTGGGAGGACCACATACCGAAAGACCTGTGATTGAGTCGCCCTTAACGATTTGACCATCTGTATGCGTTTGGGCCGGTCATTTGTTCCGCGCCCACCGTAAATCGAAGCCATCACGATTAGGAAGAAGCAGCCATAGAAGACCACCGCTACTTTCGAAGCATTACCGACCCCGAACGCCAAAATGAACACCGGAAAGAGCGTCGCCGAAGGGATTGAACGAATGATGTCCAGAGGCAAGGCAACATGGCGATAGGCCTGACTAACGTAACCAAGGAACAGGCCGAGAGGTATCCCAAAGATTGCTGACAAGAGAAGGCCACTTAAGGCCCGATATGTTGTCATGCCGATGTCGACCCACAACGCCCCGGTTGTTCCCTGGTTGACCAATGCCCTCCAAACAAGTTCAGGCTTTGCCAGCACGAAAGGGCTGACCAAGCCATCTCTAGTTGCCGCAAACCAAAGAAGCAACAGCACCGGAATGCCGAGCGGAATTTGCCACCACTTGCGTCCCTTCATATCGTCTCCTGGATGCTAGCCGACAAGATACGCTGGCGAATCGCAAGAAACTCAGCGCTTAGTCGCACCGATGGATCACGAGGCCACGGCAATGGTACTGGAACTACATCTCTCACCGTCGTAGGTGAACCATCCAAACAGTAGATCCGATCCGCTAAGAGGATAGCGTCGTCCAGATCATGAACCACAAGAATGACCAAGGCCTTCTGGGCTCTCCTTAGACGTTGAAGCCAATTGCGAATTGCATCCTCACCCGCTCTGTCGAGACTCGAAAAGGGTTCGTCCAAAATGAGGAAGTCCTTCGATGATAGAATAGCTCTTAGAAATCCTGTCTTCTGCTGCTGTCCTCCACTGCTTTGGTGTGGGTAGCGATCAAAGGGGATATTCGTTATGCCCGTACTCTGGAGCACTTCTCCTAGCGCCGCATGTCGCTCAACACGCGAGCGCTTCTTTAGTCGGAGTGGCAACGTCGCATTCTCGCGCAGTGACATCCAAGGCAGCATCGAGCCAACGTAGTCTTGAAACAAGAATCCCAACTCAGCTTGACCAGGTTTGCGCCCATGCACCATTACACTGCCTGTTGATGGCGATTCAAGGCCTGAAATCAAACGTAATAAGGTACTCTTGCCAGACCCGTTAGCCCCTCGGATAACAACGAATTCTCCTAACGACCCTGAGAGGGAAATGTTCTCCAGTACTTGGACTGTCCCGCCGGCTGCTTGCTCGTAGACTTTGCTGACGTTGTTTACACTAAGCATTTCCTTGCCGGCGGCTGGTCAGTGAACGCCCAACATGTAATCCGTCACATTAACTTCTTCCTGAATCGCATGCTTACTCCAAAGCAAGTCGGCGAAGGGTTTGACCTTTGTCGTCTGCAGTTCAGTTGACTTCACCCATTTGTTCAACTGGATAGAGGTGAGGGCGCTTTGTTCGATTCCGATGTGCATTATGTAGGATTGCTTGGCATCCTCTGGGTTAGCCCGTATATAGTCCACCGATCTGTCGAACGCTGCAGCGAATCTTGCCGAAACGGCGGCATCGTGACTTTCCACGAATTGAGCTGCGAGCCAATGGCCTGACAAAGGGACATCAGGCATCAACTTAGCGAAGAACCCCGGTATCACCACAGTCGCAACTCCCTGGCTAGTGATCATTGACGCTTGCGGCTCCATTACAGAAGCTGCATCCACCGCGCCGCTCTGCAATGCCGCCAACCACTCAGGCGGTGCCAACGCTACATAAGTGTATTCTCCTGGCTTCACACCATTCTGCTCAAGGATATTCTCCACGAAAACTTTTGTTACTGAGCCCGGGAATCCCGCCACTTTCCGTCCGCGCAGATCTTCAAGTGACTTAATGCCGCTGCCTTGTCTGACAACCATGTAGTCTACTATGTGAGGCGCTTGGTCTGAGTAGATGTTCAGCCCGAATAGCTTATGTCGTTTACCTGAAGCGGCTCCAATATCGAACCCCGCATTCAATGCAAAGGGCATCAACGCATCAACCTGTCCAGTGGTGGCAGCTGTACCCAAGTCGTTGCTTGACGCAAAGCGCGTCAACTCCACAGCGAAACCTGCCTCCTTAAAGTAGCCCTTGTCCATGGCAACGAACAGCGGTAGACCGGCCGCTATTGGCAAATAGCCTATGCGAACTTTGACCAGTGTTCCTGTCTCGACGGGCTCTGACTTATCCGGACTAGGTTGGCTGCAACCTAGCGCAGCAGCCATTCCGAAAAGGATGAATGTCATCTTAGGCATGCGCTTCATGTTCAATGGACTTGTTAGTGCTTTGTCTCAGCAACCCTTGCTAAGCAACTCGAGCCGTGGCTAAGGTAGAAACTGAACTTGCTTCTTGGGAGGTAAACCGCCACACAATCGATTGCCAGCCAATGGCGCAAAGCCTCCGGTTCCAAGTCAGGATGGCGACACCAACTTCTTGAACTCCGCGAAGGGATCTAGTGATCTTGTCGAGTAAAGTAGCGCGCCCACCTTTCCGACAACCTCATCCATGAACTCATCATCATAAAGCTTGGATGGGAGATCAGCCGCGGTGACGGTGGTATGCACATAACTCAACACCGTTTCAACAACGGGGGCCCAAGCCGCAATTAGAGCAAGCAGTGTATTACGTTTGGCATCAGCTTCAGCGGGCGAAAAGGCTACGGTGTCCACATCGACCTTGGCCCCAAGAACTGTTTCGAGTACTCGCGCCACAACACCGACGAAGAAGTGCTTGAAGCGAAACACCCTTAGCAACTTCAAATGCTCCTCCTCGAGAGCGATAATAGTCGCATCACTGGATTTTCGCTTCAGCTCAAGTCTGCGTTCATCCACTGCACGCGCAAGGGAGTATACGAACAAGATGTGCCGAGCCTTCTTCCCTTCGAAGGCATTGGCATAAAGCGGCTTACGTTCGAAAATTCCATTCTTACCCCGATTCGCGTCTTGCCAACGACCGTGAAAAGCCAACAAGGGCTGCATCACTTCCTCTACACCCAGTTGATCCCCCTTTAAACTGAATCCGCGCTTCTTTGAATAGGTATGACCTATCGCTTTGAACTCTTGTTCGATCCGAACTTGCTCAGGCTCATTGCTGTATTGATCCCAACTGGTGATTGCGTTCTGGGTATTGTTGTACTTGACGATTTCGCTGATGGTGTCGGGATCAGTGCACTGGATAACCCTGCATAGCACTTTGACGCCCTTCAGCTTGTTCTTGGCGATGTCAACTGAACCAATTGAGCCTGTAGTCTGAGCACCGTTGATGATAGAAATCCCAGTTAGGACCGTTCGATTGCCATCCTTTCGTAGGCCTTGCGTAAGCAGCGTAATGCCGTTGTTGAAGACCCAAAAGTCTTGAGGTTTTGCTTCGGCGGATTGTCGAATGCCAGTATTGATTCTCTTCCTCCTGCTTATACCGAGAAAGCCGCGATAGTTTGCCGAGAATAGTCGATCACCGTGTTTGTCGTACAGTTCATGCAACCACGATCCGGGAACTGACAGCACGGAGGCCTCCCAGGTGGGTCCTTTCTCAGAGAGTTCAATCTCTGCAGGACATAGTATTTCATCCTTGACATCGATATGAGAATCTTGACTGAGAAACAGATGTTCAATGCTGGCCTCGCCAAGTTCTCTTGAAGTCACTGCAATGCCGCTATCTGGGCTTAGGCTCTTTCGTAGATGTGCCGCTGCCGTTTGCAACTCCTTGTTCACGTTCACAGACTCCGGAAGATTATGGACGTACAAGAGCTCAATAGCCTCTACCTCGCCCTTGTCTATAGCGTCCCTACACTCTTCAATTGCGGGTTTAAGTTGCTCTGGTACGTTATCCAGTGTCCCGGAGACGAACCACGCGGCGGCCGTATTCAGATCTGACGCTTTGTTTGCGGGTGCTGAGTCTTTCCTAACAGTCGCATAAAATCCTTGCGCAATGATGATTCGCTTGGAATCCACATCAAGATTGATGAAATCAATCTTTTTGTCGTTCGGACCATCAGTCAAAGATTGAGAAGCAAGAGCTTCAAGATCGGCTTCCTCGATATACAAGCCGACAGCCCAAACCAAGTGTGAATTCCCAAGACCGATACTCTTGACGAGTGTGCCGTGTGCATTTATCGCATCTAAGTACGCCATGACCTTCCTGTTGTGTGAACTCCGTGTAAAGGTAGCCGTCCGGTGCGCTTGCCCATGCTTTCCGGTCATTGCGGTGCGATTTCGAGGTAAAAGAGCCGCGCTCGTGCTACCCATCAGATAGACTCTGCCTACAGCCGATCCCACTTCGTCGCAACCCCCCTCGCCTTCTCCACCGGGTACTTGGCGGCATTCTTCACCAGCTTCCGACGCACGGCCTCTTCCAGGTCCACCTTCAGGTCATGGGCGAGGTAAGTCAAGAGAATGGCAACGTCCGCGATCTCCTCGGCAATGGCTTCGCGGCGCTGGGCGGCTATGGCGGGCAGATCGGCATCGGTGGCCCATTGGGTGTGCTCCATCAGCTCGGCGGCTTCCAAGGCAATGCTCGTTGAGAGTGTCCGCAGGTTGTGGAACTGTTCCCAGTCGCGCTCTTTGCGAAAGGCCAGCAGTTCATCGCGCAGTTGGTCGCTGATCATGGGCGGTAGTGTTTAGCCAACAAAGCGTTCGGTCAAATGCCAGCGTAGGAACTCAGGGTCGGGCTGCTGGCTGGTCAGCTTGGGGATCACGGCCAGTGGCTGGTCGTGCAGGCGGTAGTAGGCCTTGCCGTTGTACCACTGCTCCTTGATGCGGTCACTCACGCGCACCCGCAGCTCGGGCGTCACGGTCACCAGCCCGGCATCGAAGAGCTTGTGGAAGTCGGAGCGCAGCAGCATCCCGTTCGTGATCTTGTGCGGCCCTTCCAGCTCATATGGTTTGATGTGCGCCGCCTCCAGTACCGGCAAGGTCGATTCGCCTGTGATGGCGCAACGCTTCCCGTAGGCCTCGCTCACCAGCACACGGAAGGCGCCCTGTCCCAGTCGGCTGCGCGTGAGGAACTGTTCCCCATAACGCGGTCCGCCATACTCCACTGCGGGTTCGGCCACGAGGTCCATGATGGCCTTGTCCTGCAGGCGCTGTTGAACCTCGTTCCAGAGCCAGGCGCCTTCGGTGGTCTCGGTGTCGAAGGTCTTACCCTGCACCACCGCGCGCGGCCAGTCGGGCAGCGGGATCCACCGGTCCCTCGGAAAGAAGAAGGGTTCCACCAGCACATTGGAGCCCATCTCCAAGGGGCCCTTCGGCAGCTTGCGGTACGCCCTGATCTTCTGGTCGAACTCCCGGAACGAGGCGGCGCCGTTCTTCTCCCCGAAGGCATCCCACACCATTTCGATGGGCAGGGTGGAGTACTGCGCGAAGAAGCCTCCGCCAGCGATGTGATTGAACGGCGCCTTCAACTTGAAGAGGAAGGGCGTCCCGGCCTGCAGGTTGGTGAAGTACGGCCCTGGCGAAGGGCGCCAGAAGTTCACCTCGTCCAGCTTCCGCTCGGAGAGGAACGAGAACCATTCATTATCGGTGACGCCGGTCCAGAACTTCATGCGGTGTGAAGCTATGCAACAGCTTCGCAGCGAGTTACCTTTGGGTTCATGAGCCAGTCATCCGACCTTCTTTCGCGCATCACCACCGACCCGCACATCTGCCATGGCAAGGCCGTAGTGCGCGGTATGCGGTGGCCGGTGCAGAACGTGTTGGAGCTGATGGCCAGTGGCATGAGCACGCAGGAGATCATGCACGACCACCCCGAGCTGGAGCCCGATGACTTTCTGGCCTGCCTGGCCTTCGCAGCCAAGGTCACCGAGGTGAAGTCGATCCATCGCGCAGCGCAGTGATCTGGCTGATCGACACCCAGCTTCCCCACCAATTGGCAACGGCGCTCAGGCAGCGCGGCCACAAGGCCATCCATGCCTCCGAGCTTCCCCAAGGGCACCGCACCGCCGATGAGGCCATCATCGCGTTCGCCGATCGGGAAGCCGCCGTGGTGGTGACCAAGGACGCGGACTTCATCGCGGCCTACGAGGTGAAGGGTGTTCCCAAGCGCCTGCTCTATGTGGCCACCGGCAACATCCGCAACACGGAGTTGATCCTGCTGGTGATGCACCACTTGGACCTCTTGTCTGAGCAGTTGAAGGACGGCGGTCTGGTGGAACTGGACCGGAACTCCATCACGGTTCGGTGATCGGCATGTCGTTCCCGTTACGGCTCTTGAGCGGTGGTCGTTCGGCACTCCGCCTTGGACAACCGGCAGCCGATGGAGGCGATCATCCGTTCCGTGTTCCTGAGCTGAGCTCCACCTTCTTCAGGATGGCCAGTGCCTCTTCCATGGTGAGCTTGATGCCTTCGATGCTGAACGAGCCGATAAGCGCACGCAACCGATCCTCTTTGGACACGGCGGGTTTTCGGGTGCGCTTCTTTGCGGTCATAGCTCAAATATAGGGCGCGCTGCATCCTACTGAGAAGCTGCCCCGAACACAAAATTAGTTCCAGCACTAGGCGATCGGTCTCATCGAGGCGGGTACCGCCTACCCCCTCATCAACCGAAGCATGAGCTTCCACGCCACCAGCTCGGACACTTTTTCGGGATACACGTTCCGCGAGGTCTCCCCGTCGTAGAACTTGCGCAACGCGTCCAGGAATTCCACCTCGGTAGCGTAGGTGATGTGATCCGGATAGTCGCCGTAGTCGGAGCGATGGAAGTGTGTGCCGTTCCAGGTGATGTTGGTGCCACCTTCCTTGTGCGAAGTGGAGAAGCGTGCGCCCTGCTTCATCGCCGCGACTATCGTTCGTTGTACAGCCTCCACCGAATCCAGGTGCGCCTCAGCGTTGAACGACGCGGCGCAGATGGCTTTGTAGCGTTCGGATATCTCTTCTTCCCCTGCGGGCGGGTTGGCAGGTATGAATTCGCGTGTCCAGTGCGCGAACCAACTGTCGGCGATGTGGCGGTAATAGTCGTGATGCGTGGCCGCCGCATCGGCCCAGGAGGTGGCCACACGGAGCGAGTAGCAATGGGTGTGGGGCAGTGCCGCCTCGAAGCGCAACTCCATGTCGTACCGCGCGCCCACCACCTTGGGGCTGGCGGTCATGGTCAGTTGCCCGTGCTGAAGGGAAGCGGTAAACAGCACCATCAGGTCGCGCTCCAGTGCGAATTGGATCTCGTGCGGCGGACGTTGGTCGCGGAAGTGCAAGAGGCGAATGGCGCTGGTGGCGGTTTCCGTGGAGAACAGCGCACCTTGGGCAATGGGGGCGGGTTGCTCCGGCTCCACAGCAATGCGCTCTTGCATGATCGAGCGCACGACCTCCGGGCCTGAACGGGCTTCGCGCTGTGCGAGCTGGGACAACGCGTCCGGCTTGGGTTCCATCGCTTTCCGGATGGCGTCCATGTCCGGCGCGGGTTCTGGCGGCAAGGGCGGCTCCAGCACGAAGAAGTGCCGCTGCGCGGTGGTGAACTCGCCCGCGTACGACGGGTTGTTGCGCGCATAGAAGCTCACTTCCGCGGTGGATCGCCGGCGTTCATCCTGGACCGCTTTCGCCAGCTTCACCGACGCTCCGCAGGGCGCAGCGGGAAAGCCGTTCTCGATGGCCACGATGGTGTTGCCCGCCTGCAGCTCGGCTTCAACGAGTTCACGCAGCGGCGCAGGGAATTCCGCGAGCTGCTGGCGGAAGGGCTCAGGGAGCTTCATCGATGATCTCAGCGTGGTGACTTTGGGATCCGTTGCACCCGAAAGCGGCACGACATGCCGGCCGGTAGCGAAGATCGGCCGTTCGCCTGCCGCTCCGGGAGCCAGTCGCTCCAGCGCTCGAATTTCCGACCTGGCCTGCGCGGCACCGGAAGTACGAATCGCGCCGCGTTCGGGTCCGATGCTTGCCCGATCATCACTTCCCGCCGGCCGCGTTCGGTGAAGAGGTGCACCTCCGCAGGAACGATCCACTGACCGTTCTCCTGGCGAGCGTGCTCGGTGAGGATACTTCCCTGCTTCGCCTTCCGGCGCAGTTCACCGGAGTATGACCCCAGGACCATTTCCCACGCATCTCCATGGGCTGTGGGCGGCTGCTTGGCCGATCGCGTGTTGGGAAAGCGGAACTCCACCTCAAGGTTCAATTCCTGTCCACCGATCGTAGGCGCTATGTCCGCATGCAACCGGAGCCGCAATGCGACCAAACCGGCAATGAGCAAGACCATGCCGAGCGCACCGGCTGCCTCGTTCAAAAAACCCGGTCCGCAGAACGCCGCGACCATACGTGCGGTGATGAAACCGATGACCAGGCCCACCAAGGCGCCCACAACGCCCGCATAGCCCTGCAGTAGACCGGAAGCGCCGTCGCTGTAGCCCAGGCGGAACCACGACACGCAGGCGTTCGCGATCAGGCGTGCGAGGAAGAACCCCAGCACACCCGCCAGCAGCACGACGGAAAATGAGATGAGCCTGGTCATTTCCTATGGTTCATTGGGCAGTTGCAAGCGGGCATTCGCTGAACACGGATCGCACATGGCGCGACAGCTTCAGGTGATCGGGGATCGTCATCGGCTCGTTCGTGGATCCGCTATTCGACTTCCATCTTCTCCTTGTACCACCCGTGCAGCTCGGAGAAGTCGACGCCGGTGCCAGCGAACTTCTCCGGGAGCACGCGGAACAGTTCATCGCCAGAACGCCGTGTGCGCTTCAGGTGCTCCGACGTGGTGAAGTTGGGCGGGGTTGCACTGTTGACCCAGCGCCCCAGGGCGTTGAGCGCAGGTCGGGCGAAGCGCGACTTTTCGGCGGGGGTCAGCTCCGCAGCACACACGAACGCCAGCGCAGGGTCCGCATACCCGGAATCCAGCATTAGGGCCATGCGCTCCACGAACTCCGGATCCGACCGCAAGCGCGCCGTGGCCGCCTCGCACACGGCCGGTTTCTCATCAACGTTCGCATACCCAAGCAGCTTGCCAAAGTCGTCCTTCGGATCGAGCTGTGCGATCTGCGCGAGCTCCTCTTCGGAAGCGGGTAGCATCCTGATGACCCGCATGGCGACACCGGAAAAGCCGCGAACGCCGTTGTTGGCGATCCATTGGCCTGCGAAGATCAAGCTGCCCACGAGGCTCAACGCGGTGAACCACGTCCATGGGCGAAGCAACCACTGCACGGAGATCCCCGGCACGTGCTTCTGGTTCAAGCTCACCACCACCAGCAGCACGGTGGAGAACAGGATGAGGTAGAGGAAGGGGCTGTAGAGACCGCGCGGCGTGAAGCCGGGCCGCAGGTAAAAGGCGATGAACACATAGGAAGCGACCGCCAGTGCGAACGAAGCAGCTACAGTGAGCAGGTAGAGCTTGCCGCGTCCCAGTCGGACCCAGTCGAAACCGCCGCTGGCCGTCATGCAGAGCAGCGCCACCATCATCAGCCCCCAGATGGACGCCAGGATGTTCACGGCCGGTGCCGCCCATCGATCGCTGTGCGTCTCCTTCGGGACCCACTCAGCCAGGAATGGTAGCAGCCGCACGAAAAAGAGGATGCTGGCGAGACCGGCGCTGATGGTGCCGATGAGCTGATAGAGGGTGGTGGGATGCATCGACGAGTAGTGGAGAACCCGATCAGGACGAGCATCGAAAGTAGCCGAAGCTCCGGACTCGTATCGCAGAAACTGAACATCATACATTCCGCCATCGCATAGCTGGCGAACTTTGCGCTACTTCTTCGCCCATGCACACCTCCCCCCTGCTGACCGACCACGCCGCCCTGCGCGCCCAATACCCCGCGTTGAACGCGCTCTGCTATTTGGACACGTCGTCCATGGGCTTGATGGCGGAGAGCACCGTGCAAGCAGCGGACAAGGAACATCAACGCTTGTTGCACGAAGGGAGCACACGTTTGTTCCAATGGATGTTCGGTGGCAACGCGGAGGTGGCGCGCGCTGTGGCGGCGAACATCGGCGGCATGGAACAAGGCACGGCGCTGGTGCAGAGCTTCACCGTGGGCTTGGGGCAGCTGGCGCCTTTGTTGAAGCACCGGCCGAAGGTGCTGATGATCGGTCACGACTATCCCACATTGCACGCGCCGTTCGCGTTGCCGGGGTTCGAGCGGGTGGTGGTCCAACCGGAAACGGATGGCACGATCTCTTTGGATACCGTGCGCGCCACCATGGAACGTGAACGGCCGCAGCTGGTGGCCATCAGCGAGGTGCAATGGTTGACGGGTTTCCGCACTGACCTCTCCGCCATCGCCGAACTGTGCAGGGAATTCGGCGCATGGTCATTGGTGGACATCACGCAGTCGTGGTGCGCGGTGCCGTTGAACGTACAGTCCGCAGGGATCGACATCGTCGGTGCCAGTGGATACAAGTGGCCCTTGGCGGGGTTCGGCAATGGCTTCCTACACCTTTCGGAAGCGGTGCGCGCGGAACTGAAGGAGCGGAACGGCGTGGATCCGATCGCGATGCTCAACGCCGGGCACCGCGATCCGGTGGCACTCGCGCGCCTGCAGGATGCGTTGGAACGTATCGCGACCATCG
Source organism: Flavobacteriales bacterium (assembly GCA_016787985.1). GTDB lineage: Bacteria > Bacteroidota > Bacteroidia > Flavobacteriales_F > PHOS-HE28 > PHOS-HE28. Next base: position 45,206 of record JAEUTC010000223.1, on the reverse strand, counting down.
GCCCGCAACGCATCACGGATCATGTGAGCGCGTTGTGTGCTTACGCGATCGACGCGTTCGATGCGGCGAGCATCCCGGTGTTGCACGGGCGAAAGGCAGAGCAGCGTGCGGGCATCCTGCTGGTGCAGGGTGATGAAGCGCAGGTGAAGCGACTGGAAGAGCAGCGCGTGAAGGTGGCCTTCCGCGGCAAGGGCATCCGCGTGGGCATCCATTTCTACAACACCGAAGCGGACATCGAACGGCTGCTGGAGGTGTGGGCACGGTAACGCGGTAGCTATAAAGCCCGGGAGCTAGGTGATCCACGTTCCACCTGAGCAGGTGTGTTCCAGAAGGCATGCGCCGCGGCGCTGTTCGGTCAACACCTGTCCAGTTCCATCGAGCTATGGCGCGGTGATGTCAGCGGCGCTGGTCAGGTGAACGGTGGTGATGGGCGTGGTAGCGAGGAACATCCGCGCAAAGGTGATGAATGCAGGTGACCGCAAGAAGCCTTATCACGACTGATGACCTCAGGCCTTATCGCCACAGTGAATGGCTCGTGATCGTGCCGGTCACGTTATCCACCAACACCACGAGGGGTTCGCTGAGTTTGCCTTCCACCGGCGGTCGTGTGCCGACGAACGCGAACGCATCGCCGTTCGGCAGGATCCGCTGAAGCAGGAACCGATCCAGACCCGTGTCGGCGGTCCAGAGCACCTTGCCGCTGAAGTCGAGGCGCGCAATGACAAGGGTGCCCTGCACGCCAGGTGCGGAGGTGTACAGCATCAATACGCTGAGCGGATCGGCGAGCTGGAGCGGTGCTTCAGTCGCACTCAAGCGGAGCAAGGCGGCGTTGAGGTAGGTGGCCTCGCTCAGCGGTGCGATCGACTTGATGCGATGATGGTCACCATCGGATGAGGGCTCGGTGGTGCCGGTGCAGAGCTGACGCTGCTCCTTGGCTTCGTCGCCGCTCTCTACCGAGCGTACCCATTGACCGGGCTTGAATTCACCTTCCAATTCCGCGGCGCTGTGTAGACCGAACCACGCACCTGAGGGCGTGAGGAAACCTGCCGCCATGAAATCGGTGAGCGCAGGCTTGTTGAACCGCGTGCTACTGACCTTGGGGGCAACGGCGGTGGCCTTCCACGTTTCAGGATCCACGTCCAAGCCTTCACTGCGGTCGGCGTTGGTGATGTGGAGGCGACCGTCGATGATGTCCATGCTGCGCGGATCACTCCACCAACGTGTGTCAAGTGATGGGTTGGCTTCTTGCAGGTCTTCCGACTTGATGAGCTTGTAGTCGTTGAGGCGCACACCGAAGAGACCGGTCGCGTCGCACCAGAGCGTGCGGCCATCACTGCCGATGATTCGCGCGAGCGCGTAACCTTGACCAGCCACCTCTTTCACCAACGGCACCACTTCCGGCTCCTCCCCTGTAGAAGGAATGAGCAGCACGCTGATGCTGGTGGTGGTGTTGCCGCCGCGCCCCGTGATCTCCGGAAGGTGCGGATCGGTGTATTGGATCAAGGAGGCGATGCCGCTCGGGTCTGATGGATCCGGTCCGCCGTAACGCACGGCTTCGTTCAACGGCACCCCATTCGCAGGCGCCACGGAGAGTACCTTCTTCCCCATCCACCAGATGGCGCCGGCAATGAGCGCCAAAGCGAGCACACCCAACATCAACATGGCTTTGTAGTTCTTGTACCGACGAACGAACGCGGCGGCTTGAGCGGACGAAGTGCCATCATCTTTCGCCCCTGATGTACCGCTCGTCCTATCTCCTGTCTTCTTGAGCAGGATCACGCCTTGTTCTTCGTCGATCGTTGGTGAGCAGGTGGGTGCCCGTTGGCGGATGACCTCCTCAGCGACGAACCGCAGGATGGTCGTACGGCGTTCGAGGGCCCAAGGCTGATGCTGCCTCCATTCATCGCGTGTGCCCATGCTGATGCTGGTGACCACCTCACCACCGCCGAACTCCCAATAGCCGGTAATGGTGTGCAACAACCCCTCGGAATACAGCACTTGGCCATCGCGGCCGTGCTCGATGATGGTGACGGTGGGAGGCATTTCAGCACAACGCTACGGAAAGACAATTGAACAAACCCCAGTAACGGCGGTCATACGGATCCCGGACAGTGGTCCAAGTGCATGGATCACGGCGCCACCCACTTCCCGGCTTCAACCAAGCCGCGCGTATCCCACAATGCGAAGAGGTAAGAACCAGAGGACGGTACAGTACAGAGGACATCAATGGGTCCCGGTGGCACTGGGTAACGTGCCACATGGCGGCCCAGCACATCCTGCACCACCACTTCGCGCTGGCCTTGCCCGATGTCGGGACCGATCAGGCGCAGGTGGCCGGTGGCCGCGTCGGTAATGGCGCGCAACGTGGCAACTTGCTGTTCAGGAATACCGACCGCGGTACAAAGGCCGGGCAGGTTCGCATCCATCCAGGTGAGCCGTCGCGTGATCCAGGCCTTCAAGGTATCCAACTCTGCAGCGTAAGTGGTGGCCACGGGGTTCACTTCCGGTGCCGGACCACTGATGCCGAGGATGGGCCATTTCTGGAAGTGTCGCGCTTGGGCGAGCGCCACCCGTTCGCCGATGCTGTCGATCATATTGAATAGCACGACGGTGTCCAATATGCTGTTGCGATACTCCTCGTACGTACACCGCAGCTCGCGCGTGAAGGTGCTGTCCTGCAAGAGCCTTATATACCAGCCGCAGGAGTAGTTATCGGTGGGGCAATCGTTGATCCGATGCGCCCAGCCGCTGCCGTCGGTGTTCTCGAACAGATCGCAGGTGGCCATGTCCTTCCACGCCCAATCAAAGTCCCACACCGGGCCTGCTTTCAATTTGCCGCCGTTGCTGTTCTTGTCCTTGTGAAAGTACACGCTCTTCTTGAAGCCGTCGTTGCTGCGCGCGAGTTCGTTCACCAAGAAGTAGTCGATGAAGGACTTCGTGTCGAGGTGCTTGCGGTAGCCGCTGAGCGGGTCGGCGAAGGCAGCACCGTACAAGGCCGTCTCCAAACTGTCCACATAGCCGGCGATGTAGTCGCGCTGGGTGAGGGTGATGGTGTCGGGCCCGGGGTATTCGTAGATGAAGTGGATGTCGAAGTCGGGGTGATCGATCGGCGAGAAGTTGGACTGGAAGCTGTTGTCGGCGTTCCAGAGATCCTGCTTTAGCATATAGCCTCCGGTGAGGTCGTCGCCGCTGTTCTCATCGGCGTTCAGTTTGGCGATGTCGAGGCGACCGGCACCCCGCTTGATCCGCTCGCCGAACACGTAGATGCCGCGATACACGCTGTCGACGAGGACTTCGCAGAGGTGCGTGCGTGGCGCGTACTGACCCATGCTGGCCGAGAGCTTGAAGGCGATCTCGTTGCGGATGAAGGAGCGGTCGTTGTAGTTGGAGAGCAGCACCCAGTCGCTCTCCGCAGGCATGCCGAGGAGCGCTACGTCGAGGTCGTTGCCGAGCGTGTCGCGTGTCTCCACCGCATAGGGCCGTTGCGGATAACCCGCTGAAGTGGCGCCGCGGATCTCGATGCCGATACGACCGTCGTACACATTGGAGGGATCCGTGATCCGGGTGATGTTGCCCGGACCGTTGTACTTGATCTCCATGCGCGCATCGATCTTGGGTTCGTCGGGGATAAGTTGGCCGAGCGTATGGATGAGCACGATCGGCACCTCGGAACTATCCAATCGCACCGTGCCCGGATCCACTACGCAAACGTCGAAGATGCCTGTGCCGCCGTTGTAGCCGAACGCCTGTATCCACAGCGTATCGCCCACCGATAGTTCGTTGGCGAAGAGTTGCGAGAAGTAATCCGGACCACCGTCATCATCGCAGCCCACCAGATCACGCTCGAAGCAATTCGGACCCACCCACAGCGCAATACCCGTGTCGTCCAGCCCGCCTGCATCCACGGTGCTTACCACCACATTGCCGGACGTAGGCACCGGCATCTTGTACCAGACATCACCGCCCGCATAGTTGGCACAGCCTGGATCAATGCCGGTACCGGGTGCCACGGTATTGTCGGCCGTGGCACAGGCGCTGGTGTCGATGGGCAGGGCCGTGCAGGGCACACCGCCCGGAACAGGCACCAACGAGCAATCGCCCACGCCGGTGAATACCGCCCCCGTTGCTGGTGTGGGCCCATCGGCGAAGAGGACGTTGCCCCATTGATCGTAGAGCACGTAGCGGTTCTCCTCTTCCCAGTCCTGAGGCGTGTAGATCAACGCCACCGCATCACCGTTGCATACCGTGAAGGTGGTGCTGCTGCCCGTGCCTTCGGCCGCGAAGGTGCCGATGCTGGTGCCGTTGATGAACACTTCCAAGGTGCCTCCGTTCCAGCCATCGCCGTAGCTGTCGGCTAGCTGCAGGATGTGATCACAACATTGGGCATGGGTCGCTGTACTGGCCAGCACAGCGATCACCAGGAGGATCGAACGGGCGCTCACGTTGTTCGGGATGATCGGGGCCACAAGATGGCATTCCTGCTCAATACCGCCGCCGATCAGGGTAGCACGGCTCTCTTTCCGCCCAATTCTACAGGCAACCTTTACCTTCAAGCATCCATTTCCGGATAGCACGTCTAACCCACAAGCGAACCTCTCCCGTTCCGAGGTGTGCCCATGGACCAAACCACCACCCATGATGCGACCCTACACGCTTCTTCTTAGTCTCGTTCTTGCCGCCCATGCCTGGGCGCTAACAGCTACCGTGGATGTGATGCGCCACTCGTATTGCGGCCGTCCCTCGGGCCAGGCCGCCGTGTGGATCGATGGTGGTGTGCCGCCCTACACCATCGCGTGGAGCAACGGCACCACCGACTCCTGGGCCTTGGGGCTTTTTCCGGGCACCTACAGCGTAACCGTGACCGACTCGCAAGCCGAGGAAGTGACAGTGGATTTCACCATTCTGGAAACCGACTACAACGGTGCCGGTGCAGCCTCGTTCTACACGCTTTCGCATTGTCCCGAAGATCCAGGCATGGCGATGGTCTTTACCGGGGTGACCGCCTTGGAACCCTTCCCACCACCAGAGGGTCAATATGGACCACAACCCTATACGTTCTCGCACCCCATGTTAGTGGGAGAGCTGCAGTCCACCCCCTGCCAGGTCACTCCTGGGGAGATGCACCACCTTCTTCAATTCGATGGTGCGGAACCGGGTTACTACATGGTGGACTTCTGGGACGGCGATGGTTGTCCTGGCCAAGTGCAAGTGGTGGTTGGACCATCCATCCAAGAACTTCCGCTCCCTCAAGTGGTGGAAGTGGTGCCGAGCTGTGCTTCCACCGCCACAGGTTCCATCACCTACACCGTTCCCCCGGAGCCTGCCTACGATCACAAGACGATGCTAAGACCAGCAGCTGTCACGGACCAGTGCTCGGAACTCATCTGGTCGAGGGTACACGAGAATTGGAGCACTGGGGCGACGTTCACCGTGAACAACTTGCTTCCGGGCGACTATTGGTTGATCAGCACGAACGACCTGCTCAACCTTTACACGGGTGTACTCGATGGTTATGCGTGTGCGGATTCCTTCCTGGTCACCGTACCCTCATTGGGCACCGATTGCGGTCGACTGAGCGGCCGGGTCTTCGTCGATGATGATGCGAACTGCACATACGGCGGCACGGAGAACCGGATACCCGGGGCCATCGTAGAGATCCTGCCGGGGCCACATTACGTGACCACCGACAACACGGGCTACTACTCCATCGGTCTGAACTTCGGCGACTACACCGTGACCGAACAGCACCCGGTGTTCGAGCAGAGTTGTGCGGGCGAAGTGACGCTCGCTGCCGGATCACAAACCTTCAACGTGGGCTGCGCCGGTGGTGAGCCTTTGAACCTTGATCTTGACATCGCGAATGGACCAGCGCGGCCCGGGTTCGAACTGCACTATGGCCTCTCCCTGGAGAACCTTACCCCCGCTTCCACCGGAACGGTGACCCTGACGGTGACCTTGGACCCCACCCTAAGCTTCATCTCCGCCAACCCCGCCCCTTCCAGTGTGGCAGGCAACGTGCTCACGTGGACCACCCCGCAGTTGGTGATGAACCAGATCTTCCAGGAACGGAATGTGAGCATACGCACCCAAGTGCCTCCCGATGTACTGTTGATCGGCAGCACGCTCACCACCACGGCCCAACTCGCCAGCGCGAACACCGATGGTGACCTGAGCAACAACACGGCTGTTTCCGCGCAAGTGGTGACGGGCAGCTTCGACCCGAACGACAAACGCGCCACCACCAGCACGGGCAACACCGAAGCATGGATCCTGGATGCCGACGAATGGATCGACTATACCATCCGATTCCAGAACACGGGTACGGATACGGCCTTCAACGTGGTGATCACGGACACACTGCCCGACAACTTGGATCCTGGTTCCATCGAATGGGGCGCTGCATCGCATCCGCACACGCGCCAACTCCAGGAACAAGGCGTGCTGAAGTTCATCTTCGCCAACATCCTCCTGCCGGACAGCACGATCAACGAACCGCTCAGCCATGGTTTCGTTTCCTTCCGGATCAAGCCGAACCTGCCACTGCTTCCAGGCGACCAGATCACCAACATCGCCAACATCTACTTCGACTTCAACCCACCGGTGATCACCGAGCCGAGCGTGCTGGTGGCGGAGTTCAGTACGGGGGTGGCGGCATCCGGAACGCTCGACCGCCAGCTCATCGCAATCACAGACCTCGCACAAGGAACACTGCGCCTTAGCGCTCCTGGTCACACCTTGATCGATGGTCTGCTGCGCGACATGAACGGTCGTATCGTGCTACACCAAGGTCTGCACAGTGATGCTGCCATACTGAACGTATCAGCCCTAGCCTCCGGCGCCTATATCGCCGAAGTACATACCACACACGGACACCTTCTCCGGACCAAGGTGCTCTTAACCCGATAAGACCACCACCATGCGCAACCTGTTCCTGATCGTAGCACTGATCGCCTCGACTACCGTTACACGTGCACTGGAGGTCCACTTGGAGGTTTATGCCACCGACTGCGACGGTAACAACGGCGCCATTATCGCAACTGCACTGAACGGTGATCCACCTTACGCGTTCAACTGGTCCGACGGAAGTGCGGGCTCAGAGATCTATGGTCTTTCTCCCGGCACCTACTCCGTGACGGTCGTCGACAACACGGGTGCATCGAGCACGGCGACCTGTGAAGTGTTCTTTGGCGGTGCGCCTCCCACAGGGAGCGGACTTACACAGAACCTCGGTTTCCCGGGTCTTGCGCCCTGCACCGGTCAATGCAACGGTGGTGTACGACTCTACCTGCTCAGGCAGTTCGGGGGATACACCATCAGCACATCACCCAACCTCAACGTGGTGCTCAGCCCCATCTGGGACTCCGGCGAGCCAGATAACGTGAGCTATTACCAACGCTATGAATTGCTCGGCGCCTGCGCTGGCCAAACGATACAACTCAGCGTGAACAGCAGTTGCGGCTCAGGAGAGGTTTCCTTCACCGTACCTGCATTGATCGAGCCCACGATAACTGTGGGCGAAGTGACCGGCAGCTGTACCGGGGCCAACAACGGGACCATCGCTGGCGAAGTGACCGTTGTGACCGAACCACTCGTGAGCGAGGACTCTTGGACCGTTCGCGCAGTGGATGACCTTGGCCTTCAAGTGGCCCCCATCCCGAACCTCCCCTTCCATGCCGGAACCGAGACCTTTCAGATCGTGGGTCTGCATCCAGGCGATTGGACCTTACGCTTCACCTCCATCGAAAGCATGGGTTCCGCACAACAGCCCTGCGTGATCGATGTGCCCGTTACCGTTCCGGACCTCGGAACGGCGTGTGCCACCGTGAGCGGTACCGTTCATTATGAGACCGATGTGGATTGCTTACAGGATGGCCTTGAGGTGGGCATTCCCTACCAACTCCTGAAGGCCACACCAGGACCGGTGTACGGCATCACGTCCGGTAATGGGGCCTATTCCATCGGGCTACCCTACGGCGCTTATGCATTGGAGCAGCTGAACCCCGATGCCGCGCAGCTCTGCCCTCCCGCTGGACCCATAGCATTCACGGTGAGCAATGGCAACAATGCCGTGGTGAACATCGCCGACTCCACGCTCTCGCCCTTCGACCTGAGCGTGTTTGCCCTGCAAGGCATCTCGCGCGTGGGCTTCCCCTTCACCTTCTCGGTCCGCTTGATCAATAACACGGGTGCCAGCGGTGAGAACGTGAGCGTCACCTTGTACCACGACCCGCTCTTCACCTTCATCGGTGGGACGCAGGGCGCGGTGGCATCTCCCGGGCAGGTGCAGTGGACCATCCCCGTTATCGCCCCCTTCGAGCAGCGTTGGTTGCAGGTCACCGTGCAAGTGCCGCCTGATCCGCTGCTCACAGGTACCGTTCATTACTGGTCCGCGACGGCCACCACCACGTCCAACGAAAGCACCACCGCCAACAACACCTTCTCCTCCGAAGGCACCATCGTGGCCAGCTACGACCCCAATGACAAGGTGGGCACCGCGAACATCAGCCGAAGCACCGAGCAGTTCTACCTCGACCAGGACCTCTGGATCGACTATGTGGTGCGGTTCCAGAACACCGGCAGCGACACGGCGTTCACCGTGGTGATCCGCGACATCATCGAACAGGACCTTGACATCGAGAGCCTCCAGATCCTCGGTGCATCGCATGCCTTCACACCTTCATTCGGTGAAGGACGTGAACTCGTGTTCACCTTCAACGACATCCTGCTGCCCGACAGCACCACGGACCTCTTGGGCAGCCAGGGCTTCGTGGCCTTCCGATTGAAGCCGCGTAACGGACTCGTGCCGGGGGATGTGATCACCAACACAGCCGACATCTACTTCGATTTCAACGAACCGGTGATCACCGAACCAAGCGTGTTAGTGGCGGAGTTCAGCACGGGGGTGCATGATGAAGACCTACTTGAACTGGACGTATTCCCGAATCCGACGGATCAACGCATCTACATCTCTACCAACAACGCACCCATTGCACTGCTGACCATCACCAGAACTGATGGACGGATCGTCCTCCGGCAGGCAGCGGATGGCGCTCTTCCAGAAGTCGACATTCAAGCCTTGATCGCTGGCGCCTATTTCGTGGAGGCTTCCCTCGCCAATGGGCAGGTGCTGCGTGGACGATTCATCAAGAACTGAGCAGCATGCGAAGAATATTCCTCCTGTACGCTTCGTTGGCGACGTCTTCTTGGGCTTCGGCGCTGACCGTAACCGTGGTCGTCCAGAACGAGACCTGTTCCTATGCGAACGGAAGGGCCTCGGCTGTAGCTCAAGGTGGTGTACCGCCCTACAGTTACCTGTGGAGCGGTGGTGAGACCACCGACGTGTTGACCAACCTCAGCGCTGGGACCTACACCGTTACTGTTACCGACCTCCTTGGCACACAGGTCACAGACGAAGGGATCGTGGTTTCGGAGAACTACCCTCCCTTGCAGGGGATCACCCACTCGATCTGTCCGGGCCAGGATTACCACGACTTCTTTTTCCCACCTGAGGCACCCGACCTCCCAGACCAAGGTCCTTGGTATACCGACCAAGTACCCGTGGTGGAGTTACAAACACTGGATGAGATCACACGGTACTACTTGGACTTCGGACAGGCGCAACCCGGTGCTGGATACAGCGTGACGTACTACGATTCGAACGGCTGTTCCGGTATACAGACCGGTATCATCGGAGGACCGTTGCCCCCATGGCCCGACTTCGCAGTGGTGGATGTGGAAGGTTCTTGCGCCAATTCATCGGATGGATCGATCACCTTCTCTGCGGAACCAGACCCATCACAGGATGCGTTTTGGGTCCTAAAACCACAAGGAAGTAGCGAATACGACTGGCTGCCCATTTCTCCGCTCCTGGTAGGTCCAAGTCTCTATACCTTTTCTGATCTCGAGCCGGGCGACTACTTGCTCCTGCATCGCCTAGGGCTCACGTACTCGATCGTTCAAGGCGGAGGATGCACTTCGGATACTGCTTTCGTGACCGTCCCGAACCTGGGTCCAACCTGCGGCACGCTCACTGGTAGCACCTACATGGACCTCGATAGCGACTGCATCGATAACGAGGTGGATGCGGTGAACGTGGTGGTGGAGATACAACCCGGTCCGATCTATGCCACTGGCGGTGGAGGATACTCGGTCGTGGTGCCCAACGGCAGCTACACGCTCACCACCTCCGGGCCATCCATTGAGCAGAGTTGTCCAGCATCAGCCACGGTGAACGGGAACACTGTCGTAGCGAACATCGGCCATCAAGCAACGGTGCCCATGGATATCGCTATCAGCATCGCATCCGGTCCTGCACGTCCTGGTTTCTTAATGGACCACTACATCCATCTGGAGAACCGATCGCCTTCTTCAAGCGGTTCTACGACCACCACGCTCACGTTCGACCCTTTGCTCGCGTTAGTTTCTTCCCTCCCAGCGCCAACGAGCCAATCCAGCGGAACGATCACTTGGGATCAGAACGCCTTAGGCTTCTTCCAGGAAAGGGACCTTCGTGTACGGTTGCAAGTGCCACCCGATGTGGGCCTGATCGGAACGGAACTCCTCGCGACAGCCAACACCGTTACGGCGAACACCGATGGCGATCCGGCCAACAATACAGCTACTTCGGCCGTGACGGTCACAGGCAGCTTCGACCCCAACGATAAGACCGCGTACACCAGCTCGCGCACCAGCAGCACGTCGTTCCTTCTTGATCAGGATGTCTGGATCGACTATGTGATCCGGTTCCAGAACACGGGCACGGACACCGCCTTCAACATCATCGTTACGGACACCTTGCCAACCTACCTCGATCCGGCTTCGATATCCATGGTCGCAGCCTCGCACCCGCATGTTTGGAGCGTGGAGGGCCACGGCACACTGAAGTTCATCTTCCCGATGATCCTGTTGCCTGACAGCAATGTGAACGAACCGGCCAGTCACGGTCTTTTGAGCTTTCGGATCAGGCCGAGAGCACCGCTACTACCAGGCACGGTGATCGCCAATTCCGCCAACATCTACTTCGACTTCAACCCGCCCGTGATCACCGAACCGAGCGTGCTGGTAGCGGAGTTCAGCACGGGGATTATGCAACCGATGTCCGTTGAACTCACGGTATCACCCAGCCCCGCTTCGGATCATCTCCGGTTCCAGTTCACCGAACCTGTCGATCAGCTTTCGGTGATCACAGCGGATGGCAGGGTCCTCCTCACGAGCAGTCCGCAAACGACCGATGGCATCGTCGATATCGCGACATTACCTAGTGGGTGCTACCTGCTTCAGGTCCGCACGAGACAAGGTTCGGTACACGGCCGTCGATTCGTACGGTCATGATGGTGGGATGACGGCCATTTGACACCGTGGAAAGGCCGACCACGGACTGATACTAACGAAGGTTAGCTTGCCAAGGGCCGCACTTGGCGGGAGCTTTGTCCCCCACACGGACAAAGCATGTTTCGGACTCTCCTCCTTCTTGTTGCGACCGGATCGGTCGCTGCGGTGTGTGGCCAAGGAGTAGGCATCAACAACCCGACCCCTCACGCCAGCGCCCTGCTGGACCTGACCAGCACTGACCGTGGCTTGTTGATCCCCCGAATGACATCGGTGGAACGCGATGCGATCATCTCACCGGCCAGCAGCCTGATGATCTTCAACACCACCACAACGCGCTTCGAGTACTTTTCGGGAAGTGCTTGGACCCCGCTAGCCGCTACGGGCACCTTGGACCAAGCCTATGACTTCGGTGGTACAGGAACAGGCCGAACGATCACCGCTGATGGAGGAGCTGTGACCATAGCAGGTAGCGATGGCTTGGTGAGTACAGGATCCTTGAACACAGGGAGCGTAGCGCCAGTAGGCGCCGGTGTTCGAATGGTGTGGAATCCGCGTAAGGCAGCATTTCGCGCTGGCACGATCAACATCGGGACCCACTGGGATGATGCCAACATTGGTCCAGCTTCAACAGCATTCGGCATGGATACACGGGCCTCGGGAAGCTCGAGCATGGCATGGGGTAACTTTTCGGTGGCATCAGGGCTTTCAAGTACCGCTTGGGGCAACAGCTCGGTGGCAACCGGGGTATCAAGTACGGCATGGGGAAGCAGCACGGCTGCAGGGCCATTCGGAACGGCTTGGGGCACCGCCTCGGTGGCCAGCGGCTCGGCAAGCACCGCATGGGGCCTAGGCAGTGTGATCGCCAGCGGGTCGGGGAGCACAGCCAGTGGTATTGGAACAGAGGCACGTTCCTTCTGCGAGATCGCAGTGGGCATGAACAATACACTCTATTCACCATCGAGTAGCACCACCAGTTCTGCGAACGACCGGCTTTTCGTGATCGGCAATGGAACCTCGAGCAGCTCTAGATCCGATGCCATGGTCGTACTAAAGAACGGGAACACGGGCTTTGGCTCCAGCACCCCGCAGGACCGGCTGCATGTGGTCGGTAACATTCGCATGGTGGATGGGAACCAAGCTGCCAATAAGGTACTCACCAGTGACGCCATTGGAAGAGGTAGCTGGCAGGTCCCTAAACAACCGAACCATCATGTGGTGGTCGGGACGCTTCCTAGCGTGATCGGAACGACCGTGAACCCATTGGCCCAGATGTCCATCACCTTCACACCGAACCATCCGATCGCCATCGTCCATTTCAGCGGCGGCACACCCAACGGAACGGTGAACTGCAATACGATGGTGGAGTTCCAATTGGTCGTGAACAGTTCCATCGTGACCACGATACCTACCGGCGTGACCGGTGAAGGTGGTCTAAGTGCGGACATCCTGGGCTATGATGCCGCCTTCACCTACCCTATCGCCGTGACCCCAGGAGTACCCACCACGGTACAGATCAACGCCCGCTCCACCAACTGTAACGTGCCCATCTCGGCGAACCGTTCACTGGTGGTGATCGACCCGAACGGGACCGGACTGACCACCACCACCGGCACGCCACCGTCCACTGGTTCGTGGGATGTGATGGGCAATGCCGGAACCAATTCCAACGTGAATTTCATAGGCACCACGGACGGCCAGCCGCTTGTGCTCCGAACGAACAATATTGAGCGCTTACGCGTGAACAGCAATGGGAAAGTCGACCTGGGTCTCGCTGGCATTCCGTTCATGAACCTGTCACCCCTTTCATCGGGGCGGCTCCAGGTCGCCTCCGTCGGCGAGATCAACCAGACACTTGTGCATGCTTCAGCGAGCCCGTCCAACCTGAGCTTGGTCTTCGCACGAGCACGGGGAACGCTAAGCGCCTTCACCGATGTGGCAGTGAACGATGTACTGGGGGAAATGGGATTCTACGGCTACCGCAACTCGATGCAACCCGGTGCCTCTATATCTTCCTCGGTGGAGACCATCACCGCAGGGAGCTTTGGAGCCGACCTGCGATTCGGCACGTCACAACCCGGGGAGCTGGTGGCATCGCCCAAGATGGTGATCACCTCCATAGGAAACGTGGGCATCGGTACCACGGCACCGAACCAGCGTTTGCACGTGGCGGGCCGCAGCTTATTCCAGAATGGCTTCAGTGCGGATAATGCCGCGCTGTTGTACCGCGACAACACCGACTATATGTTCCTCGGCCCACAAAGCGGCAGCAGTACCAACGGCGGAGCCATCGCACTCTACGGCAGCACCAATGCCGTCGGCGGAAACGCGAACGGCATGGACGTGAACGTGCCCGGCGGACGGGTCCGGTTCAATCAGACGAACGCTCAATTCGAGTTCCGCAGCAACAGCACTAGCGGCTACACGGCTGCGCTGGAACTCACCGACATCGGTCTGCAGGTCGGACACAATTCCGCCAGCCGCGCCATCCAATTCATGAACGCTGGTGGTGAGCGGATGCGGATCGCCGCCAATGGCAACGTGGGCATCGCCATGCCAGCGCCCGCGACCGCCCTGCACGTGGTCGGCAGCATCACGGCAGCCTCCACCTTCGTGAGCGTGACCTCCAACGCGTTCAACTATGCACCAGGTAACCAGACCTATGTGCAGATGCAATCCAATGGGTCTGCCGGGTTGCGGCAGGTGATCCTCGGTAGCGGCTTGGCACCTGGGCAGTTGCTCATCATCCAGTGCACTGCCCTGTTCGGCAATGGTATCTCCTTCCTGGATGGCGGCAATATGGCCGTGGGTGGTGGACTGAGTCGAAGCCTCGATGCGGACGATACTATCACCTTCATCTGGAGCGGCACCAAATGGGTGGAAATTGCGTACAGCTCCAACTGATGCGCGCATCCAGCTTGCAGGCCGTTCGTGATCGCGTGGGAGTAACCTGCATGTTCCTCCTCATTGGCCTCTCCACCCGTGCACAACTCTTCTCCGCCGCGCAAACCGGCATCACCATCACCGGCGGTACCGCATTGACCATACAGGGTGATGTGCGGCTCGGCACTGCGGCCACGATCACCAACCAGGGCGACCTGTTCCTAAGCGGCCAATGGATCAACAACAGCGGCAGCACGGCATTGACACCCACGAGCAATGGGCGCGTCCATCTGGATGGTGGTCTACAAACCATCGGAGGCACCTCGGTCACGGATTTCCGCCACCTCGTCATCAGCGGAGGCAACAAGCAACTGCTGCAGAACACCGTCGTGGGTGATCCCACCACACCGGATGGCCGCATCGATATCGGCGCTGTGCTCTCGCTCGAAGGACGCACCTTCACCGTCTTCAACCCGGCCGCGAATGCCGTGGTACACAGCGGAGGCCATGTGGCCAGCGAGAACCTCAACGCCCGATTCCAGTGGACGCTCGGCAGTGACCTGGGCGAGCATCGGGTGATCTTCGGAGAGCCGCTGGGGCCAGCGATCCCGTTCGCTTATACACCCGCCGCACCACATGCGAATGGCACCTTGCTGAGCATCGCCACCTACCGCACCGCACCGGACAACACCAGCTATCCGATCACCGCTCTGCAGCAAGTGGACCACATGGCTGGCGCCTCGTCGTCCGACAACAGTGCCAACTGTGCCGATCGGTTCTGGTTGGTCGACCTCCCCAATGGCTCCTTCAACGGCACCATCCTGCTCAGCCACGCACCTGTTGAAGATCCCGTGTTCGGCCCTGGCCCGATCCGCGCACAACGCTGGCTCCAAGGGGCCGGCACATGGCAGAACCCGCCCTTGCCCGGTCAGTCGAACCCGGGCGTCCGGGAAGTGCTCATACCCAACGTGCCTTTCACCGATGCCGGCGCCCCTGGTAACGAGCACATCTGGGCACTGGCCTACGAAGCATCCCCCTTACCTGTGGAACTGATCCATTTCGACGCAGTGCCCACCGATAAGCGCGAGATCCTGTGTACCTGGACCACAGCTGTAGAGATCGACAATGCCTTCTTCACCGTGGAACGTAGTGTTGATGGCGTATCCTTTGAGCCTGTCGGTACCGTGCCCGGTGCGGGCAACAGCCAGACCACACGGCACTACGACCTGCTCGATCACGCACCCTACTCAGGTCTCAGCTATTACCGGTTGATCCAGACGGACATTGACGGCGCTCAACGAACAAGCCCAATGGTGGCCGTGTACTTGCGAGCGGCCGGACCTCAAGTGCTCGCGTACCCGAATCCGAACAACGGACATTTCACCATCACCCGTGATCAAGTCGACCGCTCCATGCCATTCGAACTTCGCGATGCATCTGGTCGCATCGTACGCCAATGGACCATGGCTGAAGGGGTGATGCAGGAAGAGGTGGAGATCGGGACTGCAAGCGGCGTCTACACGCTGTTCTGGGATTCAGGTCGGTTGAAGGTGAGCGTGGTGAGGTGAGCGTGCCGATCCACCGTTCGCGTATGAATGCCCGATCCGCAGTAGTGATGGGGCTTTCGTTCCTTTGCACACCGTGCGACCGGAATTCACCCCGAAACTCTTCACACTCTGGAAAGCGGGCATACCTCGGGAACAGTTCCGTGCCGATGTGATCTCGGGTGTGATCGTGGGCATCGTTGCATTGCCGTTGGCCATCGCCTTCGCCATCGCATCCGGTGTACCGCCCGATAAAGGGCTGATCACCGCTATCGTTGCGGGCTTCGCCATTTCGGCGTTCGGAGGTAGCCGTGTCCAGATCGGTGGACCCACTGGCGCCTTCATCGTCATCGTTTACGGCATCGTTCAACAACACGGGATCGAGGGCCTGGTCATCGCCACCTTCATGGCGGGCATCCTGCTCGTGTTGATGGGGCTGATGCGCGCGGGCAAGTTGCTCAAGTATTTCCCCCACACCCTCATCGTCGGCTTCACCGCGGGTATAGCCGTCATCATTCTAACCACCCAGGTGAAGGAGCTCCTCGGATTGCGCATGGGAGCCTTGCCGAGCGGTGCCGTGCAGCAATGGATGGCTTACGCAGCCGAGCTGAGGAGTGTCAACCCGTGGGCGGTGGCGCTCAGTGCATTGTCCATCGTGCTCGTGCTCTTCACTCCGCGCATCACCCGGTACGTTCCTGGACCATTGGCCGCGATCATCGCGTGCACGGCCGTCACCTGGGGCTTTCAATTGCCGGTGGAGACCATCGCCGGACGTTTCGGTGCGATCCCTCAAACACTCCCCCTTCCGGATCTCCCACGCCTGGACTTGGCCACGATCCGTGAACTCTTCCAACCCGCCGTAGCGATCGCCTTGCTCGGTGCCATCGAATCGCTGCTGAGCGCGGTGGTGGCCGATGGCATGATCGGCGGTCGGCACCGCAGCGACATGGAACTGATCGCACAGGGCGGTGGCAACATGCTCTCCGCCGTGTTCGGCGGTATACCGGCCACCGGTGCCATCGCGCGTACGGCCACCAATGTGAAGAACGGGGGCCGCACGCCGATCGCGGGCATGGTACACGCGATCACCTTGCTTGTCATCATGCTCGTGGCCGCTCCATTGGCCGGCCGTATCCCACTCGCTGCCTTGGCAGGCATCCTGGTGGTGGTGGCGTACAATATGAGCGAGTGGCGCAGCTTCGTTAGTGCGTTGAAGGGTCATCGGTACGATGCGTTGGTCCTGGTGGTCACCTTTCTGCTCACCGTGGTCTTCGACCTTGTTGTCGCCATCGAGGTGGGCATGGTACTGGCGGCCTTCCTCTTCATGAAACGCATGAGCGACATCACCGACCTGAAGCCCGTGCTGACTGAAGGCGGAGCGGTGGAAGAAGGTGAGACAGCAGTGCCACCGGGCGTGCGGGTATTCGATGTCAGCGGACCGCTGTTCTTCGGCGCTGCGCAGAAGTTCCAGG
The DNA here is from genome assembly GCA_016787985.1 of Flavobacteriales bacterium. GTDB lineage: Bacteria > Bacteroidota > Bacteroidia > Flavobacteriales_F > PHOS-HE28 > PHOS-HE28. The sequence continues at coordinate 27,979 of JAEUTC010000223.1, read as the reverse complement.
ATGTCCTATCGGAGATCAATGATCGGCAGCGGGTCATCATCATCCGACTACGTCATGTACCGATGGTGGATGCCACGGGGATGCATCGTATCGGGCATATCGTTCACCAGTTGGAACGGCAACGCAAAGCCGTGTTCATCACCGATGCATCGCCAAGTGTGGCGGAGGAGTTGCGCGCTCAACCCTGGTTCCGTCCCGAGCTCCTACAGGCGACCGTCGAGGAGGTGGTCAAAGCCGACCCGGCTCAACGAAATCGGCCTGTGCAATAAGCACGCTGCTCCGCTACGAACCCCGGACACTCGGCGGGACCCAGGTACTTCAAGTGCTGCCGCGACTTGCGCACCTTCGGCCGCCATCCGAAGAGGTTGATGGTGCCGGGTATTCCCTCCTGCAGGCGATAACAGCGTTCATGTTCAACACCGTTAAGCATTACGCGCAAGCCTATCGTTGAATGGCCGGGCCAGATGTCGATCTTGCCCACACAACCATCCCAGGCCGCATCGATCACAGCGGGTTGTTTCCTCAACCAGTCCACTATGCTCGTGTAGGTGAGCGAGTGCACCGTGATCATTGCTGATCCGTTATCCAGCCGCTCCCCTTGCTTGTGCGCCATCAGCTCGCGCTTAATCCAACGGTCGATGGCATGGATGTTCCCGCGCTCCACAGCGCGCGTAAAACCATTCGGGTCCTGCATGGGCAGGCCGAGGAAAGCCGTGCCGGTCGAGATGGGGCCGCGTTCGAAGGGTTGACCGAAGGCCGATAGGGATGCGAACAGCATGCCTAGGAGCACCACGCTCGCTCGTATGGTCAGTCGCGCGGATCGGCGGTTTGCCACACCCGCGCTGAAGTGGTCACGATGCGCTTCAGATAGGTTGGCCATCCAGCATCCCGTTCTAGAACTCATGGTTCATACCGCTCAGCAACCGTGAATTGAACGAACGTGTCGAACAAAAAGTCCACGTCACGGAGATGCTCGCCTAGTGCGGGTACCTGTCGCATCTCGTACCGTCCAGCGGTCAGGTTACCCAGCTTGATCGGCTTGGCGTGCTGGATCCAGCCTTCGGTGTACACGTCCACATCGGTGCGCACGGCAAAGGTGATGTCGATCAAGGTCCAATGCGGCTTGTACAGGGCGCTCCAGCCAGCCTCGAACGGTGCTCCGCTGCTGCCCCAAGCGAATTCCAATCCCACACTGTCCTCCGGCGCGGGGTTGATGGGGCGGATGATCACGTGGTTCCCCCAAGGCTCACCGATCAACGTATCCCTGGGCACGGCCGTGTCGATCGCTAGCGTCCCATCCTTCCAGCGGTAGTGCGAAGGTTTCCAATCGAATGTTCCCAGGTCGATGCGGCGGGCATAGGGTACGCGGATCACCATCTCTCGGGGCGGGATGTACAAGGTGCTGATGGTAACAACGTGAAGGTCCACCCACCGGCCGTGTGTATTGCGTATCACTACGGTCGGGATCTCCCCTTCGAAGTGCCCGGTCTTCAGATCCACCGTGACACCGGGGTACCCTTGCACTGCGCCTCGTTGAGGCATTGGTCCGCCACGCACCAGCACAGCGGTGTAGTATCCGTGGATCTCCCATGCCTGGATGTTGGCCACGGTGCCGGTGACGTGGATCGGTCGCTTGCCGGCAGAAGCGCCTACCACGGACAGGAAGGCAAGGAGGCTGAGGGTCGCCCGCATGTGGAACGGTACACGCTGCATCCCCAAAGGTTCGAACCTTTCTCGAACAAGCGTGTATAGGAGGGCATGCGTACCCTGATCCTCGCCGTGTTCATCTCCCCCTTCGTGCTGCATGCCCAGCACTGCGGCTACGACTTTGCGTCCATCATCGTGGTGCACGCGCATCGGTTTAACAACGCGACAGTGGAGCCACGGTTACGCATCACCCTGCTCGACACCAACAACCTGCCTGCCGTGATCAATGGCCAGGACTGGAACCGCTTCCGGCCGAACGATGGGCGCAGCACCCTGCCCGACCGCGCCTGGCAGTCACACTTCGAACGCTACTCCGGTCAGGTGTTCCCCTTCGCCGGTGACAACTACGTACTGGTGGTCCCCTCCCGCCTGGACTACACCGGGTATTCGATCCTCGTGCAGGACGAGCGCAACGGCGGCTTGGGCGAGTTGCGACGCACTGTGATGCCGATCACCAATAACGATGTGTACCCATTGTGTGGTCGATATGATGAGGATGTCTATCCGCCCAGGGAAGGAAGACCGAACTTCGCTCCGGTGGACATCATCCTTTATCAGCGATGAGAGCTCTACTTCTGTTGACGCTGCTACCCTTGTTCGCAAGGGCACAGCACTGTGCGTTCGACTACTATTCCATCATCGTGGTGCGACCGCATGCCCACGGCGATACCAACGTGGTGCAAGGGCTGCGCGTGATGCTGCTCGATCAGGACAACCTGCCCGCTACCGCTACAGGCACACCGTTCTACTTGTTCCAACGGAACACCGACCGCCCGCAGCAATGGATCCCTACCACTGCCTGGCGGCGCAATGGGAAGCGCCAGTTCCCCTTCGCTCAGGACAACTACATCCTCGTTGTGCCCAACCACTTCCGCATGGGGAACTACCGCGTGCTGGTGGTGGACGAACGACCCGGGAACGATGGACCGCGCTATCGGCAGCAACTATTACACCTACATCCGTCACAGTGCTACTCCTTGTGCGGTCATTATTGGGATGAGGTGTACGAAAACTCCCCGGGCGAACCGGAATTCCATCCCGTCACCATCACCCTCTTCCCACAATGAGGATCGCCCTGTTACTTCCTATTCTTCTCTCGGCTGTAACTGCCGCGTCACAGCCCAACTTCGACCGCAACTACTGCGGCTTTGCGCCCAATGACAGCATCGACCTCACCAACGACGGCATCCCCGACCTGGTTGTGCTGGGCTTCCGCAGCGGCACGGATGACGAGCCGAGCAGCTCGGGGAACTGCTATCTCCATGTGATGAACTTGCCTGGTACCAGCTTCCTGAACTCCCGCGATGAGCAAGGCCGATGGCGCTTGAAGGTCTATAACAAGGGCGATAGTATACGAGCCGTGTCCACCCGACCTCAGGATGACCTGCAGATCCCACTGGTGAACTACACCGATGGTTCGATACCGGTGGCGTATTGGGGCTACGGTGGTCATGCGGAACCCTTCATCGTGACATCCGAACTTGGAACGCAGCACTACGTCTTCCTGATCAAGGGCAAGGAGCAAGACCGGCATGGCTCCTTCACTATAGAACCACCCGTGCGGTCGGACCGCGTGAATATCCATGTTGGAGTGCTCATGCCGACCGATCAACCTTTCACGGTGCGATGATGACGAACAACCGAACCTGAACTTTGTACAATGACCCGATCGCTCCTCTTCCTTTCCGCAATCCTTCTCCAGCCTATGCTCCGCGCCCAATTCAACTGGCAGTGGGCACGGCAACTGACCGGGGAGATACAACCCTCCATGAACGGCCTTGTAGTGGATGCCGACGGCAACACGGTTGTCTGTGGCGACTTCTACGGAACGCTGACCTTGGGTGCGCTGCCCGCACTGACCAGCGCTGGACAGAGCGATCTATTCGTGGCCAAATTCTCTTCTGACGGAACGCCGCTTTGGGTGCGCAGTGCGGGAGGGGCCAACTTTGATGGGGCCTTTGACGTGGCCGTGGATGGCGAGGGCCGGATCACCATTACCGGCTATTTCGAAAGTCCGAGCATCAGTTTCGGATCAGCCACATTGAACAAGCTGGGCAACATGGACATCCTGGTAGCGCAGTACGATGGGAACGGCACGTCGCTGTGGGCACAGCGCTACGGATGGACAGCGAACAATGGCGTGGAATGGGGTCGCGCGATCGTGGCCGACGCCAACAACGACCTGTACGTGGCCGGCCAATACAAGACCGCACTCCAGGTGACCGGTCTGCCCGAATTGGATGCCTGTAACAACCGGGAGCAGGGCTTCTTGATGAAGCTCGATGCCAACGGCAATGGGCTCTGGTCCTTGCGTCCGCAGTGTACAAGTGACCAAAGCCTCGGACAGACCGTGTGCACCGCGCTGGCCCTGGACCCTGACGGGGACGTGTACCTGAGCGGCGATTTCCGGGGCGATACGGCCTTCTTCGCTACAGACACGCTGCCGAACTTCATGCCCAGCGGACAAAGCGACGATGCCTTCGTGGTGAAGTACTCCCCGGATGGCGAAGAGCTATGGGTGAAGACCTGGGCAGGCTTCAACTACGATGAGATCAAAAGCATCGCCACGGATAGTGAAGGGAACCTGATCGTCGCCACCACACGTGAAGGCGGCTACCTGATCGATGGCATCGACCTACCGCATGCCGGAACGCTTAACGTCTACGACATCACCTTGTGGAAGGTGGATCCGCAAGGGACCGCTGTTTGGGGGCTGCGCGCAGGTAACGGGCTGGGGCCTCATGAACTACTCACGGTGGATGTGGACGTGAACGACCATATCTGGGTGGGTGGCTTCTTCCAGCGGAACATCACCATCGGTACGTTCGAAATACCCGATGGCGGCTCGGATGTGCCCTATTCGTTGCTCATCGCACATCTGGATGTGGACGGAACGGTACAAGACGCCTACGTGAATCGAGCGGTAGGCCCTGTACTGGTCCAAAAGCTGGTTTGTGGGGGAGCTGGTGAACTGTATGTAGCGGGTGGCTATAACGATGCCATCACATTCGCACCGCTGGCACCGTTGACCGATGATGGCAGCTTCGTACTCAAAGGCGATGACCTTACTACGGGCATGGCAACCGTGCCGAGCGATCGGACCTGGTCCGTGGCTCCCGTACCTGCTGATCGTCACGTTGTGATCAACGCTGCGAAGGGTGAAGCGCTCGGGGATCTGCGTGTGCTTGATGCCTTCGGTCGAGAGGTCCTACGTACCAGCACCCAAGCAGCGAGTATCACAATCGATTGCGCTGGCTGGCCCGCTGGCAGCTACATCGTACAGGGCGAACAGCTGCGTGAACGCATCATGGTCGTGCATTGATGCGCTGGTCAACTTCTCTTCCGTCCGTGCCGCGCAGGTCCGCATTGCTGCTGTTCACCGTCCTTTTACAGTGTCTCCATGTTACTGCACAGGACGATCGTATCATCCCCGGTCCACCGCCCGATGAATACGTGGACGTGACCGGCGACGGCCGCGCGGACCTGTTGATCTTCTCACGAACGGTACACGTCTCGGACCCTGAGCAGCCGGGATACCTGGGGTTGTACAAGCTGGGTGTACGAACGTTGAGCGGTACGGCCATCCTGATGTGGAGCACGCCTAGCAACCAGCGCTGGTTCACCTTGGACAGCGCTGCGCGGCTTGATACGGCCGAGCTCGCTGCACGCATCCACTTCAAGCAACTGAGATGGACCGATCAGGATGTTGCCACGGAGTTCTGGTTGCTGGAGCGTCCGTTCGGACCAGCGATCACCAGCGACCAAGACGGTTGGTACGGCACAGGCGAGCATCACGACGGTCACACGCTGGTGCTGCGCAGCGCGAACGATCTGGGCACGAGCGTCGCCGCGTTCACCTTCGAGCTGCCTTTTCCATACGCGCGCGTGGTGGTCCGTACGAGGGATGCCGTCCGTGTCCCGAACGGGTATGGCGAGGAAGGCGACCCAGTACCTCCGAAGCCCAAGGTGGTGAATGAGTTCGACTTCGGGCATGAGACGAACGAGCCACAGGTCATCGTACCACCGGGAATACCGCCTGATGAACCCGTTAACCTGAACGGCGACGAGGTGGATGATCTGGTCATCACAGGCCGCATCCAACATGCTGATGGCATGAAGGACCAGGGACATTTCATTCGTGGTATCTCACCGCTGCCAGGCACCCAGTTCTTGATGACCCACGAACGTTGGGGCGTATTGGGCTATTTCCGGTTGCACGAAGGCGAGGTATTGACACCTGAGCGACTCTCCAACGGGCTGAGATCCGGTATACTGGCCTGGGCCACTGCGGATAGTACAGCCGCGTTCATCCCCATCGCACGCCATGCCTTTGACTCGAGCGGGCAGCCGCACGCCTGGTCGTTCGAAGAAGATGCGTTCCACGGTGTGTTCGTATACCGCACGATGGAATACGGTCGACCGATGATCGGAGCGCTGGAGATCGTAGCTGCGGGTAGCAGCGGACAATTCGGCGTGCGACCACAGAACTGGGTGGACGAAGGGCAAACGCTGGAGGTGCGCTGATCTCCGCTCCTACTGCTTCTGCACCCGCACTTGTGTGCGTTCTCCTGTTTGATCAACGAGTTCGATGAGGATCATTCCGCTTGGTAACTGCTGCACATCCAAGGCCACGCCGTTGTACACACCTTGGTCCAACAGCGCTCCTGTGGTGGAGAAGATGCGCCAATCGGTGATGGTGTGACCCTCCCACGTAACGAAGATCTGGTCGCGTGTGGGAACGGGATAGGCTAACGCCATAGCTGTTCCTCGCGCAGTGGATCCCACACCGTTGGAGATGTCCTGACCGATCCGCATGGTGCTTCCACCGGTGACGTAGACCGCACCATCCGCGCCAAGCGCAAAGCCCTGCGAAGCGCCGGTACCTGCCGTGATGTCCCATGCGTTGGCACCATCGCTGTTCACCTTGCAGATGCCCATGTTGAAGAGTACCCCGGCACAGAGGTAGGCGCTATTGTCCGCATCGAGCATCATTTGCGCGTGGAGCAGGAAGTTGTTGACGCCATCGGCATCGTTGTTCACCCACTGCTGCGCGCCATCGGCATCCACCTTCAGGAAGGCCGCGCCGCCGGAACCGACCAAGGGAAAGCCGGAAAGGACCGGTGCATGGTCGGTGCCGACCTCCACCCGGAACGCGGTGATCGGGTAGTCGTTCTGCCAGACCTCTTCACCCGTGGACGAGACCTTGCGCAGCACGGCATTGGAGCCGCTCTGCGCTCCGGTATGCACCAAGTAACTGTTCCCGAACGCATCGCCTGCCACATCACCGGTGGTGAAACTCGCAACACCACCGATGCTCCAGATCGGATCACCGTCGCGGTCCAGTTTCGTGTAGCCGTTAAGGTTGCCTGTCAACGAGCGATGCGCGATGACCATGGCGCTGTCCGGCGTGAACTTGATGTTCACCGGCGCACCGATGCCCGCATCGAACCATTGCCACAGCGTGCTTCCTTCGGGGTCGAACTTGCGCACGGTGCTCACCTGCCCATTGGGAACGGTGCGCAGGCCCAGCACGTAGGCGTTACCCGCAAGGTCCACCAGACATTTGCGGGTGGATGAACCATCGAAGTCGCTGGCATACTCCTCACGCCAAAGTACGTCACCAGCAGGGCTGAACTTCATCAATAGGCTGTTCGCGCTCACCGGAGTGCTGAAGCCGCTCATGACCGTGCCGCTCACGAAGGCATTGCCCTGCGGGTCGGTGGCCACCCAGGTCGCACGGTCGAAACGCGTGGTGCTGGTCTGGTCGTAGTTGGCGATCCACTGCAGCTCACCGTCCGCGTTGCGTTTGGTCAGGGTGATGTCGCCACCGAGGTTGGCATCGTAGTTCACGGTGAAGACGTTATTCTCCTGATCAAGGGCAAGGGAGAGGCCTCCGTCCTGGATCCAATCCACGGTGACCTGGGCGTTCAAGGACGAGAGAAGTACAGCAGTGAAGACGAGGGAGAGCGAGCGGTCGTGCATGGGATGGAGCATAGGGGATCCGCACAAAACTGCCTATGATCACTGCATCAAGGCATGACCTTCATCAGCTATTCGGATAGATCGGGCCACCTTCTCGACGGGACCGGAAAACACGGCACTGAACCGGAAGGATCCAGATCCCTCATCACCAGTGAAGGCTGCGAACACTGATCCTGCCTGCGGGCTTGGAACGAGGATCCAGCATCGGATGTCCGCCTACGATACGACCGATATCGGGCCCTAGTTCGAAGACCAGAGTCCGACGAACGCCCCCTCCGGATCATACATCCCCATTTGCCGCACGGGATCGAATCGGCGCCCTTCACGCGGGTCGTTGCCCACGCCAGCCACATACTGCCAGTTGCCCCAGTTGCTACACGGATCATAGTCCACCAGCATGCGCTCGAACCACCAGGCACCCATGCGCCACTGCAGTCCAAGGTCGTGCACCAGGTAACTCGCCACGTTCTGCCGACCTCGGTTGCTCATCCAACCCGTGGCCGCCAGTTCACGCATGTTCGCATCGATGAAGGGTTGCCCCGTGCGGCCTGCACACCACGCCTTGAAACGATCAATGTCCCAGACACCCTTGGGGTGCTTCCTCGATAGGCCGCCCGCAAGGAATAGCTCACGACCATGTTTCGCCGAGATGAACTGGAAGAAGTCACGCCACAGCAGTTCGAAACCCAACCAGTACGTGCTTTCATTGGCACCGTTCTCCGCCTCGTAGTGCTTCACCTCGTGCCACACCTCGCGCGCACCGATGGCACCACTCGCGAGCCAGGGGCTCAACTTGCTGCTGTAGTCAGCGCCCAACAAGCCATTACGCGTCTCCTTGTACCGCGAAAGCGATCGGGTCTCCCACAGGTAGTGCCTAAGGCGCGCCCATCCTGCCGCGCGGCCTCCTCGGAAGTCGAGCACGGCGCGTGCATCGACCGTGATCGAATCCCCAGGTAATTCATCATCGCCAAGCATGCGGCCCTTCCATTCCGACGGCGAAGGGATATGCGAAGGCGCTTCACGCGGTTCACGCACCGGCACATTCGGTTCCACCCGCTGCCTGAACGCCGTGAAAACGTGGGGCAACTTCTCCAGTTCAAAGGGAAGGTCACCGGGCAAGAGCAGGGTGTTCGGCGCATGCAAGTGCAACTCGGCCACGGTGGCCACCTTCTTCTCCTGCAGCCGTTCCTCCCAAGCGAAGAGTTGTTGCGCATGCACCGCATCAACACCCCATACCTCCTGCAAATGTGCGAGCACCTGCGCCGGATCACCGACACGAACGTGCAGTGCACTGCCCTTCGCACGGAGTTGTCGATCAAGGTCCAGCAGGCCTTCTCGCAGGAACTTCCTTCGGAATGGACCCGACCGATCCAGGCCCAACGGCCCTAGCCCGTGCTGGCGAGGGTCCAGCACGAAGACGGGCAGCACTTCATTATGAGCGGCCACTGCGGCCAGCAACGCCGGGTTGTCGTCAAGGCGTTGGTCGTTCCTGAACCAAAGGATCGCGCGGCTCATAGCGTCTCGATATCCATGAGGAGTTGATCGCCTTTCGCGAGCAGGGTCTGCCGTACGCTCGCCGTCATCTTATCCCATGTACGATAGGTCATGCCCATGCGGACCATCATGCCCGGACGCGCCTCTTCGCTGAGCAGGCGGTCTCGGTTGCGCGCATGGAAGTGCCAATACAAGGCATTGAACGGACAAGCCCGTGGACCGGTCCTATCGTTCACATCGTAGTAACAGGTACCGCAGTGGTGGCCCATCTTGTTGATGTAGCTGCCGCTGCTCACATAGGGTTTGGTGCCTACGATACCACCATCGGCGAACTGGCTCATGCCGCGAGTATTGGTGATCTCCACCCACTCGATGGCATCGATGTAGATGCCCAGGTACCATCGATCCACCTCATCGGGATGCACACCGGCCAATAGGGCGAAGTTGCCGGTGACCATCAGGCGTTGGATGTGATGGGCATACGCGTTGGTGAGACTTCCTTGGATCGCCTCGCGCAAACAGGCCATCCGCGTGCGACCGGTCCAGTACCAAGCCGGTAAGGCAGCCGCGTGCCCGAAGAAATTCCGCTCCGCAAAGTGCGGCATCTGGGCCCAATAGACACCGCGCATGTACTCGCGCCAACCGATGATCTGACGCACGAAACCCTCGACCTGGCTCAAACTGATGCGCTCCGGATCATGGCGCCAAGCCTCCACCGCTGCTTCACAGATCTCCAGCGGATGGATCATCTTGCTGTTCATGCTGAAGCTCAGGCGCGCGTGGTACATCGACCAACTCTGCGGCGAAAGCGCATCCTGGTAGGTACCGAAGCGGTGCAGCAGGTGCTCGCAGAAGTAGGCCAGCAATTCCAAGCTTTCGTCGCGGTCCAGGGGCCAGGGGAAATGCGCTGCATCCACATGACCGATCGTCTTCACCCTTGCCCGCTCGATCATCGCCTCCAACGGGCGCAGGTCGTGATCGAACGACAACGGCGGCGGTGGTACATGTCCCTTGGGAGGTCGTTGGCGATTGTCGTGGTCGAAGTTCCATTGGCCGCCTTCGGGCTGACCACTGCGCATCAACAGTCCCGTTCGCTCGCGCATCACGCGGTAGAAACGCTCCATCAGGTACTGCTTCTTCCCCTTGAACAGGTCGGCCAGTTCCTCACGGGTGGTGAGGAAATGCTCGGTGTCCGCTACCTCGATCTCCAGCCCTATCGTTCCCACGTACGCGCTCAGCTGCTTATCCAAGCGCCATTCATCCGGGAGTTGATAGCCGAAACTCCGTGCACCTGTCCGCTCCAGTATCCATGTCAGGTTCTCAGGAAACCCTTGCCCATTGCGCTCGTCGTCGAGCGTGAGGTAAAGTACCCGATGCCCCCGAGCACGCAGTCCAGCGGCGAAACGGCGCATGGCGGCGAAAAAGCCCAACACCTTTTGAATGTGGTGCCAGGCATAGTCCGTCTCCTGCCGCACCTCCATCAGCACGTACAAGGTGTCTTTGTCCGGCTCAGCGAACCAACCGTGTTGCTCGTTGAGTTGATCGCCCAAGATCAGCCGCACGTTGCGCGCTGCGCGGGGTTCTTGCTGTTGCGGCATCGGTCACTGCAGTATTTCACCTCGGCCCACACCTTTTCCCATTTCTTCCGCCATTGGAAAGAGCGACCACAACTGACGCATCGTTTCTCGGCTCTCAGGGAAGGCGGCACGTGCTTCGGCATCGTTCAAGCGAGGATCACGCCCTCCTCCGCATTGCCGTGCATGATGGACTCCCCACGTTGATGGCGATGACCGATCACCCAGCACAGCCAGGCATCGGCTTCGTGGCGGTCGTGCGTTTCGGGCATGGGCACTGCGACCATGCCCGCCATGATCCGCAATTTGCTCCGCGGTATGGCCTTGCGGGGTTCCACCTCCAAGCTTTCCCAAGCATGCCGGATCAGTGCGGCCGGATACACTTCATGCACGACGATCCCTTGCTTGCGCCAGCCCGCGGCCAAACGCATGGCCCGCGCGGTGAGCCCGCCCAGGAACATCGGACTCATGCCCCGCGCTTGATGGTCGGCCGCACGGAAGAAATAATCATCGCCCCGTCCTTGATAGACACCCGGAAGGCTCAAGGGTGCATCGATATAGATCGTGCCTGGCCGCAATGATGCGATGGTGTTCTCCAACCAGGCATCACCATCCACATCCTTGGCACTCCGCTGGAAATGGAAGATGCCATTGCGCAGGTAACAGACCACCGTGGTACCCGCATTGCGTGCCCCGAAGTCGATACCCAAATGCGTGATGCGCTCTGCGTTCGCCATGTCAGATCGCGCTCATGCCACCATCAACACCGAAGACTTGACCAGTGATCCAACCCGCATCCGCGCTCAACAGGAACGCGGCCATGGCAGCGACGTCATCGGCCTCCCCCACTCGCTTCATCGGATGCCGTTCGGCACTGGCCTTCTCCCGCTCCGGCGAAGAGAGCAGTTTCTCCGCGAGGGAAGTTCGCGTGAGACTGGGGGCGATACAATTGACCCGCACCGTGGGCGCCAACTCGGCTGCTAGCGCTCGCGCCATGCCTTCCACGGCACCTTTCGCGGCGGCCACACCAGTATGAAAGGCCATGCCACGCTGCACCGCCACCGTGCTGAACAGGACCACACCACTGCCCGGGACCTTCTTCAACCGGTCCGTGCAGGCTTGCACCGCACGAAAGGCACCTAGCGCATTAAGCTCGAACGCAGCGCGGAGATCGTCCACACGCGTGCTGCGCAAGGGTTTCAGGTCTATGCTACCAGGGCAATAGACCAACCCTCCGAGCTCGTCGGGGAGTTCTCCGGTCGGGATCTCACCAGCCGACATATCGTGCGTGATGTGTGCCACGATACTGGAAAGACCCGGATCGGTGCGCCCCATGGTGATGACGGATCGACCCTCACGGATAAGGCGTTTCGCAAGCGCATGACCGATACCGCGTGAGGCACCGATGATCAGGATGGCGGACATGCCTCAGGAACAATCGGATGCGAAGAATGTTCTGGACGATGATGAAGGCGAAGCAAGTGGATGTGCCACAGTCCCCATCTTCGCACCCGTTCAGCACCGCGCCCGACCATGTCTTCCATGTCCGATATCGAACTGGCCCGCCGCCTCCGCACCTTGCGGCGCGCTGTGCTAATGCTGCAGACCGAGTTGCGCCATGGCCATGTGGATGAAGGGCTGATCGCCGAGATCGACCGACAACTGGAGCATGGGCTCGGTCTTGACGACCGTTGCGAACGATTGCCAGCCGCCGTGGACGCTTTACGTGAGAACACGATGACACCGCGTGCCGAGCTCCATGGCGACACGATACGGGCGTGTGAACGGTTGAAGGACGAGATCGAAGCGATCATCAGCCGCTTAGGCTGAGCGCGGTGTCAGCTTGGACCACACCAGGCTGTCCAGGAACTTCCCATTCCGAAGGTAGTTCTCGCGGAAGTGTGCCTCCAGGGTGAATCCGGAACGCTCCAATAGCTTGTTGGACGCATGGTTCTCCGGATCGGTCACCGCTTCGATGCTGTGGAAACCGAACTCTCGGAAGCCATGATCCAGCGCGACCGCCAAGGCCTCGCTGGCGAACCCCTTCCCCCAGTGGTCGGGGTGGAGGAGATAGCCGATCTCGCCACGATGATGTTCCAACTGCAACCGGTAGTAGCCGATGGTACCGACCATTTCACCACTCTCCTTCATGGTGATGGCCCACGTCAGGCTGTTATTCGCTGCACGGCCTTCCGCTATCGTCGCGATCAAGCGCTCACTCTCTTCGACGGCCTGCTCCAGGTCTCGGGGGATGTGCCGCATCACACGCTCATCCGAACGCATGCGATGCAAGGCGAGCGCATCCTCTTTCACCAATTCGCGCAGGACGAGACGATCGGTGTGTAGGATGGGGAAGATCGAAAGATCAAGGGTGAGCATCCGATCAGTCCAGCCAGGTGAAATCCTGTGTATGCGCCACGTGTTGAATGGCCTCGATCACTACGGGTGGTGGTGCCGCGACCTTGCGCGCTCGGGCATCGAACCAGGCCCCTTCCACCCGCAGGATGGCACACACCTCTTCTCCACGCATGAAGCGTTGCTCGAAACCGAACTTGCGGAAGTCGCGGCTCAGGTGGGCGATGGAGGTCTCCACCTCGATGGCATCTTCGATCCGGATCTCGCGGAGGAAGCGGCATTCCTCGCGGAACAACACAGGTCCGTAGCCACCTTTCTGCATATCGCGCATGCCGATGCCCAAGGAGGCCAGCAGATCGGTGCGTTGCGCAGCGCCGAGGTCGTAGAAGACGGAGTGCCGCAGGTGGAAATTCGCGTCGATGTCCGACCAGCGCAGGACCACTGGTCGTTTGAAGAGGGTGTACGAAGTGCTCATCGGGCTGCAAGCTACGGCCGCGCTAGCTGCTCTTCCCGCTTCACCATACGATCAACGCCGACCAAAAGGACAAGGCACCCGAGCAATACGGCGATGAAAAAGTACCAGGCGTTCGTGAAGCCGAAGTGTTCCACGAGGTTCAATCCCAGTGTATGACCAACGATGTGGGCCACGCTCCAAGCGATGGTATAGAGCGCCATGTACGCCCCCGCTTGACCACGATCGGCGCGTTGGTTCGCGAAGCGGTTCATGAAGGGGAAGTTCAACATCTCCCCCACCGTCATCAGGAACATGCCCACCCAGAGGAATGGTACGTTGGGAAAGATGACCAGCACCCCGAAACTAAGCGCGAAGAGCACCACGCTGAACGTGAGGATGCCATGCAACCCGAAGCGCTTCTGTTCGCAGTATTTCACCAGTGGCATCTCGAGCAGGAAGATCAGCAAGCCGTTGCTCGCGAGCAGCAGTCCGATGTACGTTTCGCTCAGGCGGTGGACTTCGCTGTAGAACAGTGGCACCGTGCTGAAGTACTGGAGGAAGGGGATGCTGATCAACGATACGGCGAGCAGGAAGAAGAGGTAGGGGCGATCGGTCCAGGGCGAAGCTTTCAGCGTGGACCGGTCGATGGCGTTTTCCGCTTGGGCCCGCTTCCGCGGGATACCATACCACATCAAGGCCATGGCACCGATGCACGTGAGACCGTCCACCCAGAACAACCCGGTGTAGCCCCATCCCGCGATGATGACTCCGCCGAAAGCCGGTCCCAGACTGAAACCGAGGTTGATGGCCAAGCGGATCAACGTGACGGCGCGTGTGCGATGCTCAGGCCGCGCGTAACTGCGGATGGCGACGAACATCGCAGGGCGATACGCATCGGAAAGCACCAGGAGGAAGAAGATGGCCACGCAGAACGGGATGAAGCCTTCCACGAACTGGAGTGCGATGAACGCCAGACCCGAGGTGAGCAAGGCCGCGATCATCACATCGTAGAAACCGAGCTTATCGCTGAGCTTGCCACCCAACCACGAGCCCACCACCGACCCTGCGCCGAAGCTGCTCATCACCCAACCTACCTGCTCCAGCGAAAGACCCATGTCCTTGGTGAGGTACAACGACATGAAAGGGACCACCATGGTACCCGCACGGTTGATGAAGGTGACCAACGTGAGCAGCCACACCTCGCGGCTGAAGCCCGAAAAGGAACTGATGTAGAAACGGAAGGCGTTGGTAAACACGGGTACGAACGTAAGGCTAACCTGCTTCAGTAACGGTCCAACGGTCCGTCACAACACTAGCTTCTCACGAACAGCAAGTCAACTCTCTGGCACGGAAGATGCCATGGGTGGAAATTCGCCGCCCGAATGAACATCATGAACACACTTCGATACACATTGGCCATTGCTGGCCTAATCCTCCTCAATCTGGCCCACGCTTGGAATACGCCGTCGTACAGCAGTCCAGGGAATGGATCCACCGTCTCTACGAGTGTGACCCTCGACTGGGGAGTCGTGCAGAACTCCGAAGCCTACCAATGCCAGCTCGACACCTCTCCCAACTTCGACTCTCCGTTGCTTCGATCAGTCACAAATCCCTATGCGAACGGCTCCGATGGCAACTTCGATACCCGCACCACGCATAGTGGACTTCGTTTCGGAGCGGTGTACCGGTGGCGCATTCGAGCCTATGTCGCAGGCGATACGTCCGCTTGGAGTACACCCCGAATATTCACCACCACCGACCTTGTCACGATCACCTCTCCGGGTCTGAATACAACTGTATTCACTGCCATGCGCATGAACTGGCAACCGAGTAGTGGGGTGGCCTTCTACGATGCACAATTGGACACATCGGCCGCCTTCAATAGCCCCCTCCTTCGAACGATCTCCAACCCCTATGCGAATAGTTCGGATGGCAATTCGGATACGCAATGGGACGTAACCCAACTCCGGTTCGGTACCGTCTATCATTGGCGGGTGCGCGCGCGCCACGCCAACGACACCAGCGCGTGGAACGGACGTGTCTTCACCACCAGCGATCAGGTCACCTTGGATTCTCCTGCTCCAAGCGCCAACCTCTTCGTAGCTCCTCGACTGAATTGGTCACCGCACAATGGGGTGTCGTTCTATGACGCCGAAGTGGACACCACGGTTGCGTTCAACAGCCCGCTCTTGCAGCAGATCACACACCAATACGCCAACACGGCTGATGGCAATTACGACACGGAATGGACCGTCCAACCCTTGCGCTTCGGCACATCGCATCATTGGCGTGTTCGTGTACGGAACACGGTGGATACCAGCGCTTGGACAAGTAGAAGCTTCAACACTCTGGATCATATCAGCCTGAGCTGGCCTGCGAACCTCGCTCTGAACATGCCCGTGGCTGGCATCACCTTGGACTGGGCACCTTTCACCGGGATAACCTACTATCAGGTCCAAGTGGACACCACCCCACTCTTCAGCTCAGACCAACTCATGGAAGCGCTGAACCCCTACGCCAATTCCTTGGATGGCAATTTCGACACCCGCTATGATACCCCGGCACTGCTTGAGGACCAAGTGTATTTCTGGAGGGTGCGTGCATTGCACAACACCGACACCAGCGCATGGACCACACGCATCTTCACGACTGGCAGTGCACTGCAAATGCCTCAGGTACCCGAACTCATCGCACCAGCGAACCTTAGCACCGTGAACGAAGCCCAGCCCAGTTTGACATGGATGTCCGGGCTCAACGCGACCACTTATGATATCCAGTACGGACCTACAGCTGATCTGAGCGCTGCAACGACCCTGAACTCCACAAGCACTCAACTACCTACGGCTGCGCTCCTCCCAGGAGATGTGGTCTTCTGGCGAGTCCGTGCCAGGAACGCCAGTTTGGTCTCGGAATGGTCTTCCACCTGGCAGTTCACCTACGAGCCGAGCACTTCCGTGCCCAATGAGGAAGAAACAATGCTCGTTGTGTTCCCCAATCCGAATCAGGGTATTTTCACCATCAGCGGCACATCGTCAGGGGACTTCCTCAGGATCATCACGACTACCGGTCAGGTCATTCACGAACAGGCGATACGAGGAGAAGTTCCTGTGCGCATCGAGATGTCGAAGTTGCCCGTAGGATCGTACCTCTTGGAGGTTAAGAGTATGGAGCGCACAAGCGTGCTCCGGCTGATGCGCGAGTGAATCGCTCCTGAGCCGCACCCAGAAGTGAGTCCCGATCCATCTAAGGTCAGTTTCGCGGGCGGATCATGGCAGCGACAATAGAACCTAGCGCCGCCCATCGAACACGATCAAGCGACCTTACGCGTCGTCATGCATTCGTACCTCTCCGGAGGGACCGGATCGTCGATCACAGTGCCATTCATCGGACCCCACCGTCCGGTAGCTCGCCGAATTCGACGACGAGTGACCAGCGGTCTGCCAGCCGGTCTTCGCACCTTTGTGTGGAACTGCTCATCGCACCACTGAGACATCATGTCCTGGAAGATCGCCATCACCGTCGCACTGCTCACCGGTATCATCACTGCTGTGATCACGGCTCCCGTCGCCGATCGTGTCACCAAAGCTCATGGGGTGAGCGACTTCGAAGGTGCTCGCGGTATGTTCATCGGCTTCGTGCTGATCCCGGCCGGTCTCATCGGCGGTGTGCTCCTCGGACTGTTAGGTACCAAGCTGGTGCACGCTGTCGAATGGGCGCATTTCTGGAAAGCGGCCGGTCTGTCCGTCGGTCTTTCCATGGTCGCACTTTTCAGCGTAGCGGGCCTTAGCCTGCTCACCATCATTCGCCCGCCGCTGATGGATGGACACGAACTCTCGCTCGAAGTAGAAGTCCACGTACCATCGCACCTGATCACCCCGGAGTCACGCGCAAAGGACAAGATCCGCGTAAGCCTTTACGCCGGGCCGAAGGACAACCAGTACGCGACGATCGATACGGCCAACTGCCGCGAAGCGAATGGCACCTTCATCGTGACCGCCCATGCTGCGCTGAGTAGCCGTTCGTATTTGCGAACGATGAGTTTCTACATCGAAGACCACACCTGGTTGGCGGCTGACCTCCCTCTGCCAGCGAGCCCCACCGAGAAGGACCTGGAGTGGACCGAATTAATGCCCATGCGCGAGGCGCGCACCAGTGGTGCGGATGCCGTCATCACCGATACGCGTTGCCGTTACCGCGTGTTGAAAGGTGCCAAGGCGGAGTGACGCGATAGAGGATCGATCACGACCGCGCGACCATCGAAACGTTCACGGCAAGTAGGACCGTTCAGACGGTCTTCATCTCCGGCATGGTACGCTGGCGGTCGCTTTCCTGCATGAACAGGGATTCCAAGCGCGAAGCGAGTTCGCCATCGCCCAACTTGCGGGCGAGATCAACCCCTTCTTCCAACCGGGACAGCACCACCTTCCGCAAGAGCAGGAACACTTCGTGTACGCGATCCTCCATCCGCGCTTCTTCGTGGCGCGCGGCCAGTGCATGATGGATCTCGTTCAAAAGTTCATCCACTTCGGAGCAGGCGCACGGTCGCAATCGCTGGCCCCAACCCTCCACGAAGCGTTCCAGCTCAGCGCGCTGATCCCTTGCGCTGGCCACTTGGTCGCGGAAGAAGGCGCCCCAGCTTTGGGTGCGCGTGGCGATCACCGCACGCTCGAGCACGGCAGGTAGGCGACGGTAGATGAAATTCACCTCATAGAGGTGTCGGCGCAACTGTTCCAGCAACGCCGGAGGTAACAGGTTCTTCCTTTCCATGTGCAGGTTTATGGAGGTGGATGCCGAATGTTCGATACCAGGAAAAAGGACCGGGGTTCCAGCCGAGTCTCTTTTCCTTGTCGCAAGTAACGCAAGGAGAAGAGTGGCGGTTACACGGAATAGATGATCACCAGGGAACGCCCGACCAAGGGGCATTTCTTACCCATGTCCGCACGAAAGCCCGGTCGAGCGGGATCAACGATCGATCGTTCATTTCGACCATTACCTGCACTCGCCCCGCGAGACGAGTTGAACACCTGCCCGCCAGGCGCCGCAGCGATTCGGATAGGTCTTGCCATCGCATCCGCAATAGGGATCGTACTCCATGGTGCAAGGTCCATCCGTCCTCCGCTTCTCGTCCGTGCAAGGCGGGTCCTTCAAGATCCTGTTCAAGTGCCCTTCGAAGACCTCCTTCTGTTCCACACTGGCAGCATGCCCGGCTTTCGGAATGATGATCAAATGGTCTGCGGGTAAGTCGTTCCGCGCGGCGATACCACGACCCACCGATAGTGGGATGAGCTTGTCTCCTTCTCCCCAGAGGACGTACACCGGCATGGTCCACAAGTAGTGCTTCTGTGCATAGCGCTGTTCGTTCTTCAACAGGTCTTGCAAAAGACCGAGGTAGGTGGACTGATGGGCGGAGAACTTCTTGAACAACTGCTTTCGAGCGAACCCGGGCACCTTGGGAGGCTCGTACAGGCTGGTGGCCATGAGGCGGTACATCTCATCGGGGTTCTCCGGGGTGAACAGATCGGCGATGTCCGTTGCACCGCGACTACGTGCCACACTATCGGCGATGGCGCTGGTGTAGTCGCTCGCAGGCCCATCGTAAATGACCAATGCCCGCGTGCGATGCGGGTGTTGTTCGGCGAAATTGGCGCTGATGGCACCGCCGTAGGAATTGCCCACCACGTAAACGGGCTCCTTCACACCCAGACTGTCCAGCACCAAGGCCAGGTGCGCCACCTGTACATCCACGCTGGAGCCGCTCCATTGCGCGGTGGTCTTGCCATGTCCGATCAGGTCTGGTACGATCAGATCGAAACGCTCCGAAAGTCCGGCAAGGTTCCCCGCCCACATGGCGCTGCTGCTGGTGATGCCATGCACCAACATCAACTTCGGTTTGGATCCGGAACCAAGGTCACCGCTCACCCAGGTGAAGTGAGGGCCAGCACCATCGGTGAAGGTGCGCTGCACCATCCCGCTCTCGCGGAACGACTTCATGTTCCGCTTCTCGACCACCCTGTTCACATTGCAGGCGGTGAGCAGGAAGAGCAGCGATCCAATAGCGATCAACGGAATGGACTTCATGGTGGAGAGTGCGATCGTGATGTGTTCGACCAAGGTAGGCTGGAAGCATGAAAAAAGGAACGGCCGCCCTGTTCATGCTGAACAAGACGGCCGCAATGTCAGGAGCGGACGTGTGATCTACTTGAAGAGATTCCCGAGTAGGCCTTTCGCCATACCGGCCAATCCACCTCCGCCGAGCAGGGACTGCAGGTTCTTGGCATCGCCGCCCACGTATTTGGAGACAAGGTCTGTGAGCATCGGGAGCAACAGGGCTGCCACGCCACTGGCCTTACCGGCATCCAGGCCCACTTGACCGGTGAGCTTGTTCTGGAGCAGGCCTCCGATGTTGTTCAACAGGCCATCGGCACCGGCTGAGTTCTTCGCGCTGCTGAAGAGGCTGAGGGCGTCATCGAGACCGAAGCCATCGCTACCGCCCAGCGCTTCTTTCACGCTATCGGCAGCAGCATTGATGGAGCCACCGGCCTGTTGCTCGTTCAACCCGAATTTGCTGATGAGCTGGGGAACGGCCTGGCTTTGGAGGCTGGAGAGGAGTTGATCGAGCATGGACTTTCGGTGTTTGGTTTTGGTTCTTGTCCCCTTCTGACGCAGGATGTGCCCTGAGGTCACGATCCGCATTCGAAAAAGTCCACCCAAGGTAGGGACCGATCGGCCCGATCCCAAGTGCACGACCGTTCAACCTTCCTTTCGACCATACCGCACGCCACGCTCCTTCCAACGCAGGTGCACCTCCGGCCATTCCGGGATATGATCGGCTTGTTCGCTCAAGGTACTTCCTTCAGCGATCCGGTGAAAGACCTTCATCGCTTCCAAGTGCGGTCCACTGCGCATGAACGCCAGCATAGCCTCGCGATCTCGCCAGGCGGTAACGGTGTGCTCTACACCATGCATCCGCTTGGTCGCCACATGTAGCACGCCTTCCGCCTTTTGCGCCTGCATGAACGAGCGTACCGCGTGGTACTGAAAGCGCAGGCGGTTCATCAGGCCGGGCTTAATGCGCAGTCCGGTGATGGAAAGATGGAACGTTGCAGGTAGCTTGCTCATGGGTCATCGATGGAGTTCACGCCGCCTTCATGATCATCCGATCGAAGAAGCGGTCGCCGAGGTAGATGCGTACCCACATCACCGGTTTGGCGAGAAATCCGCCTGCATACCGGGTGCGCGGACGCCTGGCACTGACCGCCTTCGAAACGAGCGCGGCGATGACCGCCGGATCCGACCCCCTGCCGTTGGCCATGCCGTTCTCTGCGCCCTTGGCCACCTTGCGGGCCAACTCGCCATAGGGTCCCACACCCGATCGCTGCAACATCGGCCCGGTCATCACATCCGAGAATTCGGTCTTGATGATGCCCGGTTGGATGATGACCACATCGATGCCGAAGGGTTTCAACTCCAAACGCAGGCAATCGCTCCAGCCTTCCAACGCATGTTTGGTGGCGTGATACCACGCGCCCAATGGTGTATACATCTTGCCACCCATGCTGCTGATGTTGATGATGCGGCCCTTGCCCGAATCGCGCATGTGCGGCACCACCTGTTGTGTGATGCGTCCCAGTCCGAAGATGTTGACCTCGAACTGCCTGCGCGCATCGGCCAAGGTGGTCTCTTCCACCGAGCCGTAAATGGCATAACCTGCATTGTTGATGAGCACATCGATCCGACCTTGCTCGCCAATGACCTGTTCGACCGCAGCGGTGATGGAGCTGTCATCGGTGATGTCGAGTGCGATGGCGCGCCCGCCGGCTTGCACGAGGTCCTGCATCTGCTCCACACGGCGCGCGGCCCCGTAGACGATGTGCCCTTCGTTGATGAGGCGCTTGGCGAAGGCCTTGCCCATGCCGCTGCTGGCGCCGGTGATGAGGATTATCTGTTGCATTGGGGGTTGAACGTTCGGTGACCGAGTGGTTCGTTGTGCGCAGTGACCAGTTGGCAGTTCGCAGTAGGCAGTGGAGGTACAGGTACTGCCTACTGCTGACTGCCAACTTCTTGTCGATCAGAACTGCACCCTGTACATGAAGTCCGGGAAGAAGCCGTTCTGGTAAACGGGGTTGATGCGGTCGGTGACACGGTTGTATCGCTCCACAAAGATGTTCTCGCGGTCCGTCACGTTCTGCAGGTCCATGAAGAACTGGTGGCTCACCTTGCCGCCCTTGCCATTGATGCGGACGCCGAACTTCACATCCAACCTCAGGTAGGCATCGTATCGCTTGCTGTAGGCCTGATCATCCACATACACCTCGCGGCCCAGGTTGGCGCGCGTGGCGTCCAGATCGATGGGGCTGAAGGGGCGACCGCCGCTGGTGGTGAACTTGGTATCGAAGGTAAGGGCGTTGCGCTTGTCCTTGCCTATGCCCCACTCCTTTCCGAACAAGGCGTTGAAGACATAGTCGTTCGCGAAGCCGGTGTTGCGTTCCACGCCATCGCTGCCGGTGTAGCGCGAATCGAAGAGCGAGGTGGTGAGCAAGGCGTAGTAGCCCTTGCTGAGGAACTTCTCCACCGTCAGTTCCACACCGTAGTTCCGACCCGTACCTGCACTGATCAATCCACCGCGCTCTGAGAAGGTGAAGTCAGCGCCCTCGTTCACGACACTATAGCTGCTGGTGGTATCCTCGATACCGAGGTCGTACAGCCACTGGTGATAGCCTTCCACCTTCACCCGCCAATCGCCCTCGAAGCGATGGTCGTAGGCCAGCACCAGGTGGTGTGCCTTCTGGAACTCCAGGTCGCGGTTGGCAGCACCCGTGGCTGGGTCGGTGAAGAGCAGCACAGGCAGGGACGCCAATTGACCATGCAGCCCATAGGCCAATGTCACCCGTTGGCGAGGACGGAACTGCCAGGCAAGCGCGGTGCGTGGGGCAAGCATCATATCGTCGTTGAAGTCGAGGTACTGGCCATGCAGACCCGCTGTGAAGCTGAGTTCGTCGGTGAACTTGTATTCACCTTGCGCGTAGGCCTGGAAGAGGTTGATGGTACCCTGCACATCGCGCACCTGCACAAAGAAGTCGGGAATGCTGTCTCCGTCCACATCGGGGATACCGGCGCGGCGATCGCGATCGGTCCAGTCCACATCGAGGTCGTACAACTCGTTCAACACCCCAGCACGCAGGCTGAAGCGCGGCGAGAACTTGCGGTTGTACTGGCTGCTCACGGTGTAGCGCTGTTCCTTGTCCAAGGCCTCGGTGGCCCGGTAGCGCACAGCGTTCTGATCGCTCGCACCACCGATGATGTTGTCCTGCAGGAACGAAGTGCCGAGGTACGTGGTACCGACCGTGGTCTTGAGGTAGCTCTTGTCGTCGAGCTGCAGGAAGTGCGAAAGCCCGATGAGCGCCACGTCCGAGGTGAAGTAGCTATCCACGGTAGGGTCGGCGAAGAGATCGGTGCTATCCAATTCGGCGCCGAGAAAGTCGATGTTGCTGCGACCTCCCATACCGAAGAGCTCGAAGCGACCCAGCTTGCTCTTCCCGAAGTTGAGCTTGAAGGCAAGATCTTGGAAGTAAGGGATCGCGCTGGTGCCCGTAGCCGCTGCACCGGCAATGCCGTAGCGATAGCTCACCAAGTAGGACGACTGGTTCTTCCTGCTGATCGGTCCTTCGGCCATGAACTCCGCGCCGCTGAAGGCTGCCAGCTGCGCGGTGAACTCATGTTCATCGGTATTGCCACTGCGGAACTTCACATCGAACACGGCGGCGTTGGCGTTGCCATATTCCGCGGGGAAGGCACCACTGAGGAAATCACTGGTGCGAAGCAGGTTGGTGTTGAGGGCACTTACCGGACCGCCCGTGGTGCCCAGCGTGCCGAAGTGGTTGGTGGTGCCGATGGGCAACCCGTCGATGCGCCATAGCAGGCCCGTCGGTGAGTTCCCCCGTACGACAATATCGTTGCGCGCATCGTTGGCGGCGCTCACACCGGCGAAGTTGGTCGCGAGGCGGGCCACGTCGTTGCGTCCGCCGCTGTAGCGCGTCACTTCCTCCAGGCTGAAGGTGCGTGCGCTGACCTTGGCCAGTTCGTTCACGGTGCGGTCCTTACCACGATCTGAGGTGATCTCCACTTCCTTCAGGCTTTCCACCGATGCGACCAGCGCGATGTCCAGCACCACCTCCTTTCCGGCGGTCACCAGCACATTGGGGATCACGGTGGGTTTGTAGCCGAGGAAGCTCACTTGCAGCTGTTGGCGGCCGAAGGGTACGTTCTCCAAGCGGAAACGGCCATCCATGTCGGTGGTGACCCCGACTATGGGATCGCTGCCGAGCAGCACTACTGTGGCACCGGGCAGGGTCATTTGTGAATCGGCATCCTTAACGGTGCCCTTCACCACCTGGGTCTGGGCGAAGAGCAGGGAGGGCACAAGCAGTGCAGCAGTGAACAAAGAGCGGAAGAGCATGGGTGGCATGGTGTGGGAGGTTCGGTTGTTCGTTCCGGCAGCGAAAGTGGAAGTCTCCAGCACCCTCACCTATGCCGTTCTCCCTGAGTTGGCGGTTACAGCATACAGACCATCGTGTTGGCACCATGAGCCGTAGGGCACGCTGTACCGATCCCTCATGCACGCTTCAGCCCGGGAACACGACGCTTCACTCCCTGAACCCTACGCTTCGCCCAGCCAAGCGCCATGGGCGGCATACCGCGCGGTACCTTCGTGCAGTCCACACCATGCCCCGCTTCAGCCCGTTCCGCGAACCCTGGCCCCGTATCATCGGCATTCCGCTGGTGGCATTGCTGCTCACGCTCCTGTTCCATGACGAGCCGTTCGCTTGGTCCACCTATGGTATCGGACTCATCATCACAGCGCTCATTTGGCAAGGGAGCTTCTGGATCATCAGCGGCTACCGTATCCAATATCCCGGGTTCCAGCACACCACCAGACGGATCGTTCTCACCGTGCTCAGCATGAGCATCTACATCGTGGCCATCGACTTCCTGGCCTGCACGGCGCTCGATGCTCTTGGCCTGCAAGAGAACGCCTACACCAGCGGGCAGTGGCGTGGCAATCTGATCAAATCCTTCGGGATCACCGCCATCATCGGCACCATCTATGAAGCGGGCTACTTCTTCACCATGTGGAAGCACCAGGCCATCGAAGCGGAAGCGCTCAAAAGCCGCCAGCTCCGCACCGAGCTGGACATGCTGAAGAACCAGGTCTCACCGCACTTCCTCTTCAACAGCCTCAACACCTTGGTGACCCTGATCCATGAGGATCCGAAGTTGGCCGAACGCTTCACCAAGGACCTCAGCCACGTGTACCGCTATATCCTTCAACACAAAGAGAAGGAGGTAGTGGACCTCGGCACCGAGCTCGACTTCACCCAGGCTTACATCAACCTGATGAAAGTGCGCTTCGCAGACAGCCTGCGCATCTCGGTGAACGTAGCCCAGGAGCACCGGCAATTGCTGATCGCTCCGCTCACGCTGCAGCTCTTGCTGGAGAATGCCTTGAAACACAATGTGGCCAGCACGGCCGCGCCCTTGCAAGTGGACATCCACGTGGAGAACGGGCGGACACTGGCGGTGCGCAACAGTCTGCACCGCAAGCAAGGCACCGTGGAAGGAACCGGCACCGGACTGAGCAACGTTCGGCAGCGGTACGCTTACCTCAGCGAACGACCGGTGGACGTGATCGAGACCCGCGAACACTTCCTGGTGGCGCTGCCCTTGCTCCAACTCGCCGAACACGAAGCCCGCGTGTGATGAAGCTGAAGGCCCTGATCATCGAGGATGAAGCACCGGCATACCGCCGCTTGCACGGACTGTTGAGCACGCACCATCCGCAGCTGGAAGTGGTGGATGTGGTGGACACCATCCAGGCCGCCGTCGCTTGGTTCAACGACAACTCCGCGCCGGATGTGATCTTCAGCGACATCCAATTGAGCGACGGGCTCAGCTTCGAGATCTACAAGCAGGTGCCTCCCCCCTGCCCCATCATCTTCACCACGGCATACGATGCTTACATGCTCGAAGCCTTTCGCACCAACGGCATCGACTACCTGCTCAAGCCCATCGAGGAAGAGGAATTGGCACGCAGCGTGACCAAACTGATGGGTCTCGTGCGCACCACCACGCCACCGCTCCCGGACATCCAACGCTTATTGGAGGCCGTGCAAGGACGAGGGACCATTTACCGCGACCGCTTCCTGGTGAAGCTCGGCACCAAACTATTGCCTGTTGCCACCGCCGAGATCGCCTACTTCCTGAGCAACGAGGGCAGTACCGAACTGCAGACCCGCAACGGCAAGCGTCACCTGCTCGACCAGCCCTTGGACGAGATCGAGGCACAGCTGGACCCGCGGGCCTTCCACCGCCTCAACCGGCAATGCATCGCGTGTGTGGAATGCATCGCCGTGGTACACCAGCACTTCAACGGCAAGCTGAAGGTGGAATTGAAGCCACCTACTGCGGTGGAGGTGATGGTGAGCCGGGAGAAGGCGAAGGCCTTCAAGGAATGGTTGGACGGCATCCGGTGAACGCTCAGGGCAAACGCAACAATTTCTTCTGCGATCTGCCGTACGGCAGGTCGGATCCCGCACTGGACGTTAGTTCTAAGTTCTGTGACCCTTCCAGGGTCAAGCTCAATAGTTCGCATGATCGACCCCATAGGGGTCGCAGAGCGTAGCAACAGGACGACCCCGGAACTCAACGACCCCAGCGGGGTCGCAGAGTTCCAAATTAGACTGATGCGTTTGCCGAGAGTGAAGGCCGCGACAACCGATCTTTGCTCCACCATGAGCGACGGTTATGTGAAACACATGGTGAACGATGGCATCGCCACGGTCACCTTCCACCACCCCAAGAGCAACAGCCTGCCCGGCCACATCCTGCGCGGAATGGCCGACGCCATCACCACCTGCGGGAACGACCCCTCGGTACGTGTGATCGTGCTACGCAGCGACGGTGACAAGGCCTTTTGTGCCGGTGCGAGTTTCGATGAACTGGTGGCTATCGAAGATGGCATGCGCGGGCTGGAGTTCTTCAGCGGCTTCGCCCATGTGATCAACGCCATCCGCACCGTTCCCGTGTTCGTGATCGGCCGCATCCACAGCCATTGTGTGGGCGGCGGTGTGGGTATTGCCTGCGCTGTGGACATCGCTTACGCCACCACCAACGCCACCATCCGACTGAGCGAACTGGCGGTGGGCATCGGTCCCTTCGTGGTGGGCCCGGCCGTGGAACGCAAGGTGGGCACCGGTCACTTCGGTCTGCTGAGCGCCACCCCGGCCACCAAGCGCAGCGCCCAATGGGCCGAGCAGCACGGCATCTACGCTGAACTGTTCGATAGCACCGAGGCCTTGGATGCACGGGTGGAGGCCCATGCCCGCGAGTTGGCCGCCTACAGCCCCGAGGCCATGGCCGACATCAAGCGCGTGTTGTGGAAGGGCACCGAGGATTGGGACCAGCTGCTCATTGGGCGGGCAAAGATCAGCGGGCGGTTGGTCTTGAGCGACTTCACGCGGAATGCCATCGCAGCATTCAAGGAAGCAGCAGCGAAGCGCTGATGTTACTCGAGCTTCTTCATTGGCTCGAGTTCTAAGTTCAAAAACGTCATTCGAGTCGGTTCTATGATCCCGGTAGTTCTGTACCTGTAGTATCCTTCTGCTCCTGCTGAAAGAACGAAAGGCCCGTATGGAAGCCGAAGCGTATACTGCCCATCAAAGTCCGTGACACCATCCCAAAGACTCGGCCCACATAGCACTTCGATATCAGCGAATGGTAGCACCTCTCCGCTTTTCGCATCCCTCACTTCTCCCTTCAACCACCCAAGATCGGAGCCCTGGGCAACGCCCCAGAAAGAGGACAAAAGGAAGATCGAAGTGATCAGGCTACGGCCCATTTAAGGCGGCTGCTTCAGAAGCCATCTCAAATCTATCGCAACCTGTCCGCGCTTCGCACAAGTTCCTCATCGGCCTTGATGGCGCGCTCGGCGAGGAAGCTGAAGATCAACGTACCCAGTGGTAGGAAGAACGAGACACCGTAGTGGCTGATGGCCGTGGCGCCGCCTGATCCGAGGTAGGTCTGGATGGAATTGTCCGTGATGAAAAGGAAGGCGATGGTGGCCAAGGTGAGCAGGTAGGTGCCGCGTACCAAACGGATCTGTCGTGGCCGGTTGTTATAGAAGAAGATGCACGCCACGAGCGCCAAGGCCAGCACCGTAAGCACGATGTTGAACGGCACCTTCAGGTCCACATCGGTCACCGCAGTGCCATCGGCGGTGAAGAGGCCGGTGGTCCAGAAGATGAACTGATCCTGAACACGGTCATAAGTCGCTACCGGCATGAACCAGGTAGCCAGGGCGAAAAGGGCCGCCAGGGCCAGGAATACGGTCTGTTTACGCTGCCACATCGGATATCGG
>JAEUTC010000186.1 GCA_016787985.1 Flavobacteriales bacterium | reverse complement strand
GTGGGGTACAGAGCGATCTGCTCCTTGGGCAGGGCGAATTTGAACGCGGTAAGTTTCATGGGGTTGGGGCGGGCTTACTGGGCCGGGCCTGAGAGTTTGGGGCGCCGAAGATAGTACGATCGCGAAGCGAATGTTAAATCTACTGGAAATCAGTCGATTGTCCTGTTGATAACCCGATCTTTCGTGTACGGGGCGATGCGTTCTGACCATTCCGCCGGGGTGTACGCGTTCTGCACATCGTAGTCGCCGATACGCGTGCGGCGCAATGCCGAAAGGTGCGCCCCGCAGCCCAGCACCTGGCCGATGTCGTGGGCCAGGGAACGGATGTAGGTGCCCTTGCTCACGTGTACCTCGAAGTCGACTTCGTTGCCGCGTATCGCCGTCACGTCCAATGCGCTCACCACCACGCTCACGGGTTTCATCTCCACCAGGTGCGCGCGTTCGCTGTCGCGGGCCAGGAAGTAGGCGCGCTCCCCCTCGAAGCGTTTGGCACTGTAGTTCGGCGGACGTTGTTCGATGGTGCCCACGAAGCGTGCGAAGGCGGCTCGGATGGCAGCCTCGTCCAAATGCTCCCACGGACCACCCGGCTCGGTAGGCGTTTCCAGGTCGTAGCTAGGGGTGGTGCTGCCCAAGGTGATGGTACCCGTGTAGGTCTTCTCCGCACCGGTGATCAGCGGCAATTTCTTGGTGAACGGCCCGTAAGCGAGGATCAGCAGCCCACTGGCCAAGGGATCCAACGTTCCCGCATGCCCTACTTTGATCTTGCGCCCGGCGGCGATGCGCATAGCTCCGCGCAATTTCCCCACCACATCGAAGCTTGTCCACGTGAGCGGCTTATCGACGAGCACGAGGCCACCGGTGTCCGGAGTGAAGTCGAAAGCGTCCACGAGTCAGTACATCTGCATCGATACACCCGCCAGGTGCAACGCGATGATGACACCACCCACCACGATGCGGTACCAACCGAAGGCCTTGAACCCGCTTTTCGTGAGGTAGCTGATGAAGGATCGGATGGCGATGATGGCCACCACGAAAGCCACTACGTTGCCGATGGCGAAGAGCTGCAGGTGGTCGTTGGTGAAGGCGCCGCCGTCCTTCATATAGTCGTAGAAGCTCTTCACCGTAGCCGCGAACATGGTGGGCACCGCGAGGAAGAAGCTGAATTCCGCTGCGTTCTTACGGGTGAACCCTTGCGTCATGCCACCGATGATGGTGGCCGCCGAGCGCGATACACCAGGCACCATGGCCAGGCATTGCCATGCACCGATGGTGGCCGCTTGTTTGTACGACATCGGTTGGTCCGTGCCTTCTGCAGCAGCTGGTGCCAAGCGATCGATGAAGAGGAAGACGATGCCACCGAGGAACAACATCACCCCGACCACTACCACGTTCTCCAAGAGTAGATCGATGTAGTCCTTGAAGAGCAGACCGGCGATCACGGCCGGGATGAAGCCCGCGAGCAGCTTCAGGTAGAAGTCGAAGCTCTGGAAGAACCGCTTCCAGTAAAGGGCCACCACGCTGAGGATGGTGCCGAACTGGATGGCCACGGTGAAGAGCTTGACGAATTCGTCCTGCTCGATCCCCATGATGGTGGACCCGATGATCATGTGGCCCGTGCTGCTGACGGGCAGGAATTCGGTGATCCCCTCGATGATGGCGAGGATGATCGCTTGCAGGACGGTCATTTGCCCGTCTCCCCGGTTTTCTTGAGGATGGCGTAGGCTACGAAGGCGTACCCGGCCAATACCACGATGGGTGCGATGGTGATGCGGCGCGCGCTGAAGAGCTCGGATGCATCGAAGGCATTGGGATCGCCATTACCGCCACCGCTCATGAGGATGTACCCCACGGTGACGATCGCCAGGCCGATGAGCAGCAGCTTGTAGTTCGTCGCTGTGAAGGGCATGTCGTTGTTCAGTTCAGGCTTGGCCATTTCCTAGGGTTGTATGCTCGATTCGTTGGTCACTTCCACTGATCCCGGTACCTCCAGCAGTATTCCACACCTCAAACTTCACACCTCACACTTCACACTTCACACTTCACACTTCACACTCAACTCCAATGCAGGTCCTCCGAGTTCATGCGAAGGTAGCGTCCTACGGCGAACCAAGTGGAGGCGAGGGAGATCACCAAGCCGAGCACCAGCACCCCGGCGAACAGCAAGGCTAGCGTGGGCATATCGGTGAAGGCGAGCAGATCGGGCATGTAGTGGTTGGTGAGTTGCAGCAGCCCCACCAACAGGCCGATGGCCAGCACCGCCCCGATGATCCCCTGCCACAAGCTCTGGCCGAGGATAGGTTTCTTGATGAACCATTGCGTGGCGCCCACCAGGTGCATGGTGCGGATCAGGAAACGCTTGCTGTAGATCGCCAGGCGGATGGTGTTGTTGATGAGCGCGATGGCCACGAAGAGCAACAGCACCGTGAATCCCAGCACCAGCAAGCCCACCTTGCTCACGTTGGCATCGATGTTCTCCACCACGGCCGCATTGTAGGCCACCTCCTGCACACGCGGGTCTTTCTTCAGTTGCTCCACGATCCACTTCAGGCTATCCGCTTGCGCGTGATCGGCGTTCAGGCGCAGCTCCACCGAGGGTAGGAGCGGGTTGCTGCCCAGTACACCAAGGAAATCCTCGCCGAGGTCCTTCTTCAGCTGTTCGGCCGCCTCGTCCGCGGTCACATAGCGGGTCTCGTGCGTGTAGGCCTCGGTGTCCAGCTCCTTGCGGAACTGCATGATGTCCACCTCCTTCAGGTCGCGCTTCAGGAAGAGCTCCACCCGCACGTTCTCCTTGAAATAGCGCTCCAAGGCCTGGGCGTTCAGCACCAGGAACCCCAGGACACCCAACATGAACAGCACCAGGGCGATGCCGATCACGGTGCTCACATTGGAGGTGCGCGTGCGTGACTTCAGGTAGCGTTGGTCGCTCATGGTGTTGCGCTGGGCGGTCGCGAAAGTAAGGCCCTTGGCCGGATGGGCCCCGAAGTGCAGCCCCATCCAACGACGAGGGACCATGGAGGCCAAGGGAGTGTAATGGAATGTCCGCGTTGCGTATTCGCCGCCTTCGTGGCGTCGTTGCGGTGGGTCTTCCACCCACCGGCTACCTTCGCGGTCCGTAGCACAGGACCATGCAATACGACCCGAAGGACATCGAGCAGAAGTGGCGCGAGAAGTGGCAGAACGACAAGACCTACCGCGTCTTGAACGACGCGTCGAAGCCGAAATACTATGTGCTCGACATGTTCCCGTACCCCAGTGGCGCCGGTCTGCACGTGGGTCATCCGCTCGGGTACATCGCCAGCGACATCGTGGCGCGCTACAAGCGGCACTGCGGCTTCAACGTGCTGCACCCGATGGGCTACGACAGCTTCGGTCTGCCTGCTGAACAGTACGCCATTCAAACGGGCCAGCACCCCGCCAAGACCACCGAGGAGAACGCCGCCCGCTACCGCCAGCAGCTCGACGCCATCGGATTCAGTTTCGACTGGGACCGCGAGGTGCGCACCAGTGATCCATCCTTCTACAAATGGACCCAGTGGATCTTCATCCAGCTCTTCGAGAGTTGGTACGACCACGAAGCACAACGCGCCCGGCCCATCGCCGAGTTGATCGCTCGGTTCGAAGAACAAGGCTGGCACCCGAGCGACGCGTGCGCCCTCACCGGTGATGTGGAAGAGGAGCTCGGCGCCTTCACTGTCGCGGAGTGGAACGCCTTCGACGAGCGCACGAAGCAGCGCATCCTGCAACACTTCCGCCTCGCCTACCTCAGCGAGGCCTGGGTGAACTGGTGCCCCGCTTTGGGAACCGTACTCGCCAACGACGAGGTGAAGGACGGTGTGAGCGAACGCGG
>JAEUTC010000183.1 GCA_016787985.1 Flavobacteriales bacterium | reverse complement strand
TTTGGGTTGGGTTGTTAGCTTCTTCGAGTGTTCTCGGTTCGTTGACCTACTCTGACAGGATTTCTGTCGAATAGCTGACGCCCAAATAAGCAACAGATTTGCGGATCGCCAAATTTTCTGGCGACTAAAGTTTTGAACAGGGCGCTTCCCGATCGAGGTCCAACTGACGCCAAAAGGCTGATCCTCAGCGACGCAAAGACCTTGAACGCCCACGGATGAGGCGTTGACCGTGCGTACAACAGCTACTTACCAACCCGTTCCGATCCACGGGCCATAGTGGCGTGTGCGAAAGACCAGTCCGACCCTGACAACGGTCCTGAAGTGGCAGTGTGCATGGGTTGTGCACGATGGTACCTTCGCGCCACGAACGTGGAAACCGTAGAACCCCTTGCCGAACGGCTAAGGCCGCGCACCTTGGAGGAGGTGGTGGGCCAGGAACACTTGGTTGGACCTTCGGGTGTACTGCGTAAGGCCCTGGCTGGGGGGATGCTGCCCAGCATGATCCTTTGGGGACCTCCCGGCGTGGGCAAGACCACCTTGGCCCGGTTGATCGCCCAGGACCTGAAACGTCCGTTCCATGCCCTCAGCGCGATCAACAGCGGGGTGAAGGATGTGCGCGAGGTGATCGAGCAGGCCGGTGGTGCCGGTCTCTTCGCACGAAGTGCCGTCCTCTTCATCGACGAGATCCATCGGTTCAGCAAGGCGCAGCAGGACAGCCTGCTCGGCGCGGTGGAAAAGGGCACCATCACCTTGATCGGCGCCACCACGGAGAACCCCAGTTTCGAAGTGATCCCGGCGCTCCTCTCCCGCTGTCAGGTCTACGTGCTCCAAGCGCTGGCCGAGGAACAACTCCTCGATCTGTTGCAACGTGCGATGGCCAAGGATGCGCTGCTGCAGGGCTTCACCATAGACCTGAAGGGAACCGACGCTCTCCTACGTGCCAGCGGTGGCGATGCCAGACGGCTCCTGAACACCTTCGAACTCTGTGTGCTCTCGGCCAGTCCGGATGGCGACGGCAGGGTCGTGATCGATGATGCGTTGGTGAAGGAGGTGGTGCAGAACAACGCCGCCCGGTACGACAAACAGGGCGAGCAGCATTACGACATCATCAGCGCCTTCATCAAAAGCATGCGCGGCAGCGACCCGAACGCCGCGGTCTATTGGTTGGCGAGGATGGTGGAAGGCGGCGAAGACCCGCTCTTCATCGCACGGCGCATGGTGATCCTGGCCAGCGAGGACATCGGCAATGCCAACCCGAACGCCCTGTTGATGGCCACCACCACCATGCAGGCGGCCCAGATGATCGGGTGGCCCGAAAGTCGGATCATCCTCAGCCAATGCGCCATCTACCTGGCCTGCTCGCCGAAGAGTAACGCCAGTTACGTGGCCATCGGAGCTGCACAAGAGGCGGTGAAAGCAAGGGGAGACCTGCCGGTGCCCTTGGCCTTGCGGAACGCTCCGACCAAGCTCATGAAGCAACTCGACTACGGCAAGGCCTACCGATACAGCCACGACGGGGAAGGCAACTTCATCGACCAGGAATTCCTGCCTGAAGGGCTCAGCGGGACCACCTTCTATTCCCCGGGAGACAACCCGCGTGAACGGGAATATGCAGCGCTGCTGGCCAAGCTGTGGAAAGGCAAATACGGCGCCTGATCACGCACGCTCCGATTCGAGGTAGCGCTTGTGCATATCGTAGATGATGCCAAGGCTTACCATGAGCCCGCCCACACCTTGTTCCACCATCTGCCAGAGCACATCGGCGATCACGTGCACCATGCCGCCTTTGGTGAAGGACATACCCAGGATGAAGATGACCAGGTAGACGAAAAAGCCGATCGCGGCCCCCAGGAGCATGGATGTGAAGGGGAAGGCCTTCTTCAACGAGATCCATTCGTGGAGGATGGCCGTGTGGATGAAGAAGGTCATGCCCAGACCAAGGACGATGTACACCACGGAAGCGAGCGAGAAATACAAGGTCAAGGGAATGGAGATCTCCTCCAGATCGGTGAGCGCCAGGCCGTGCCAAAGCCATGAGATGAGGAACATGGCAAAGGCCGAAAGCAGCGTTGGGACCAGGATATGTCGTCTTAGCAGCACGCTACGTGTTCAACGGGTGAAAAGTACAGCTTGGCGAAGAAACCGAAGTGTTCATAAGCTCGTGCGGCAGTACTTTGCTCCCCTGATGGAAAACGTACGCGCCCTCTGGACGGTTGCCTTCTGGGGCGTGCTTTTTCTTTCCACAGGCACGGGCTGCAAGAAGGACGGACCGGCATCATGGGATGTGGATGTCTCGGCCCCCCTGCTCACCAGCCGTTTGACGTTGGCGAACCTGATCCCGGACTCGCTGCAAAGCATCGCAGCGGACGGCGCTGTGACCCTGGTCTATCGGTCGGAGCTTTTCGCGGTGGACCTAGATACGCTGCTAGGGCTACCGGACACCAGCTTCGTGTATCCCTACGCCTTCCCGCTCGTGGGCAACGATGTCTTCAACCTACCTGCGGGCTTCCCGGTGATCAGCCAGAACAACCTGGTACGCTTCAACCTGCCACAGGTGGAACTGACCCGGCTTGACCTGAACGCCGGGCAACTGCGCATTGCCATGCGCAACAAGATCGCCAGCCGGGTGCTCGGAGAGTTCGAGGTACCGAGCGCTGTGTTCCCCGACGGGAACAACACCCTTTCGGTGGCGGTGGAACCCGGCTCACCGGGCAGTCCGAGCTTCGCGAACGTGGTCCGGGATCTGGCGGGCACCCGTTTCGACCTGCGCGGGCCCAGCTTCAATGCCGTGAACACCTTGGCGACCAACGTATCCGCGTCTCTTGACCCAGCAGGCAGCGGCGCCACGGTCTCCAACCAGGACAGCGTGGTGGTGGAAGCCAGCTACAGCGGCCTGGTGACCCGGTACGCCAAGGGCTATTTCGGTACCAACGACCTCGACTTCCCCGAGGAAAGCAGCCGCCTGGGTCTATTCGATGCGTTCGTGGGGGGCAGCTTGGACCTGGACCGGGTCGCATTGCGGCTGAAGGTGGAGAATGGCATCGGCATGGACATCCAGGTTCGCCTGAACAGTTTCCAAGCCACGAACACGCGAACGGGCACGACCGTGGATATGACCCACGCCATCCTTCAGGGGCCCATCAACTTGAACCGTGCGCTGGACTTGGGCGATGGGTTCACACCGAGCATCTATGAGAACCTGCTGGACAACAGCAACAGCAACGTGGATGCCTTCATCGAGAACATGCCCGATGAGGTGCGCTATGGCTTGGACATCCGCTTGAACCCGCTGGGCGATATCAGCAATGGCAACGACTTCCTCTACTTCGAAAGCGCGCTGAAGGCCAGCCTTGAGTTGGAAGTGCCACTTGCGGTGATCGCCACGGAGCTGGTGCTCGAGAACGTGGCCAAACCGGACCTGCCGGGCGATGTGGAGAACCCCAGCATCACCGAAGGCACCTTGAACCTCTTCGCGGAGAATGGATTCCCCTTCGATGCCCGCGTCGTGCTCGACATCGTGGACCTTGAGCGTAACGTGCTGAGTCCGCTCCAAGTGGAAGGTGATGTGCAGGCCGCCGTGCTCGGGTCCAGCGGCATCGTGAGCGCGCCCGTTCGGTCCAGTGTTTCCGCGCGGCTCACTCCAGCACAGGTCGATCTTCTTTATGGCGAAGGCCGCATCCGGACCCGCGTGATCTTCAACACCGACCCAACGCTTGGCCATGTACGCATCTATGACCATTACGGCATGGACCTGCAGTTCACCGTGGAGGGCAACTTCATCGTGAACAGCCAATGAGGACGTGGACCTTGGCTGGGATCTTCTGCCTTGCCACAATGCAGGTCGTTGGCCAAGGCACCTTGCCTTTCGATGCACGGGTAGACTTGAACCCTGGCTTCCGGAACACCTTGGCGTTATCGGGCCTGTTCGACTACAACGCGAACACGGTGCGCAACGAATTCCCTCTGGCCCTATTGCGAGGTGGCTTCCTTGAAAGGGACCTTCGGAGCAGCGTTTCGGATCGGTTGAAGGAAAAAGGCAACACCGCCGGCTTCGTGCTTGCAGGTAGGCTCCAATGGACCGGGGCGGCGTGCTGGTCCAAGCATCCCGGCTGGCGACCGATCGTGAGCGTTGCCCACCATGAACAAAGTGGGCTTTCCTTCACGGCTGATCAATTCGACCTCACCTTCTTCGGCAACTCGGGTTTTCAAGAGCGGACAGCGGTCCTCGCTCCATCGGCCTACCAACAGATCCGCTACCAAACGGTCGGTGGCGGCGTACTCGACCAACGAAGTGGCTCCTTCGTGCGGCTCGACGTGGTCCGCGGGCAGTCCATGGCCCATGCGGAGGTACGCTGGGCCACGCTTTTCACCGGAGCGGATGGGCGCGTGCTGCGCAGTGCCTTGCTAGGCGACTATGTGGCCAGTGATACGGCCGGCAGTGGCTTCGACCGCACCAATGGGCTGGGCGGTGCATTGAGCGCTCGCTGGGTGTTCACACCGCGTTGGAATGAAGCCATCCGTTTCGGCGTGGGTGTGGAAGACCT
>JAEUTC010000182.1 GCA_016787985.1 Flavobacteriales bacterium | reverse complement strand
GTTCCGCTTTGAAAAGCCGAGCCGTTCGAGATGCCTGAAAGGTGCATCGTTACCGATACGATCAGGTCCATAGTCCAACAAGGCTTCCAGTTGGCGCTTTTCGAGGTTGGTCAGTCGCGGCTTCTCCGTCAATTTGAAGACGTCTTCTTCAGAAATGGAGATCGAATAGTGTTCCACTGCATCGAACGCGAAGTATGGATGACAAGGGGTGGTTTCAGCAGGCTCCAATGGCTTGCTGTCAGCTTGATCGACCGGTGTGTGACCACACCGCCAACCGATCAATGCGAAGAGGATGTACTTCCACATGGCCTTCACTTCACCTCCTTCCCTCCCACCCAACGCAGCCCCTCCAGCGCCGCGCGGTGCAGGATGTTGGCATGGTCCAGGTCGGGGAAGTACTGGTAGCGGATGCGCGGTATGGTGGTCTTGCGCAGTTTGGCCACCAGCTTCTTCGCCGGGCCGATCATGCCCTTGCCTTCCTTGCCCACGGCCACGTACACGCTGGCGATGCCGATGTCGGGTGCGCTCAAGGCATCGTCGTTCACCGCGAGAAGGCTCTCGTTGTCCCACCAAAGGCTGGGGCTTACGATGAGGTAGTGTTGGAAGAGCCAGGGCTTGCGCAGCAGGAGTTCCGTGGCGAAGAGGCCGCCAAGGCTTTGGCCGATGAGTGCGCGCTCCGGAAAGGTGCGGTAGTTCGCCTCCACGAAGGGGATCACCTCGAACTCGATGAAGTGCAGGAAGTCCGCGCTGCCGCCCGTGGTGGGGAACTTCTCCTTGTCCGCTGCGATGGTGGTCGGGAAGGTGAGGTCCCGCTTGCGGTCGGTGTTGGCGATGCCCACCACGATGCAGGGCGGTTGCCATCCGATCCACTCGAAGGCCGCGAATTGGAACAGCCCGCTGATGTGGATGAAGTCCTCGTCGGCACCGCCATCGAGGAGGTACACCACGGGGTAGCGCGCGGCGCTGTCGGGGTGGTAGCCTTGCGGCAGCGCGATGTTGAGGATGCGGTCCTCGCCCATCCGCGTGGAATGGATATGCTCGGTGACGCCCAGGGCGAAGGGCACAGGCGGCGCGGTGCGTTGGGCAATGGCGGTGTGCAACACGGCACACGACATGACAACGACCAACAAGCAGGCATTACGCATCAGTGCATGTGTTTCAGGTGGCTGGCATAGAGCACGGCGAAGACCACGGCCACCAGGGCCATGAGGGCCAAGGCCCCCCAAGCCATGAGGCCGGCGCTGTACACGAATACCATCGGCACCACCAGCTCAACGAACGTGCCGATCAGGTAGATCGGGAAACCCGAGCGGCGCAACGTGAACATGCGGTACACGCCGAACGCGTTGAGCAGGCCACCGGCGATACCCAGCAACCCGAGCGGCACGGCGTGTTCCAGGCTCAGTTCGCCCATCCGCACGCTGCTCTCGGCCATGTGCACCACCACATCAGGTGCTCCGGGCTGGGCCAAGGTGTTCTCGTTCTGCGTGCGCGCCAGGGCCAGGGCTTCCACCGGGTCATCGGTGAACGCGCTCTGGATGCCGCCCCAGACGGTGAGGGCCGCCCACGCCCAGCTGAACACACAGAGGACGAGGAGCAGTCGGGGACGTGTCGATGAGGCTGTCGTGGTCATGTCGCAGTGGGTCGGGTCGTGAACACCGAGGCCTCCACGGACGTGCATGTCCGGGAGGCCTCGAAGCGCACGGAGCGGATCAACGCATGTGCTTCAGGTTGACGCCGTAGAGGATGATGAAGATGAGGCTGATGACGCCCATGAAGCCCACGCCGAGCAACGTCATCATGCCGCCACCCAGGAAGAGGAACGGGGTGATGAGGCTGCCCACCGTAGCGAGGGTGTAAAGCCAAAAGCCCTTCTTATGCAGGTTCCACATCCACCAGACACCGAGCAAGCTGATGATGGAGAGCGCGATGCTGCTGTACCCGATGGGTTTGGCGTTCTCCACGCTCTTCTCACCCAAGGCGATGGCCTCTTCGCCCATCTTGACCACCATTTCGGCACCCGGGCCTTGCATGTCCGGACTGGCCATCGCTTTCTCCAGTTCGGCCTTCGTCTTCTCAAGGTCGCGCTGCGGCTGGTCGGTGAAGGCGCTCTGCACGCCACCATAAAGCCCCCAGATCCCGAAGAGGAAGCTGAGGATGCAGATGATGGTGAGCAAGGTGGGCCGTGTGGCGGGTGCTTCTGCGTAGGGTGTGGTCATGGGTGATGGGTTTGGTGCTCGCCGAAGGTAATGGTAGAAGTACAAGATCGACACCTTACTGCCCTGCGTTGGGGACCAAACCGCAGGGTCACTGCGCCTGCGCGCAGCCGCTTCGGAGGAGGCAAGCCAGCGCCTGCCTGCCGTTAGGTAGGT
>JAEUTC010000128.1 GCA_016787985.1 Flavobacteriales bacterium | reverse complement strand
CGGCATGGTGAACCAGCTGCTGGTGAGCACCAACGATGCCGAACGCACGGACCTCTTCGGCAAGGTGGCCCGCTACGAGGACATCACCGATCGGTTGGAGGTGGAGATCAGCAAATACCTCACGCGCACCAGCGCCGAGGCGAAGGACGAAGCGATGAGCGAACGCATCCGGGCGATGCTCGCGATCATCAGTGACCTTGAGCGCATCGGCGATATCTTCTACCAGATGTCGCGCCTTCTGGAACGCAAGCATCAGGAACGGCTGTGGTTCACGCCGGAGCAGCGTTCCAACCTCCAAGAGCTCTTGAGCTTGCTGGACCGTGCCTTCACCATCATGTTGAAGAACCTTGATGCGGAAGACGGCCAGATCGCCATCGACGAGGCGGTGGAGGCGGAACAGCACATCAACCAGCTGCGCGATCAGTTGCGTCGGATGCACTTGAAGAGCATCGAGGCTGGAGATTACAACGTGAAGAGCGGCTTGATCTACAACGACCTCTTCTCCAGCTGCGAGAAGGTGGGGGATCACGTCATCAACGTGTCCGAAGCGCTGGTGGGTGAGGTCTAGGGAACGATGATCTCGTTGGTGAAGACCTTGTTGCTCCGGTTAAGGGCGCGATCCACCATCTCCACGCTGAAGCGAACAGTATCGGATATCCCAGTGATGAAGAAGGGGAACGGATCGATGGCCACGGCGATCTCCCCTTCCAGCGCTTTGTTCTGCCCGGTGGGTGTTATCCGCGGAATTCTGTAGTAGATAGGCTCATCGAATCCAACCGTCACCCACTGACCATTCACCCGCGCAGTCTGCTCCAGGAAGAGGTTGTAGTAGAAGATCGAAGAGGTGTCGTAGGGTGGTGCCACGTCCGACGCGTCGAGACCGACATCGCCATCACCATCGGTGAAAGCGATCGTGAGCGACGCGGAGTCGCCGAAGAACTCGAACGACTTGAACGTGATGGCCGGGGTTGCCGGAAATTCCTCCGTCTTCAGACAACCGCTGAAGAGTACACCAGCCAACAGGCAGGCTCCGGCTACTTTTGCCACGCTGTTCGAAGAAGTGTTCATCCCGTCAAAGTTAAGCTACCAACGCCCTGATGCCCGTGTGCCCGCCATACCTCGATCCGCAGCTCCTTGATCGGGTGTTCGAGGTGGACGGCGATACCGTTTTTAACGCACGGGCACTCGAGCTATTTCACCTGCATGCGACACACAACCCGGTGTACCGGGGATTCCTGACCGGCCTTGGTGTCACCGCGGACGACGTGGACAGTTTGGAAGGCATTCCCTTCCTACCCATCAGCGCGTTCAAGAACCATCGGGTGCTGCTGGCAGGCCTGGATCCGACGAGCCACTTCACCAGCAGTGGAACCACAGGGGTTACCACCAGCGTCCATCACGTGCCTTGGCCATCGCTGTACGAGCGCTCCTTCATGCGGTCGTTCACACGTGCCTATGGCGACCCCTCGACGTGGCGCATCATCGCGCTCCTCCCGGCCTACCTCGAACGCGAAGGCAGCTCCTTGGTGTACATGGCACAACGGTTGATCGAGGCCACCGGGGATCCACTCAGCGGCACCTACTTGTACAAATACGAGGACGTTGCTGCATTGCTGCGTCGCTCGGAAGAGGAGGGGAAGCCTACCCTTTTACTCGGGGTCACTTTCGCCTTGCTGGACCTTGCCGAACGGTTCCCGCAGGCTATCCCGAACACCGTCATCATGGAAACGGGCGGTATGAAAGGGCGCCGGCCGGAGATCGTACGGGACGAGCTTCACCGCGTCCTCAAGGAAGCGTTCCAAGTACCTAGCATCCACAGCGAGTACGGCATGACCGAGCTGCTCAGCCAAGCGTGGTCAAAAGGAGAAGGCCGCTATTCGGCTCCACCATGGATGAAGATCTTGGTACGTGACCCGAACGACCCGCTCGGCTACCTGCCCCACGGCCGCACGGGTGGCCTCAATGTTATCGACCTGGCGAATGTGGCCAGTTGCCCATTCATAGCCACCCAAGACCTAGGGCGCATGCACCCCGACGGCACATTCGAAGTTCTGGGCCGTTTCGACCACAGCGACCTGCGGGGGTGCAACCTGCTGATGGAGGCCTAGACCTTCACCAGGAAATAGTTCTTCTTGCCGCGCTGCAAGAGCAGGAACTTCCCGCTGATGAGGTCCTCGGCATTGACCGTTCGTGTATCGTCCACCTTCACACGGTTCACGCTGATGCTACCCTCCTTCAGTGCGCGTTTCGCTTCGCCCTTGCTGGGCAGGAACCCGGTGTGATCGGTGAGCAGGTCGATGATCGACGCGCCCGCCTCCAGGACGGTCCGTGGCAGATCCGCTTGAGGCACCCCTTCGAAGACATCCAGCCACTGTTGTTCCGTGAGGGTGGAAAGGCCTTCGCTGGAATTGCTGAACAGGATGCCACTTGCTGCGATGGCGCCCTGCAGTTCGCTCTCGCCATGCACGAGCTTGGTGATGAAGCCAGCGAGTTCCTTCTGCAAGCGACGTTCATGCGGTGCTTTGGCGTGCTGTGCGATGAGGTCCTTCGCGAGATCCTCCTCCCACGTGGTGAAGATCAGCGCGGCCTTGGCGGCATCGGCATCGCTGTTGTTCAGCCAGAACTGGTAGAATTTGTATGGCGAAGTGCGCTGCGGATCGAGCCAGACGTTACCGCCTTCGCTCTTGCCGAATTTGGTCCCATCGGCCTTGGTGAGCAACTGTGTGGTGATGGCGTAGGCCTCTCCCCCACCCATCCGCCGGATCAGTTCGGTGCCGGTGGTGATATTCCCCCATTGGTCACTACCCCCCATCTGCACGGTACAATCCATATGCTTGTTGAGCCAGTAGAAATCGTAGCCTTGGACGAGCTGGTAGCTGAATTCGGTGAAGGAAAGCCCCGTGTCCAATCGGCTCTTCACACTGTCCTTCGCCATCATGTAATTCACGGTGATGTGCTTGCCCACATCGCGGATGAAGCGCAGGAAGCTCATATCCTTGAACCAGTCGTAGTTGTTCACCATGCGGGCCGGATTCACCGAGCCGCTGAAATCGAGGAACCGTTCCAATTGCTTCTGGACGCACTCCTGGTTGTGCCGTAGTGCATCCTCATCGAGCAGGTTGCGTTCGGTGCGCTTCCCGCTCGGGTCGCCGACCATACCCGTTGCTCCGCCCACCAGTGCCACAGGCTTGTGGCCACAGCGTTGGAAATGCGTGAGGGTCATCACCTGCACCAGATGGCCCACGTGCAGCGAGTCAGCCGTGGGATCGAAGCCGATGTAGCCACTGGCCGGACCTTTGAGCAGGTGTTTCTCCACATCGGGTGTGCTGTCATTCAGCATACCGCGCCACTTCAGTTCGTGCAGGAAATCGCGAGTCATTGCGGATCGTAGGCCCTTTGGAGGCGGGCAAAGATAGCCGGAGCATGTGGTCCGCCTGGTTACCTTGGCGGCATGCATCTGGTCACTGGAGCCACGGGTATCGTGGGTTCGCATGTGTTGTTGGAGTGTGCGCTACGCGGACCGGTCCGGGCTCTCTATCGCAACGGAAGCGATCGATCCATCGTGGAACGGGTGTTCCGACACTACCGCGCTGATGCTGACGTGTTGCTCACCGCCATAGAGTGGGTGGAGGCCGACATCTTGGACGTGGACGCCTTGTGGGCGGCGATGCGGGGTGTGCGCCAAGTGTACCACACGGCCGCGGTGGTCTCCTTTTCGCCGCGTGATGCGGATCGGATGCACCGGGTGAACGTGACCGGAACGGCCAACGTGGTGAACGCGGCGTTGGAGAATGGCATCGAACGGTTGTGCCACGTGAGCAGCACGGCGGCGATCGGTGAAGAGCCAGCGGGTGTCTCCCGCACGGAACGTTCTCCGTGGAATGCCGATGAACGCACCTCCCCCTATTCCCTGAGCAAGTATGCTGCGGAAATGGAGGTGTACCGCGGTATCGCGGAAGGATTGGACGCGATACTCGTGAACCCCTGCGTGATCATCGGTCCTGGTCAGCAAGGGCGCAGTTCCATGACCTTGGTGGAGCGGCTTCGCAAGGGCACGCGCTTCCATCCACCTGGATCCAATGCGGTGGTGGATGCCCGCGATGTGGCGCAAGCCATGCTGGCGTTGGTGGAGAAGGCGGAAAGCGGCGAACGGTTCCTGTTGGTAGGTGAGAACATCACTTACAAGCGGCTTTTCGGGCTACTCGCGTCCGCTTTCGGGAACCCCGCACCAGATGTTCCCCTTCGCCCGTGGATGTTGGGGTTGGGCTGGAGGCTGGAGGCTCTGCGCGGTTTCCTGACGGGTTCAAAGCCCTTCATCACCCGTGCTACCGCTCATAGTGCT
This sequence comes from Flavobacteriales bacterium, assembly GCA_016787985.1. GTDB lineage: Bacteria > Bacteroidota > Bacteroidia > Flavobacteriales_F > PHOS-HE28 > PHOS-HE28. Next base: position 6,479 of record JAEUTC010000128.1, on the reverse strand, counting down.
TTGACGCAGCGCTCGTATAGCAGTGCAAAAGCCGAGGCGCTGCTGGGCGTGAAATTCCGCAAGGCGGAGGAGGCCATCTCGAACGTGGCGGCCTTCGCTACCGCTCAAGGTGCTCATTGAGCCTGTTCGTCCTTGCGTCGGCTGATCTCCACCAGGACCTCCTCGTAGATGCTCTTCATATCGGCCGATCGCCCGGACCAGAACGCGAAGGAGCGCTGGAACTCTTCCTTGGTAGTCCCCTGCTCCTTGAACATATCCGCGTAGTACTGCTCGCTCGGGATACTGCTATGGTGGGCCACGACCAGTTCATGGTTCGTTCGAGCTTCGATCAGCTGGGCCTCCACGAGAATGGCAGTGAACTTGTCGCGCGGGAGCACATCCGGCGGAACGGCAGCCTCCGGTGCACGGCAGGCGGTCGCGAGCAAGAGGAGTAGAAGCAGTACCCTCATCGGTTGAACCGAAGCCGTTGACCGCGCACCGATCGATCCACAGCACCATCGGCGTAGACCGCTCTGCCATTGACCCAAGTACGCAGCACCCGTGAACCGAATCGCTGGCCTTCGAACGGCGACCATCCACATTTGTAGAGCAGGTTGGAAGGCTCCACCACCCATGGCGTGCTGCGGTCCACGAGGACCAGATCGGCATGGTGCCCTTCACGGATGTAGCCACGCCGGTCCACATTGAAAAGTCGGGCCGGAGCGTGGCAGAGCTTCTCCACCACCTGGGCGAGGGTGAACACCCCTTGCGCTTCGAGCTCTAGCATGGCCACCAAGGAGTGTTGGATGAGCGGCCCACCAGAAGGGCACTTCGCGTAGGGTTGCGCCTTCTCCTCGCGGGTGTGCGGTGCATGGTCCGTGGCGATCACATCGATGCGATCATCGATCACCGCCTTGCGGATGGCGGCCCGGTCGGCTTCGGTCTTCACTGCCGGGTTCCATTTGATGAAGGCACCCTTTTCGGTATAGTCGGCATCGGTGAACCAGAGGTGATGGACACAGGCCTCGGCGGTGATGTGCTTCTTCTCCAGGGGGCCTGGTGCGAAAAGCTCGATCTCCCGTGCCGTACTGATGTGCAACACATGGAGGCGTGTTCCATGTTCCTTGGCCAGTGCCACCGCATTGCTGCTGCTCTTGTAGCACGCCTCCGCATCGCGGATCACCGGATGCTGCGTGAGTGGGATATGCTCTCCCCAGCGCGCGACGGCGGCCTGCATATTCGAGCGCACGGTGGATTCATCCTCCGCATGGATGGCGAGCAACAGATGCGCTCTACGGAATAGTTCATCCAGCGTCGACGGATCATCCACCAGCATGTTGCCCGTACTGGACCCCAGGAAGGCCTTCAAACCGCAGACGGTGGCGGGGTCCGTTCGCAGGACCTCGTCGAGATTGTCGTTGCTCACCCCCATGTAGAAGGAGTAGTTCACCAAGGAGTGATGAGCACCCAGTGCATACTTCTGCTCCAGCAACTCCTGCGTAAGGGTCTGTGGAACGGTATTGGGCATCTCCATGAAGCTGGTGACACCACCTGCCGCAGCGGCCGCACTAGCGTGAGCGATATCATCCTTGTGTGTGAGTCCCGGTTCCCGGAAATGGACCTGATCGTCGATCACGCCCGGCAGAAGCAGCCTTCCTTCCGCATCGAACTCGGGAACCCGTGCGTCGCCGATCCCCGCTTTCGCGATACGCTCGATGAAGCCATCACGCACTAGCACATCGGCTTCGAAGGAAGCCCCCTCATTCACCACGACGGCGTTGCGGATCAATACGGTGTTCATGGACGCGGTATTCGTGCACGCATTTGGAGCACACCGAGGATGGCTTCTTTGAAGATCCCGGAGTTCATCTTGCTTTTCCCCTTTAGCCGATCCACGAAGGTTATCGGCACTTCGGCTATCCGGAATCCTGCCAAGCGCACCCGGTACTTCATCTCGATCTGGAACGCATACCCCACGAACTTCACTTCATCGAGCGGCAAAGCTTCCAGCACATGTCGACGGTAGCAAACGAATCCCGCTGTGGTATCGCGCACTCCGAGCCAAAGGATCATGCGCACATAGAGCGAGGCACAATAACTCAGCATCACGCGATCCCACGACCAGTCCTTCACCTCGCCGCCTTTCACATAGCGGGATCCCACGCTCATATCCGCACCACCATCGGCACAGGCGGCATGGAGCCTGATAAGGTCGTTCGGGTCATGCGAAAAGTCAGCGTCCATCTCGAAGATGTACTGATATCCCCGCGCGATGGCCCATTTGAAACCGGCGATGTAGGCCGTTCCAAGACCGAGCTTGCCTGAGCGCTCCAAGAGGTGTATACGACCAGGCGCCTCTGCCATGGACGCTTTCACCATACCGGCGGTCCCATCCGGAGAGCCGTCATCCACAACGAGCACATCGAAGCCTCCCTTCAAGCCGATCACATGTTCAAGGATCGCCTGGATGTTCTCCTTCTCGTTGTAGGTAGGGATGATGACGAGGCGCTCGTTCACAGGTTCCGGTTGGGCCGCAAAGATAGACCGGGGTGGCTGCCCGATCAGCGCACCAAGGTGACGTGCCCGACGCGTTCGATGCGGTTGGTGGTGATGCGGTCCTTGGCCACGAGCTTCCACACATAAACACCGATCGGCACTTCGGTACCATCGGCGAAGAGTCCATTCCAGCCCTGGTCCGGATCACTGGTCTCGAAAAGTGGTTGACCCCATCGGTCGAAGATGTAGAAACGATAGGAGCTGGGTTCCACACCGAGCATGATGGGTTTGAAGATGTCGTTCGGTGCAACCCCATCGGGCGTGAACGCATTGGGGACATGCACCAGGAGACCATCCTCCACCTCCACCACTTTACAGATCGAATCGCGACAAGCCTCGGAAGCGATAGCCGTGAGGCATACGAGGTATTCGCCGCTCACGCCAGCCGCGAAGCTGTATGCTGCGTCTTCCGTGGTGAGCGTGTCTCCCGCGATGTCCCAGATGTAACCGATGGCATTCTCGGACCCGTTATTGAACAGCACATCCGGAGCCAGGGTATTGACGACCTCAGGAACGCTAGTGAAATCGGCAGTGGGTCGATCGAAGACGGTGAAGAGCTCAGGTACCGTGAGGGTATCCGTTCCACAACCATTCCCGGCATCCACGATCAGCGTGGCTCCGTAGGTGCCGCCATCCGTGATCGTGCGTGTGACCGGTGCGCAATCATCGACCTGTTCACCGTTCCAGAGCAACCACGAGCATGAAACGCCGCCTTGGAAGGTGGTGGATAGTGTGATGGTGACGGGTGTGCAGGTTTCTGCCCCCTCCACCACGAACGCTGCGATGGGAATGGGTACGACATCGACGACCACGCCGGCGGAAACTGTTGGGCAAGGTGCTGTGGCCGCGACGGAGTACGTGTAGATGCCCGCTTCGTTGGATGCCGGATCGAACACACCATTGAAGGGGTCACCGTTCGGCGTAGTCCATGAGCCGCCAGGATCCGGCGTGCCGCCAAGGGCATCGAAAAGCTCCACTGTAGCATCACTGTTCGCACATGTGGTAACAGCACCGTTCGTTCCTGCACTTACCGCTTCGCTGATCGAGATGGTGAGTTGTGAAACATCATCGATGCAAGGTGCGATGGCCGCAACGGTGTACGTGTAGATACCTGGCACACCGGACTCCGGCGCGAAGGCGGCTGGCACGACATCGCCGCCAGGACCTCGCCAGACTCCATCGGGTTCGGGTGTACCGGCGAGCAGTTCGGTCATGATGAAGGTGCCAGCGGACGAGCATTGCACGGTACTGGCATCAGCACCGGCATCGGCCACGGGAGCAATGAGGACATTAACGGTAGCGCTGGCATCCAAGCAGGGGGCCAAGGCTGTGACCGTGTAGGTGTACAAGCCAGAAATGTCAACGGCAGGATCAATGACCGTTGCATGGGCACTTCCATCAGGAGCGGTCCATGTACCTCCCGCATCGAGCGTACCGGAAAGCCCATCGAACAGCGAAACAGGTGTAGAAGCCGCACATATCGCCAGACTACCGCTGGTGCCAGCGACGGGGGCGGTGTTCACGACCACGCTCACTACGGCTTGGTCAGCAGGACAATCATCCGAGGCTGGAACGGTATAGGTGAATTCGCCACCGACGGAAGAGACCGGATCCAAGACGGGCGATACCACATCACCATCCGCATTGGTCCAAGTGCCGGTAGCGTCCGGTGTGCCTCCCAGTTGATCGATCAGCGCGATGAGCGCATTGGTCGAGCAAAGAATGATCGAGGCATCACCCCCTGCGTTCGCGCCTTCTTCCACGGTGACTTGGATCGTTGCTTGGTCACTCGGGCAAGCCGTTGCGGTGAAGGCGTACGTATAGGCTCCGCTCGGATCCGTGCTCGGGTCGAAGGTCCCGGAGAAAGAACCGGCCGGACCGGACCAGTTACCTCCCACTTCCGCCGCGGGACCCAGGAGATCGAACAATTGCTGAACTCCACTGCTTGCGCAAAGGGTGAGCGTGGCATCATCGCCAGCATTCTGTGCAGGATCTTCCACAACCTCGACCGTGGCGGAAGCGCTTGGACATGGTGCCGTCGCAGCCAAGGTGTAGGTATACATACCAGCGACCATGGTGGTCGGATCATACGTGCTACCCACCACCGCGCTGGGGCCGCTCCACGTGCCGCCCGCATCCGGTGTTCCTCCCAGTTGCGCGAACAGATCGACCACAGCACCTGACTCACACACCGTGATCACACCATCGGTGCCCGCATCCGGCGAGCCCGTCTCCGCTACCGTGACCGTGGCTGTGGCGTTGCTGCACGGTGCTGTTCCGGTGACCGTGTAGGTGTACACACCGGGCGTCATCGTAGCGGGGTCGTAGTTGCCACCCACCACCGCACTGGGGCCGCTCCATGTACCGCCCACATCAGGGGTTCCTCCCAGGCTTGCGAAGAGACCTACGGCACCGCCCGTCTCACACACCGTGAGCGTGCCGTTCGTGCCTGCATCGGCAGCCGCACTTTCCGCCACCGTGACCGTGGATTGATCAGCGACACAAGGCGCTGTGGCGTTGAGCGTGTAGGTATAGACACCGGCGCTCATCGTTGAAGGATCATACGTGTTACCCACCACTGCACTGGGGCCACTCCACGTGCCGCCTGCATCGGGTGTGCCGCCCAGTTGCGTGAACAGATCGACCGCAGCACCAGACTCACAGACCGTGATCGCACCATCGGTGCCTGCATCAGGAGAGCCTGTCTCCGCTACTGTGACCGTGGCTGTCGCGTTGCTGCATGGTGCTGTCCCCGTCACCGTGTAGGTGTAAACACCGGGTGTCATCGTGGCGGGGTCGTAGTTGCCTCCCACCACCGCGCTCGGTCCGCTCCATGTGCCTCCGGCTGTAGGTGTTCCGCCGAGTGAACTGATCAGGGCTGCAGCAGCTCCATTGCTGCAAATCGTCAGTGTTCCGTTCGTTCCTGCATTCGGCGCAGCGTTCTCGGTCACTGTCACCGTGGCCGTGGCGTTGGCGCAGGGCGCGGTTCCCGTCACGGTGTAGGTGTAAACACCGGGGGCCATCGTGGATGGATCGTAGTTGCCACCGACCACCGCACTGGGGCCGCTCCACGTGCCGCCAGCTGCCGGTGTTCCACCCAGAGAACTGATCAAAGACACTGCGGCGCCATTGCTGCAGATGGTGAGCGTGCCGTTCGTGCCTGCATTTGGTGCAGCGTTCTCGGTCACCGTCACCGTGGCCGTGGTGTTGGCACACGGCGCGGTTCCCGTCACGGTGTAGGTGTAAGCACCGGGAGCCATCGTGGCCGGGTCGTAGTTGCCTCCCACCACCACGCTCGGTCCGCTCCATGTTCCTCCTACTGCAGGTGTTCCACCGAGTGCGCTGATCAACGACACAGAGGCACCGTTACTACAGACCGTCAACGTACCATTCGTTCCTGCATTTGGTGCAGCATTCTCGGTCACAGTAACAGTGGCCGTGGCGTTGGCGCACGGCGCGGTTCCGGTAACCGTGTAGGTGTAAACACCGGGAGCCATCGTGGCCGGATCGTAGTTGCCTCCCACCACCGCGCTCGGTCCGCTCCATGTGCCTCCGGCTGTAGGTGTTCCGCCGAGTGAACTGATCAGGGCTGCAGCAGCTCCATTGCTGCAAATCGTCAGTGTTCCGTTCGTGCCTGCGTTGGGCGCAGCGTTCTCGGTCACTGTCACCGTGGCCGTGGCGTTGGCGCAGGGCGCGGTTCCCGTCACCGTGTAGGTATAAACACCGGGAGCCATGGTGGATGGATCGTAGTTGCCACCTAGCACCGCACTGGGGCCGCTCCACGTGCCTCCGGCTGCAGGTGTTCCACCGAGTGAGCTGATCAAAGACACTGCGGCGCCATTGCTGCAGATGGTGAGCGTCCCGTTCGTTCCTGCATTTGGTGCAGCGTTCTCGGTCACCGTCACTGTCGCCGTGGCGTTCGCGCAGGGCGCCGTTCCAGTCAC
>JAEUTC010000163.1 GCA_016787985.1 Flavobacteriales bacterium | reverse complement strand
CGCCGAGCTTCACGACCACATCGCCCACTTTCAATCCTGCCTCCGCTGCAGGCTTCCCTTCTGTGATGCCATCGATGCGCATACCCTTACCGTCGTAGAGGTAGTCGGGCACCACACCAAGGGTCACTTTGAAGCGTGGCGTATTCTCGGTGTTCACTTCCTCGGTCTTCGTGAAGGTGAGCTTGCCATCGTCGTTCAACGAGGTGATCAAGGCCTCTATGTAACGCGTCACCTTGAGCATACCGGGGAAGTCGATCTTCTCGATATCGTCACTGGGCTTGTGGTAGTCGGCATGTGTGCCGGTGAAGAAGTGGATGGCCGGAATGCCTTGCAGGTAGAAGCTGGTGTGATCACTCGGTCCGATGCCACTGGTGGTCGTCTTGGGCTTGAGCCCGCCGATAAGGGTGCGATCCACCTCCGCCCACGCGGGGGAGGTCCCAACCCCGTTCACGCCGATCACATTGCCGGTATCCAGCCGACCGACCATGTCGAGGTTGATCATGTAGTTGAGCGTGCTGATGGGCAGGGTCGGATGTTTCGTCCAGTGGTTGGAACCATAAAGGCCCTTCTCCTCGCCGCTGAAGGCGATGAAGAGGTAGTCGTTCGCATTGGCCTGGTCCATCTCTGCAAGGTCTGCGGCGAGTGCGAGCATCACGGCGACACCGCTGGCATTGTCATCGGCACCATTGTGGATGGCCTTCTCCCCGCGGTGCAACGATCCTTCGTCGCCCCAACCCAAGTGGTCGAGGTGCGCACCGATGACGACCACGTTCTCCTTCCCCTTGTCCAGGAGACCGACCACGTTGTATGCCGTGCGTTGTTCGCGCACGATGTCGGTCTGTGCGATGAACGGATTGCCAGTGATCAGGTGCTCGTGGTAGGCATCGCCCTTCAAGAAGACCACCGGCAGGGCGCACGGCTTCACTTTTGCCGAAAGCCGCAGGCTGGGGTCCTCGACCGCTTTATCATCGTTATAGAAGATCACACCCACAGCACCAAGGGAAGCGGCTACCTCGGCACGCGCACGCAGATCATGGTAGGCGAGGTACTTGCTATGCGGGTGGATACCATCGGGCGAGCCGATCGCGATGGCAGCCACCCAGCCCTTCACATCCTCATCCTTGTAATCGTCGTAGTTGAGCTCGGGTGCGTGGATCCCGTAACCGACCTTCTTCACCTTGGCACGTGCCATACCGGTAGCGCTGAAGGGCAACACAGCGAACTGATCCTCCAACTTCAATTTCACCCGGCCGATCTGCAGCGTATTGTTCGGTCCGAGCACCGGGTCTGCGTTGAAGGTGAAAGATTGGATGTACGTGGCACTATCGCCATAGGGCATCAATCCGATGGTGCTGAACTTGCCAGCGATGTAGTCGACGGCCATCTTCTCACCCTTGGTGCCCGCTTCGCGCCCTTCGAGCAGGTCGCTGGCGAGGTATTGTACATCGTAGCGCATCTGATCGAGCACATCGGTGTCGGACTTCAATTGCGCATAACCGGGCATCGACAAGAAGGCGCAGGCGGGCAGGAAGAGGTTCTTCATCACGGGTGCGAAATTACCCCAGCCATACGCACGGAGGCAGGTGCTGCGTTGGTATGACTGTTGCATGACCTCTTCGCCATGAAAAAAGTCCTTGTCGCCCTTGCCGGTGCACTCGCCTTCCTCTACTTGGTGAACCCCACGTTCGGCGTGTTCGAGTTCCTCCCGGATAACCTGCCCCTGGTAGGCAACATCGATGAAGCCACGGCCACCATGGTGCTCCTGGGTGCCCTCAGGTTCTTTGGGTGGGACCTGACGAAACTTTTCGTGAAGCAGGGCGCGCTGGACTTTGGCAGATCGTGATCGACGAATGCTCCAACGTTGAGAACGCCTGGCAGACGTAGCAGGTCATTCCTGAGCGATCTTCGTCAACCATGCGTACCCTTCACTTACTGATCGTTGCCGCACTTGCCTTCTGGGGCTGCGGGCCGGCCATCGACAACGCTCCGCCACCACCGAACCGATGGTCCGAGGAGCGCCTATGGCCGGTGCTCGAAGCGCAGGAGCATCGCAACGTTGCGGCGTTGTGTGCCTTTCTGAACGACAGCTCGGTCGATGTGCGCGCCGCCGCTGCGCTGGCATTCGCATCGATCCAGGACTCCGCCTCTGCTCCCTGCCTGCTCGTAGCACTTCAAGATGCCCAGGTCGACGTTCGCATCAACGCGGTCTTCGCGCTCGGCTTCATCGCCAACGACAGCACGGTGGACCGCATGGCCGAGCGCTCGGGCCTGGAGCGGGATAGTACCGTGCAACGCGCCTACTTGAACGCGATGTTCCTGAACCTTCAGCGACGCGGCAAGCTCAAGGAGGTAGCGCCCGCCGTGTTCTATCTGGAACGCAGCAGCGGCCAAGAGCGCGTGCGTGCGGCCGATGCAATCAGACGACTGCCAGTGAAAATGCTATTGCATGATAGCGTCCTGGTGCTGCGCGCCGCGAACGAAGAGAAGGACCCCGAGGTGAAGGCACACCTCCTGCGAGCGCTTCAGCACATTCCGGGTCCTCGTCGCACCGGGATCCTGCTGGCTGCAGGAGATCGCACCCAGCCGCTTCCCGTGCGCATATCCGCCATGACGGCAATAGGGCAGCAGCCCGATGCACGATCGCGCGACTCGTTGCTCGCCTGGGTGGTTGATCCCATCCCAGGTGTGCGGGCGGCGGCGATCGAAGCGCTCCACACCGGTGGTGTCTTCAGCAGTGGTAGTTCATTTTGGTCCGTGACGGAGAATGATCGATGGTTCGATGTGCTGACCAAGTACAGAGTCGGCGGACTGATGGCCTACAACAACGATGCGAAGAAAAAGGCGGTCCACTTCCTGAAGACGGACACCTCAACGAGTCCTTACGCTGAGGCTGAAAGCATCAAGGCACGTAGCATGGTGGATGAGGAATACAGCGATGCCGACCTGGAGAAGTTGGTGTTCAGTGATGCGCATCCCATGATCAGGCAGGCGGCATTCGGCGTTCTGGCCGATCGGAACCTGTGGGCGCTGCGGCTACCACGCGCGATCACACCCGATATGCAGCTGCGCGAAGCGGCTCCTTTCTGGCGCCGGGTCTTCGAGACCGCTGACCCCGGTCTGATCTGCGCTGCGGCGGAGAAACTCATCGGCATGAATGCGGATGACCTCCGTGTACTCCTACCAGCTACCATCGAACGCCATGCGAGGGCGCCCCTCCATCCACTCCGCGATCTGGAAGCTGGACAGCTGCTGGATGCTCTGGCAGCCAAGCGAGACGGACGACCAGCCCAGGCGCACCAAGCACCTCTTTTCAACCACCCGATAGACTGCGCGAAGTTGCGCGCGCTTGAGCAGGGTCAACGCTACCGCATCGTGACGGCGAAAGGCGAGATCATCATCGCCACGGATGTGGATGGCTGCCCCGGGAGCAGTTTGGCCTTCGATTCGTTGGTGACCGCAGGTTACTACGATGGCAAGGCCTTCCA
>JAEUTC010000130.1 GCA_016787985.1 Flavobacteriales bacterium | reverse complement strand
GCTTTCGGATGAGCAATTGAAGAACATCCGCGAGAAGACCGCTTCCATCCGTAACTCCTACATCAATTGATCGGTCCCATGCCATACCGTAACAGACTCGTGAGACCCGCTTTCCTGGCAGCTGCGGTGGTGCTTTCCCTGACCGCCAGTGCGCAGTGCCGGAGCTTCGCGAAGAACAAGTGCGTGCCAGAGCTGGCGCCGTACAAGTTCAACGAGACCTTCAACGCGGCCCAGCTGGCGCCCGGAGAGGAGGCCGAGGTGAGCCTCACCTTCTACAGTGGACAGGACTACCGCGTGATGGTGTGTACGCACCCGATCCTCGGAGAGGTCAATTGGAAGTTGGTGGATGAGAACAACAAGGTGATCTTCGAAAGCCTGGCCGATGAACCGAAGCATCACTTCGACCTGAAAGCCGCCAATACCGTGCCCATGAAAGTGGTGGTATGGGTTCCCAACAAAGGCTCCAGCGCCATGGTACACGTCGGCTGTGTAGCCATCATGGTCGGCTTCAAGGAATAAAGCCTGCTGCTCGCATCGAGAATTGAAAAGCCCCGGTCTTCCGGGGCTTTTCAATGGAAAGAACTTCCCTTCTTGCTATTCCACCACCAGGCGGACCGTACCCGTAGGGCCGTTCTCCGAGGTGGTCCGCACCAGGTACACGCCACTAGGTTTGCCGATCACCGGCACGGCGATCCGGTGCTCTCCGACGGAAAGGTCCCCGCTGAATACGGCATCCACGAGCCTGCCCGTCACATCCAGCAGATCGATCGCGACCCGACCGCTCCGTTCCTGTTGCAAAAGGAGGTCGGCTTGTGCGGATGCCGGGTTCGGTACCACGCGCATCTGTTCCGTGGAATAACTGGTGAACTCCTCCAGCCCGACCGTCGTCCCGTTCAGGTTGATGTCGTCCAGATAGAGGTTGTTCCCTCCGTCGCTGAAGAAGTCGAAGCGTATCCGCATGTCGCTCACGTGGAACGAGCTGCCGATGGTGGTCACCTCCTCATACCCCCACTGGGCCGGTGTGCTCGGCACGAAGGTGCCTGCCACGATACCACCGGTGTTCAGGTCGCTGGTGGCGAAGAGCTGCGAACGTAAGCTCCAGTTCTCCCCGCAATTCGCACTCACGAACACACGCAACTGGTCCGCGTTGGTGGAGTTGCGGCGGGCATATGCATACCGGAAAGAAAGGACGATGTCCGTGGCCTGGCTCATGTCGTAGGTCGGGGACACGATCTGATCCAAGCGACCGGCCATGCTCGCCGCGTTCACCAAACGCAAGCTTTTCGTTCCCGAGTAGGCTGCGGTGGAGGTGATGCCAAAGCCATTGTCGCCATCGTTGTTCACCACGGTCCAGCCGATGTCGTCGGGTTGGTTGGCCGACTCGAACCCTTCGGTCACCGGTGGGGCCGTACCCGGATTGCTCAAGACCACCACGATGTCCTGCTGGGTGGTGGATAAGCTGCCAGCACCATCGGAAACCGTCAGACTGGCGGAATAGGTGCCTCCCGTGGGGTAGGTCACCACGGCAACAGGTTCCGAGGAGGTGGAGGGTTCCCCGCCTGGAAAGCTCCACGTGCGCGAGGTGATGTTGTGGTAGCTCTGATCGGTGAACACCACCGTTCCGCCAGCACAGATCTCGCGTGTGTTGCTGATGAACGATGCCGCACACAGCGTGGCGTTACCATTCACCCCGGTGGCGGTCAGGTTACTTTCCTGCCAGAGTTGGTTGCGTTGGGCGGTGGAGTTGTTCAACGCCGCGATCATCCGCACTTTCTGACCTTCGGTGAACATCTTCGAACAATAGGAGTACTCCATGTAGTTCTCCACGTTGTCCAGATCAGACCCACAGCTGGAACCGTTCAACGTGCACGTGGTCCAACCCTTCGTTAATGGGGTGTCACCCACACCGTCATCCTCGAAACAGTTCTCGTCGAGGCCCGGGTTGTTACTATTCCCCCAGGTGTGGGCCAGGTTCAGCCAATGACCGACCTCGTGCGTGAGTGTGCGGGAGCGTGAAGGGGAGCCAGTACCAACTGTTCCCAGGTAGATATGTTGAACGACTATCCCGTCCTCTTCCGGAAAGAACTGGGCGGAACCCGGCCGAAAGGTGTAGCCTGCTGCGCCATCCGCCGATGCCGCCACCCATACCTGCATGTACTTGTTCCGCGGCCAGCTGATCAGCGCCTTCATCTCTTCGGCTCCTTCGTTGGTGAGCGGCGAAACGGTCCGTGTGATGCCATTCGTGCAGTTCCCCTGTGGGTCGCGCGTGGCCAGGCGGAATTCGATCCCCACGTTCGCTACGATGTCCAAGAACTCGGGCCGCACATTGTCCCAGTCCGCGTTGAGCTGATTGAAGTCGTTGTTCAACACCCGCATGGCATCGTACACCTGTGCATCGGTGATGTTCTCCGGTCCGTTGTTGTGGATGATGTGGAACACCACAGGGATCACATAGCCCCCACTTCCTCCGCGTACGTCCATTTCATTGAACGAGCGGGTGAAGTCTTCCAGCGTTTCCGTCGCATTCGCTACACGCTGCGGAAAATCAGCTTCGCGGACCACCGGCGCTCCCACGCGATGGAGTTCATCATTCCCGCAATGGAATGGGGTCTGTGCAACGAGAGGTGCTACGAGATAGGCGGCCAGAACCGTCGAGAGTGTTCGCATCAGGTGCGGTCGACCCACTTATGGACCAACCGTTAGCGGCGAAGTTACCGAGTCGGAGACACAACCGCCCATCACAAAGCGACCCATCCGTCGAGACGAGTTGGTACTCCCTAAGTGGAGCGGATACAGGACTCCGGGGCCTGCAATCGAGTGGATCTCCGTCCGGGGTAGCCGTTCCTTCGATGGAACTCACCTTTCCTTGGCACCAATGCTCCGCGACGGGGCGCTGGCCCGGGATCATTCGACCGCCTTACGTGGACTCCTGACGGTCGGTCGAGCAGCTTAACGTAGGGCCTGCTCCAGGTCTTCGATCAAGTCTTCGGCATCTTCCAGCCCCACGCTCAGCCGGATCAACGTGTCGGCCAGCCCGTTGCGCAACCGATCCTCGCGGGGGATGCTCGCGTGTGTCATACTCGCCGGATGACCTAACAACGATTCAACCCCGCCGAGCGATTCAGCAAGCGAAAAGAGTCGCGTACTGCTCAGCACGCGGGTGGCGTCGGCCATGTTGTCGCCCTTCAGGGTGAAGCTGATCATGCCGCCGAACCCCCGCATCTGCCTGGCCGCGATCGCGTGGTTGGCGTGCGTGGTGAAGCCCGGCCAGTACACCTTGTCGACCTTCGGGTGCTTCACCAGCCATTCCGCTACCGCCCTGCCATTCTCGCAATGCCGCTGCATCCGCAGGTGCAGGGTCTTCAGGCCGCGCAGCACGAGGAAACAATCTTGCGGGCCCGGTGTGGCGCCCGTGCTGTTCTGGATGAAGGCGAGGCGCTCGGCCAGGGCTTCATTCTTCACGACCAACGCCCCCATCACCACGTCGCTATGCCCGCCGAGGTATTTGGTCACGCTGTGCATGACGATGTCGGCACCGAGGTCCAACGGGTTCTGCAGGTAGGGGCTTGCGAAAGTGTTGTCCACGCCCAACAAGCACCCTTGTTCCCGCGCGATAGCCGCTAGCCCTTCGATGTCGATGATGCGCAGGAGCGGGTTGGTCGGAGTCTCCGCCCAGATCAAGCGGGTGTTCGGGTTCACCGCTGCCCGCACGTTGCGCAGGTCGCCCATGTCCACGAAGTGGAATTTCACGCCGAAGCCTTCGAAGATCTTGGTGAACAACCGGTACGTGCCACCATACAGGTCATTGGTGCTCACCACCTCATCGCCGGGTTTGAGCAACTTCACGATGGCGTCGATACTGGCCATTCCGGTGGCGAAGCACAGGCCGTGCGTGCCGTTCTCCAAGGCCGCCAAGGCGTTCTGCAGCGCAGTACGCGTCGGGTTGTGCGTGCGGCTGTATTCGTAGCCTTTGTGATCACCAGGTGCCGCTTGCACATACGTGCTCGTCTGGTAGATCGGGGTCATGATGGCGCCGGTGGTCGGGTCGGGTTCCACGCCGGCGTGGATGGCTTTGGTGCCGAATTTCATCGAGGGAAGTCGTTGGTCGGTGCGCGAAGGTAGCCGAGTGAGCGATGCCAGCATTTCATCATGCCCAACTGCGCGCCTAGACCATTCCGATATCCGATCTGAACATGCTGGCGTGTGTCGATACCCCCTGGGTGCCGAAGGCTCCCCTGCGATGCCGCTACTTTTATGCCCCCTGCGTCGGCTCAACACGGTCACAGTCGCTCTTCGATGAAAGTGCTCGTCCTTCGTTTCAGTTCCATCGGTGACATCGTGCTCACCTCGCCGGTGTTGCGTTGCTTGAAGGAGCAGGTGAAGGATGTGCACATCCATGTCGCCACCAAGGAGATCTTCGGTGATCTGGTCCGATACAACCCGAACGTGGCCCGCGTGCACGTGTTGAAGAGAGGAGCGCAGGGGGATGATCTTTCCGGGTTGATCGATGGATTGCGTGTGGAGAGGTTCGATGCCATCATCGATCTCCACCACAACCTGCGCACTGCCCGTGTGAAGCGCGCCCTTGGCGTGAAGGCGAACAGCTTTGCGAAACTCAACATCGAGAAGTGGCTGATGGTCAACTTCAAGATGGACCGTTTGCCGGACCAACATATCGTGGACCGCTACCTGGGCACCGTCTCGCATCTGGGGGTGAAGAATGACGAAAAGGGCCTGGAGCTTTTCATCCCACCCGAGCGGGAAGTGGAGTTGACCACCTTGCCCCCGCACCACCAACGAGGCTACACGGCGCTGGCCATCGGCGCTGCACATGCGACAAAACGCCTTCCGCCACACAAATTGATCGAGCTCGCTGCGCTCATCCAAGGCCCCATCGTGGTCATCGGCGGCAAAGAGGATCAGGAGGTGGCCCGGGCGATCGTTTCCGCCACGGGTGCGCGTGTGTTCGACGCCACCGGAAAGTACGATATCCTCGGGAGTGCCTCGCTGATCCGCCAGGCCCAGCGCGTCATCGCACACGATAGCGGAGCCATGCACATCGCCTGCGCGTTCAAGCGGCCGGTGATGAGCATTTGGGGGAACACCATCCCTGGCTTCGGGATGGGACCGTATATCCCCCTTCACCCCGAGCGCGCGGGCATCGCTCAGGTCGATGTCGGGTGCCGCCCGTGCTCCAAGATCGGACATGACCGATGCCCTCAAGGACATTTCCGCTGCATGGAACTTCAGGACTTACGTATGATCGCAACCGCCTTTACCGCATGAGCTGGGACATCTTCATCCAGGACCTGCCCGATGTGGCCTCTATCAACGATGTGCCTGCGACCCATCGTCCAAGACCGATCGGTCATCGGGAACACATCATCGCGAAGATCAAGGAAGCCGTGCCTTTCGTCCAAGAACAAGATCGCGACTGGCTCTTCATCCGCCAACCCGGTATGGACCTCAGCCTACAACTGCACATGGAGGGACCGGACACGGTCCGCTATGTGGTGGCCCATGTACACGGTGGTGATCAGAGCGCTGTTTGTGTGGCCGCCATCCTGCGCGCCTTGAACCTGCGTGCGCATGATACGGAGACCGGCGAGCTGTTCGATGGCTACAGCCTGGACGAAAGTCTGTGATACGACCCTTTAGAAGCTGTCTCAAAATAGTTTTTGGCAGCGAGCCGGAGGAATTTTTCGGGCAGCCTAGGCGTGATCCCGCAGTACTGCGGGACCGCGCATAGCTGGACGCTCTGTAAGGGTTGAGCAACGACGGATGCCCGAAAAAGGCCCCGGCATAGCCCGAAGGATTATTTTGAGATGGCTTCTAGCCTCAGTCGAACAAGGCCTTCAGCTCGTTCGCATCGGCGGCTTTCATCTTGCCGCTCAAGATGAGGCGCAATTGCCGCCTGCGCAGCGCTCCATCGTAGCGGCGCTGCTCCTCTTCATCTTGCGGCACCACATCGGGTACGGTGCAGGTGTGCCCAGCCTGGTCCAGCGCAACGAACGTGTAGATCGCACTGTTGGCCTTGATCTTGTCCCCCGTCAGTTGGTCCTCCACCCATACATCGGCCCACACCTCCATGCTGCTGTTGAAGCCACGGCTCACGTGACTTCGGATCGTCACGAAATCACCCAGTTTGATCGGACGGTCGAACCCTACATGGTTCACGGCCACCGTCACGACAAGCCGCTTGCAGTGCCTGTGCGCGCTGATCGCACAGCTGATATCCAACCACTTCAACAGCTGGCCACCGAACAAATTGCCGAGGGTGTTTGTATCGTTCGGCAGCACGAGATGGGTGGTTTCAGCGTAGCTATCGGTGGTGGGACGGGCGCTCTTGGTCATGGGAGCGCGAAGGTAGGAGCATGCTGGAGCACAGTAAGCGGGGTATCCGACGTTATCTTTGAAGAGTATCATGGACAACGCCGTAATAGGGATACCCGCTTTCCTCAAAGCGCTGCATCTTTTCGCCTTGATCGTGTTCTTCGCGGGTACTTTCCACATCGTTCGCCTCTTCGTGGTACATCGGGAGGCCATGGCCCGATGGGAGCCCGACCGAAAGATCCTGTTGGACCAGTTCACGTCCATGGAACACCGGGCGCTGTATTTCGTGGTCTGGCCGGCGCTGCTCGCGTTCATCGGCCTTGGCGGATGGATGCTTTATCTGCGCCCAGCGCTGCTCAAGGTCCCCTTCATGCACGTGTTGTTCGGCTATTTCGCCGTGTTGTTGGTGTACCACTTCTCAGTGCACCGGTTGCACCTGCGGCTGAAACGCGGCGAGGTCCAATGGTCCGCTTTCCAACTCTCGCTGTGGGCCCAGGTGGCTACGTTGTTCTTGTTCGTGTTGGTGGTGCTCCTCATTTTCCGGTCACGCATGGATTGGGTGTGGGGTTCTTTCGGCCTGCTCATCCTGGGTGGGGTTGCCACGGTGGTGGTCAACTCCCTGCGGGGGAGGAGGGAGAAGACGTTGAACGATGCTTGAAGTAGGCACACCTGCACCTGATTTCGAACTCCTGGATCAGGATGGGGTTCCTGTGCGCCTTAGCGCGTACAAGGATCAGTCCCATGTGGTCCTCTTCTTCTATCCGAAGGACAACACCTTGGTGTGCACGCTTGAGGTCTGTGCCTTTCGCGACGCACACGCCGAATTGATGGGGTCCGACGCCGTGGTGCTGGGGATCAGCAACGACCCGGTAGGCTCGCATCAAACCTTCTCCAAACGCTGGAACCTGCCGTACCAGCTGCTGTCCGATCCTGAAGGTGCGGTGCGCAAAGCCTATGCGGTCAATAAGACCTTGGGCTTCTTCGCCGGCCGGGTCACCTATGTGATCGACCGGGATGGCATCATCCGACATGCGGTCAACGACCCGCTGCGGGCATCACACCATGTGCGCGAAGCCTTGGATGCCCTGGCCGATCACAGCACGTCGTAGAACAGCACCCGTCCGTCGTCGGTGCCGATCAACAGGACGTTCTCCCACACCAACAAGGGCGCCTGGTGGTGCTGGTCCTTGTTCTCCGGGAAGGTGATCGTTCGGGACACCTTGCCATCGGCCCCCACGAATTCAACCGCACCTTTCTTCGCTGCGCGGACCGTAGTCTCACCGATCTTCACCTCTTTCTGCTGGTAAAAGCGATCGAAAGCGGAGTTGCTCATCTCCAAGCCCATGGCCTTCACGGCGCGTGGGTCCGGTATCCAGCGATGCGGTGTGATCACTTTCTCTTGTGCGCCGCTCGCCGCACTCCATACCGTGCGTTTTCCGCTAGGGCCGATGAGCACCACGAATTCTCCATTGTCGTTGAACCCCACGTGGTAGACTGCCGTCGCACCATCCTCACCATAAGGGAAGGCGTAAAGTTTCTTGCCTCCTTCTATCTCGTGCAGCACGGCTCCGTTGTTCGTCCCTACCAGTACACGATCACCTTTGGGGGCGATGGCCAGCGCAGTAATGGCCGCTTTGCCGGTCTTGATCGTCTTGGAAGGCGCCTCAGAAACGGTCTGTGCAGCACCGAAGTGCACCAAGCCGACCACAGCGGCCAGCAGCGTTGAGCGAAGGATCATCTTCAGGCGTTGTCGATCAGGTGATGTTGCTCCTTTAACCAAGACAGGGCTTTGGTCTGGTCCGGGAACATCTGGATGGGCCGATGTGGCTTGTTGTGCCGCACGAAGACATTGGCAGCGAGCTGGTGGCCGAAGTCGCGCACCACGATCGCATCGGCGGCGATGTACCTGCACGACGCTTCGGAGGAAGCATGCGCGCGCGCTTCGCCGGTCATGGTGGTGCCTTCGCCCACCGAGACCATCAACAACACCTTACGGCCACCGCGCTCCTGCTCGATCGTATCGAACATCGCCTGCACTTCTTCGGGCTGCACCAGGTGCTGGTCCTTGAAGTGCGTGTGAACGATATCCCCATCCAGGAAGGCCACGGTACAGGCCTCTAGCTCCACAACGTGCATCGTCTCCATCGTATTCGAGGTACGAAGTTACGACGGCCCGAAGGCGGTTGCGTCACGATCGTTGTCTTATCGAACCAGCAGCCAAGCCTGGCCTGCACCATCGCGCCGGATGGATGCCAGCGCTTCCACCGCCTCCTGGCGATCGGCATAGCTGCCATAGACCACGGGATGAAGTTCCCCGTATCGCTCCAGACGGGACGCGGCGTAGCCTTTGTCCTGGAGTTCCTTCAACAAGCGATCGGCGTTCTCCGGCTGCGCGAAACAGCCCCCCACCACATGGAACCGCAACCGCAGGGCGGTTTTCGTAGGGATGGCGACAGAAGTGGTGTCCGCCGGGGCCGCCCCCATATCCACGGTGAGTGAGATACTGTCGTTGTCCGTGAGCGGCAAGGTCTGCACTCCAAAAATCCCTTCGGGCAGATCGAAGACGGAAGCACGGGCCTGCATGGGCTCGATGGGCGCTGGAACAGGCTGGTAGGTCGTGGCCGGGCGCGGTCCGAAGGCGAACGCGTCCAACCCGCCGTTCATACCAACGTAAGTCCCGATGGCGCCGGCCGAAAGGAGGAGCGCCACAGCGGCGGCGGCTGCCCAGTTCCACGTGCGCCGCGGCGACTGAATGGTTGGTTCTACGAGCGCTGGTCCGGGGAGCTCGATGATCCGTGGCTCAGGTGCGGTCCTGCGCACGGGGAGGGCTTGGATCGGACGAAGCCCGTAGGACTCCTTCAGGAAATTGGCCCGGTCGTCCGGGTCGAATTGCAGGTTGCGCTGTGCATCGCGGTAAAAGATGCCGATCCGGGGGATCTCCACACGACCATTCACATCCAACTGCATGCGCCAAGCGCTGACTGCTTGGTCGATACGCTGGTTCGCGTCGGCAAAACCGATGGCTTCGCGGTGTGCGATATGGTCGGTGAGCAGCCCATCGTTGCGCAGCAGGTGACGGTTGAAACCCACCTCCTTGCTCGGTGGGTGCACCAAGCTGCGGGCCTCGTCGATGCGTGCAGGCCGGTATTGGGCCAAAAAGCCGCCCCAGCCCGGCACGATCACGCAATCGTGCTCGTAAAGCAACTCGTGGAGTTCGCGTTCCAATCCCATGATC
This sequence comes from Flavobacteriales bacterium, assembly GCA_016787985.1. Classification (GTDB taxonomy): domain Bacteria; phylum Bacteroidota; class Bacteroidia; order Flavobacteriales_F; family PHOS-HE28; genus PHOS-HE28. The sequence continues at coordinate 5,138 of JAEUTC010000130.1, read as the reverse complement.
CGGCGTGCAAGATAACGGTGGGTTCGTTATCCCTCTTGCGCGGCGAGCCTACGGGCTTCTTCCAGATCCGCGGGGGTGTCCACACAGAACGATGGGTGGGCCGTAAGCCCGACACGAACCTTGTAGCCGTTCTCCAGCCAGCGCAACTGTTCCAAGGACTCGGCCAGTTCCAAGCTGGACGGCTTGAGGCTCACCAACTTGGCCAAGACCTCGGTGCGGTAGGCGTATAGACCGATGTGCTTCAAGAAGCGATGGGCGGCATGGCGTGGGCTGCTCACCGGGTTGCGCAACACGGGTATGGCCGCTCGGCTGAAGTACAGGGCATCGCCGTGGAGGTCCGTGGTGATCTTCACCTTTCCGGGGTCGTCCAGGTCGTTGTCGTCGGTGAGGTGGTGGGCCAAGGTGGCCAAACCGCTGGGAGCTGCGGCAAGGGTGCTGCACAGTTCGTCCACCTGGGCCGGTACCAAGAATGGCTCGTCGCCCTGTATGTTCACCACGGCATCGTACCGGTCTTCGCCCAAGGCGCACAGGGCTTGGTAACACCGATCGGTGCCGCTGGGATGCGATACATCGGTCATCACCGCGTGGCCCCCAAGGCTCACGACATGATCGAAGATGCGCTGGTCGTCCGTCGCCACCACCAATTCCAATAGACCCTCGGCCATGGCTGCCCGTTCCATTACCCGATGGATCATCGACTTGCCGCCGATGTCCGCCAGCGGTTTGGCCGACAGGCGTGTGCTGGCGTAGCGAGCAGGGATGATCCCGAGGAAACGCAAATTCATCGGTTCACATGTTCAGGCTCAACTGCACCTGCACGCTTCGCGGGGCCTCGATGGATAGCGGGCGCAGGGAGTAGGAACGGTTCATCAGGTTGTTCACGATGACCGCTGCGCGGAGTTGTGGGGTGATGTCGAACGCCGCCCGTGCGTCGATGATGGTGTCGCCGGTCCGGTGGCTTTCCATCCATTCACGCACACCGGTGCTCAACAGGCCATTGTCATCCAATGAGATGAAGGCTTCATCGATATTTCTCACATGGCTGTTGTACCGAACACTTCCACCCACCGATATCCGCTTGTACTTCGCCTGCAAGTCCAGGCGGAACAGCTGTTGGATCCGGAACTTGAGTACATTACCAGTGGTGTCGAAACTCGTGTTCAAGTAGGTGCTCGGCGGGAAGGGAGAGTTAGCCGTTGTGGGTGACGCATAGACTTGGGATGGTGTGGTGCTCACCGGCAAGGTGCTGGTGTAGCCCATCAACGTGGTCAATTCCACGGCACCGATCGATCCCTTCCCGGCCAGTTCGAGTTCGTAACCCGTAACGCGCGCACCCCCGGTATTCACGCTCTTGAATCCCAGCCCGAATAGGTTCCCTGCGGTGTACGGTGGCGCACCCCATTGGCCGAAGGTGAACTCCACGAACTGCTCGAAGTCCTGCTGGAAGACCACGGCATCCACATAGCCCATGAAGCCGCCGATCTTGAAGCCTTGTTTCAATCCGCCTTCGACGTTCCAACTCTTCTCCGGCGCCAGGTCAGGGTTGGGGTAGATCCGGAGTGAACCTACACTGGTACTGATGAAACGCTCACCGATGGTCGGGAATCGGAATCCTTGCCCGTAGCTCGCGCGCAGGTAGGTAGCCCGCAGCACTTGGTAAGTGGCGCCTGCTCTGAATACCGGTTGCGCGGCTTCCGCTTCGGCCACCACGAAACGCTCGTAACGCATGCCCGCGCTCAAGGCGAGTTTCTCGAAGAGCTTCTTGTCCAGTTGTAGATACGCGCCCGTGTTCACGGCCTCGTTGACACCGTCACCCTCGATGTTGCCTTGGTAAAGCAAGGCCTCGGATCTGACCTCGCGCCAAAGCACGCCTGCCGTGGCCACCGTTTCGCCGAAGAGGTTGAACCGTTGCTGCACCTGATACTCCGCATGCAAGGTCCGGTTGGCGTTGCTCTGGTCGTTGTCGTTGTCGAACTCCTGCCGGTGCAAGCGCGTGCGCAGCGTGTGGCGCGTCCCTTTCTTGGAGAGATAGTCCACGAAGGGGTCCACGTAATATTGGGTGCCTCTGGTGCGTGTGACCGTGCCGGGCTTGGGTCGATACAGGCCATCTTCGATGTCGTTCCAGATGAAGACGCTGGTGCTCCGGCTCTTCATGGCGTTGGCATTGATGCCGTAGCTCAGGCCCTTCACCTTGCCGTTGCGCCAGCGCGTACCCACGTTGAAGCGTATGCGATTGTCGTATCCGCCGGGGCCTGTACGCAACGGATCCGCAGCGATGCTATCCGCTGGCAAGGGTTCGGGGCCGATGAAGCCATTGTCGGCAAAGGCGTTTCCCCCGAGCACCAGGTCGAATTTCCCGAACCGCCGGGCGTGGCTGAAGTTGGCCCCGGAGAACACCGGGTTGTTGTCGCCCCACCAACGCGCCCGCGCGTTCTCAGGTGCATCGTAGAAGCCGGAGAAGACCGTGGCTTTGGTACTCGGTGTTTCGCGCGGAAAGGCGGTGCGCACATTGATCACACCGCTTAGCGCGGCGCTTCCGTAGAGCACACTGGATGCACCCTTGATCACTTCCACCTGCTCGAGGTTCTCGATCGGTAGGAAGCTCCAGTTCGGCCGCCCGATGTCGCCGCTCAGGATCGGAATGTCATCCACCAATACCTGCACGCGACTCCCTGCGCCGTAAGAGAATCCACTGCCTGCACGGATCTGGGGCTCCTCGTCGATGATCACCACACCCGGCACTTGGTCCAAGGCCTCGTTCAGCGATACGCTGTTCTTGTTGCGCAACAGGTCGGGCCTTATCACGCTCAGCGATTGGGTCACTTCACCCACCCGTTGCTCGAAACGTCCCGCGCTAACCACCACCATTTCCAGTTGTGTGGTGGAGGGGCGCATCCGCACATCAAGGGTCCACGAGTTGCCATCGGAGAGGACCACCCGACGTGTCACCGCGGCATAGCCTACGCAGGAGAAGGTGATGGTGTATTCCCCAAAAGGCAAAGCCATGCTGTAGGCCCCGCTCAGGTCGGTGGCCACCCCCTTGCCCGGCGCGTGGATCACGCTCGCACCGAAGAGGGGTTCGTTGGAGAGGCTGTCGCGCACGATGCCTTTCAACAGGGTGGTCTGGGCAGTGGCGGAAAAGGTGCCGGTAAGCGCAAAGAGCGCGACGATCAGCCGCACCATCACCCGACTATATTCGTGCACTCTCCCGTTCGTTCGCATACACATGTCGCATCCGGCTGGCCTCAGCGCCAACCGGGTAAATGTAGAAAAAGGCCCTTCTGGCCATGGGGGATCAAGAACTCGTCCATCGGATCGCGCTCAGCATGCTCAAGGGCATAGGTCCTGTCAACGCCCGCAATCTGGTGGCCTATTGCGGTGGGGTGGAGCCCATCTTCACGGACAAGAAATTGAAGAACACGCTGGAGAAGGTGCCGGGCATAGGCCCCAAGCTGATCATCAGCATCACCGACAAGAAGGTCATCCCCGCCGCCGAGAAGGAGGTGGAATACATCCGCAAGCACAAGTTGCGGGCGCTCTTCTACCTGGACCCCGAATACCCCCGCCGCTTGAAACAGGCCGAGGATGCCCCTGTGATCCTCTTCGTGAATGGAAAGGCCGATCTCGATGCCGAACACATGGTCAGTATCGTGGGCACGCGCACACCCACCGAACAGGGTAAACGCCTTTGTGTGGAATTGGTGGAAGGACTGAAGGAATGCAATGCCACCATCGTGAGTGGGCTCGCGTACGGCATCGATATCGTGGCGCACCGAAGCGCGTTGAAGAATGACATGCCCACCATCGGTTGCGTGGCGCACGGCCTCGACAAGTTGTACCCCGGCGAACACGCCTCCTCCGCGAAGGAAATGGTGAAGCAGGGCGCATTGGTGAGTGAACTTCCCAGCGGGTCTCCCTTCGCTCCGGGCAACTTCCCCGCGCGCAACCGCGTGATCGCGGGACTTAGTGATTGCACCATCGTGGTGGAGAGCGGCCCCAAGGGCGGCAGCCTCATCACCACCGACATCGCTAGCAGCTATGATCGCGACGTGTTCGCCTTCCCCGGAAGACCCACCGACCCGCGGAGCGAGGGCTGCAACAAGCTGATCCAACAGAACAAAGCCGCCCTCATCACTTGCGCCAAGGATGTGATCACCCTCATGGAATGGTTGCCGAAGAAGAAGAAAGCGCCCGTGCAAGCTGCCCTCTTCGCGGAGCTGCTACCCGATGAGCAGACCCTCGTGGACATCATCAAGGCACAGGGCAGTGCGCACATCGACGACCTCTGTGTGAAGAGCAAATGGCCACAAGGCAAGGTATCCGGCTTGTTGTTGAACATGGAGTTCAACGGCGTGGTGCGCAGTTTGCCGGGGAAGGTGTATCGGTTGAATTAAGGCCGGGACCGGTCAACTTCTTCGGCCTCTTGCCCATGCATTCCCCCCACCTACATTTGCGCCTGCTTTAGCCAACCTGCGCACCAGCGAAGGCGGCTTCAACCAAAGCACCCCAAAACACCCCCGTATGGCAAAGTCGAACAAGGCCGTTGATGCCTTCATGGCCGAAGTGAAGAAGCGCAACGGCAACGAGCCGGAATTCCTCCAGGCCGTGCACGAAGTGGCCGAAATGGTGATCCCCTTCATCGAGGCCAACCCCAAGTACAAGGGCAAGATGCTCCTCGAGCGTATGGTGGAGCCCGAGCGCACCATCATATTCCGCGTGCCGTGGGTGGACGATAAAGGCAACACGCAGGTGAACCGCGGTTTCCGCATCGAGTTCAACAGCGCCATCGGACCCTACAAGGGCGGTCTACGCTTCCACCCTAGCGTGAACCTCAGCATCCTGAAGTTCCTGGGTTTCGAGCAGACCTTCAAGAACAGCCTGACCACGCTGCCCATGGGCGGTGGCAAGGGCGGTAGCGATTTCGACCCGAAAGGCAAGAGCGACGGCGAAGTGATGCGCTTCTGCCAGAGCTTCATGACGGAGCTGTGGCGCCACGTGGGCCAGTTCACCGACGTGCCCGCCGGCGACATCGGCGTGGGCGGTCGCGAGATCGGCTTCATGTTCGGCCAGGACAAGCGCCTGCGCAACGAGTTCACCGGCGTGTTCACCGGCAAGGGTGCCACCTGGGGCGGCTCGCT
>JAEUTC010000109.1 GCA_016787985.1 Flavobacteriales bacterium | reverse complement strand
CCTGTCCCTTGTATTCAACACCATGTTCGATAGCGATCGTTGGAGCGAGATCTGGCAAACGCTGAGCCGCAACAAGCTGCGCAGCGCGCTCACCGCCTTCGGCGTGGGTTGGGGCATCTTCATGCTCATCCTCATGCTCGGGGCCGGTAATGGTCTGGCCAATGGCGTGAACAGGGCTTTTAGCGGATGGGCCAGCAACAGCTGCTTCATCTGGACCCAGGTGACCTCGTTGCCCTATGCGGGCTTCCCGCGTGGCCGCAACTTCGACTTCGACAACAGCGATGTAGAGGCGATACGCCAGCGGATACCGGGCGTGGACGCGCTGGCTCCGCGCCTGCAACTCGGCGGCTGGAACGGCGCCAACAACGTGGTGTACAACGGCAAGACCGGTCCGTTCAACGTGAACGGCGACATGCCCGACATCATGCGCATCCAAGGCACCGGCATCACCGGCGGGCGCTTCATCAACGAGAAGGACGTGGCCGATGCGCGCAAGGTGTGCGTGATCGGTCAGCGCGTGGTGGATGTGCTCTACGGTACCGAAGAGGACCCGCTCGGCACCTTCATCAAGATCAATGGTGTCTACTTCAAAGTGGTGGGTACCCACAAGACCAAGGCCACGGCCGAGATGGACCAGAACCAGGACGCCACCATCTACGTGCCGTTCAGCACCTTCCAGCACGCCTTCAATGCCATGAACCAGGTGCACTGGTTCGCCATCACCGCCAAACCGGGCGTGAAGGCGGGCGACCTTGAGAAGTCCATCAAGCGCATGATGGCCGAGAAGCACCGCGTGCACCCCGATGATGAGATGGCCTTCGGCAGCTTCAATGTGGAGGAGATGTTCGACATGACCAACAACCTCTTCCTCGCCATCACCGGCTTGGGCTGGTTCGTGGGCATCCTCACCCTCATCTCCGGCGTGGTGGGTGTGAGCAACATCATGCTCGTGATCGTACGCGAGCGTACGCAGGAGATCGGCATCCGCCGCAGCCTCGGTGCCACTCCGACCAACATCACCGTGCAGATCCTGCTCGAAGCCCTTACCCTCACCTTCATCGCGGGCTACATCGGACTCGTAAGTGGTGTCTTCCTGCTTGAAGGCATCAATGCCATGGGCATCGATAGCGACTTTTTCGCCCGACCCGAAGTGGACCTCACCGTGGCGGTGGTATCGTTGGTCGTACTCATCATCTGTGGCCTGTTCGCCGGCCTCGTACCCGCCCGTCGCGCCTTGTCCATCCGTGCCGTGGAAGCCCTGCGCAGCGGCACCTGAACCCATCATCACCTGCACCTATGAAACGTTTCCGTCGCATCCTCTTCATCGTCCTTGGGCTCGGCCTCTTCCTTTGGACCTTGTGGTTCCTCTATCAGAAGAGCGTGGAGAAGCCCTTGGAATTCAACGTGGAGAAACCGCGCAAGCATGAACTGGTGCGCAAGACCGTGGCCAACGGCAGCATCGTACCGCGTAAGGAGGTGCTGATCAAACCGGTGGTGAGCGGCATCATCCTCGAACTCTATGTGGAAGCGGGCCAACAGGTGAAGAAGGGCGATCAACTGGCCAAGATCCAGATCGTGCCGGACATGCTCTCGCTGAGCCAGGCTGAACAACGCGT
>JAEUTC010000052.1 GCA_016787985.1 Flavobacteriales bacterium | reverse complement strand
TCGATCACCTTCACCACCTCCTTGTAGCCACCCGTATCGGGCATGTTGATGTTCTCGCTGTGGAAGAGGTACCCATCGGCCTGCACGCTGATGCCGTAGTCCTTGCCGGTGGGCAGTGGCAGCAGGAAGTTGCCGGTGCTGCTGTTGGAACGTTGGTCGCCCACCTTGGTCTTGCTCGCATTGTCCGTGATCGCGATCGCGGCTTCCACGGGTTGCGTGGTCTCTTCGTCGATCACCTGGCCTTTCAGTACAGTGAGCAAAGGGTCTTGTGCTTTACGGCCGGGCAGTGGAGTGAACTTCACCTCATACAGGTCCTTTTCGCCCATTCCACCGCTGCGCTCACTGCTCATGTAAGCGGTCTTGCCATCGGCGAGGAGAACGAGATAAAGATCGTCCCCGGATGTGTTCAAAGGTGCGCTCAGGTTCTGCGGTTCGCCCCAGGCTTGTTCATCGTGTTTGGATACGTACAGATCGTACCCACCATTGCCACCATGCCCCTTGCTGCTGAAGTAGAGCGTGCGACCATCGGGGTGCAGGAAGACACCTTGCTCATCCTCCTTGGTGTTGATGATCGGCCCCAGGTTCTTCAGGCCACCCCACTTATTCGCCGCGTTGCGAGTGACATACCAAATGTCCTTCCCGCCCACACCTCCCGTGCGGTCGCTCACGAAGTAGATCGTGCGTCCGTCGGGCGAATAACAAGCGGATGATTCGTGTTCCTCGCTGTTGATCGGCTCGGGGAGCTCTGCCAGTTCTGACCATTCCGTTCCGTTCAAAACCGATTCGAAGATATTGCCGTTGCCTTCGCTATCATCGCGGTAGACCAGCATGCGTTGGCCGTCCGGGGAGAGCGCGATCGCACTGTTGTTCCGTCCAGGAGCATTCACGGCAGCACCCAAGAGTTCTGGCGGGCCCCATTTCCTCTTTCGCGGATCCAACCTGACCTGATAGATGTTCTCCTTTCCGGCCTTGCCTTTTGCCTGCTCGCGTTCGGTGGAAGGGCGGTTGCTGGTGAACAGCATCGTCGCTCCGTCGGCACTGATCACGGGAGCAAAATCGTTGAACGGGGTGTTCAGTGGAGGCATCAATTTCTTGATGGCCACCTTGGCGGTGTCGTTCTTCACCGCAGGCTGACCGGATGCTGGGGCTATCCAGCATCCGGCCAACACCGCAACCAAACACCGGACGATGAAGCCGGCACCGAAGCGTCGTCGATCAATCACGCGACCTTGACTTGTTGTTGAACGGACTTGGATTGACGAAGCGGATCGCCAGTTCGAAGGCGCCAAGCCCATTACTCGCCTGCCGCAGCGCCGAAGTGTTCAAGTCGTAACTGAGCCCGAGGGCGAAACGGCCTTGTTCCACCATGGCCGCGATGGCGACGGCGTCTTTTGCACGAAGCACCGGTCCCAGTGAGATGGCGGAGCCTTTGTTGATACCCGTTACCTTGGAGGTAGGTGTTAGCACGTAGCGGAAGAAAGCCCCGAGCATGAATTCCGTGGAGGGTCCCTGTTTGGTGTATTGGAAACTCGGAACGATCGCTGAGTTCCCCTCGCCCATGGAGAACCGTGCATTTCCGTGGAGGACCATCTTGGCGTACAGCTGCTCTTCGGCGCCAAGGAAGGTGTACTCTGGTCGTGTCACATGGAAATAGCCGAAGCCGATCGTCGCTTGTGTGCTCTGGTCCGCCACTACATCATTCGCACCAGCCTCGCTGTTGTAATGCCATGTGCCGCCCAGACCGAGGTAGAGGAAGGTGATGGAGGAGGCCATCAGGGCTTCACCGGTCGGGCGTGAGGCGTCGTAGGCGCTGCCGTCGTATTGCTCGCCCCACTGCAGACCATTGGGATCGATACTGCGCTGCCCGAAGCCTCCGAAGAGACCGGCTCCAATGGTGCTGTTCTCGCCGGTCTTGATGTGGTACGCCACGCTCAATCCGCCTTGTGCGGATCGCAGGTTCGCATCACCGGCATCGTCGCTGAAGAAGTTCACCCCGAATGCGAGGAATCCCGCTTTTCCCCGCTTCTGCTTCAGCCGCATATCATAGCTGAAGGCCGTGGTCTTGAAGGGCGTGGTGACGCTCGCCCACTGGTTGCGGTGCTGCAGAACGGCACGTAGGTCGTGTCCGATGCCTGCCATCGCCGGGCTCTGAAGCAACGGTTGCAGCTGATACTGGGTGAAGTGGATGTCCTGGGCATTCAGCGCACTGGATAGTAGGAGCCCCAAACCAAGGAGGTGGAGTACATGTGCTTTCATGATGATGGTACTTTGGGTCGATGCGTGTGTTAGCGGACCAACGTGATATTCCCTTGTTTCTTCACCACCTCGTCGTTGGCCAAGGTCGCGCTCAAGTGGTAGACGAACACCGCTGGATCCAATGCTTGGCCGTTGTAGGTGCCATCCCAGCAAGCGTTCCGGTCGCTGCTCTCGAATACGGTGTTGCCCCAGCGGTCGTAGATGTTGAAGGTCATGGAAGTGACGCAATCGGTTCCATAGATGCAGTGCGAATCGTTGGTGGTGCTGTTGTTGGGGCTGAAGGCGTTGGGGACGAAGAGCGCGCATTCCAAGGGCTCTTCAGGCGCTGGTGGTTCCGCGGGTTCCGTGACCCTGAGCTTCACCACCCACATGTCCCGGCTGCCGTGGTTGCCAAAGACATCACCATCGTTAGAATCGGTGTACCCGGCGATCAGGTATCCACCGTCGTCGGTTCGCACTTGCAGAAGGCCCCGCTCCTGAGCGGACCCACCCAAGCAGCGCTGCCATTGTGCAACACCGGATCCCGGTAATTCTCCGATCCAAATATCCAGGTCGCCGTGATTGTCGGCCATGGGGCCATCGGTGGAGTTGGTGACGCCGCTCAATACCAGGTTGTTCTGATCGGCACTGAACATGTAGCACTGCTCGAATCCGGATCCGCCATACGCACGCTGCCAAAGAAGTGATCCGTTCCCATCAACCTCGAGCAACCAGGCATCCGTAGCCCCATTGTTGTTGGTCACATCACCGTCGGTGGATGCTGTGGAACCGGACAACAGTAAGTTCCCATTGCCCTTGGGTTCGATGACCACGAGTCCGTCATCCATGGAGCCACCGTACGTGCGCACCCATTGCACAACGCCTGTGCTACTGATCCGCGCCAACAGCGCATCCAATTCGCCTTGGTTCGACGGGATATCCCCATCATTGGACCGCGTGCTTCCGGCGAACAGGAGATCACCATTGTCCAACTCCAGCACGTCATTCCCGAAGTCCCCGGCACTTCCACCGATGGTGCGCGCCCATTCAATGGCACCTCCAGCACTCAGTTTCACGAGCCAAGCGTCCTGTCCACCATGGTTGTTCGTCACATCACCGTCGTTGGATCCAACGGCTGAGAAGCACTGGAGGAAGCCCCCATCGGACAGCTGGATCAGTTTGTTACCTACATCGCTCTGGGTGCCGCCCAATGCCTGGCTCCACTCCAACGCCCCGGAGGAGCTGATCTTCAACACCCAATGGTCTTGACCTCCAGGGCTGGCCAGCGAGCCTACGACATCCCCATCAGCGGATGTGGTAGGACCGTGGAGGATGAAGCCTGCATCAGCAGTCTCTTGGATCCCGTAACCGATGTCATCACCACTACCGCCATAAGTCCGCTGCCAAACGATGTTCCCCGCCGGGGAAAGTTTGATCACCCAAAGATCATTCTCACCTTGGTTCATGGTCACGTCGCCATCGGCGGAAAGCGTATTGCCAAGGATCATGATCGACCCATCGGACGCTTCGATGCATCCATTGGCGTATTCCCCGGCGGTACCGCCCAAACACCGTCTCCATAGCAGTGTTCCGGATGCATCCAGCTTCACCACAAGGATGTCCCGATCGCCATGGTTGTCCGCAGCATCGCCGTCGGTGGAGTTGGTGTACCCGAGGCAAACAAGGCCGCCGTCACTGGTCTCAACTACGGTGCCGTCCTGATCCAGGTCGCTGCCACCGATGCAGCGCTGCCATTCAATTTCAGGGGTTATTTGAGCGTTCACTCCGCCAAGACCAAGACCGAGGAGCATGGCTGCGGTCATTCTTCGGCGCCGCATCAAGTGGGGTAGGGGGTAAATGGGCATCCGGTCGGTGTTCTTCATTCAACTAACCCCGCTTTTCAGACGGTGGTTGGGTGGGTTCAACAGATCAGTTCGTTATCGCACCAACGTGATGTTCCCCTGTTTCTCCACCACCTCTTCGTTGGCCAAGGTCGCGCGCAAGTGATAGACGAACACCGCAGGATCAAGCGCTTGCCCGTTGAAGGTGCCATCCCAGCAGGCCTCGGGGTCGGTGCTCTCGAAGACCTTGTTGCCCCAGCGGTCGAAGATGTTGAAGGTCATGGAGGTGATGCAATCCGTACCGTAAAGGCATTGTGCATCGTTCTTGGCGCTGTTATCGGGGCTGAAGGCGCTGGGGACGAAGAGCGCACATTCTGAAGGAACGGTGGGCTCAGTCAGCTTCAGTTTCACCACCCACATGTCGCGTCCACCATGGTTGCCCGATACATCGCCGTCGTTGGATTCGGTGTAGCCGATGGCCACATGACCACCATCAGATGAGCTTGCCTGTAGGTAGCCCCAGTCGACGTTCGACCCGCCGAGGCAGCGGTGCCAGATAAGATCCCCAGTGGCTGCGACCTTGACCAGCCACAGGTCGTTCTCGCCATGGTTCCCCACCGCATTACCATCATTGCTTTCGGTGATGCCCGATAGGAGGAAACCTCCATCATCCATTCCATACAAGAACGTCCATTCATTCATGGAGCCGCCGTAAGAGCGCTGCCGATCAAGCACACCGTTCGCATCAACCTTCAAGAGCCATGCATCGCCGCCCCCCTGATTGCCAGATACGTCGCCATCGTTGGATGTGGAAGAGCCGGCCAGGAAGAAGCCGCCATCGTCCGTGCGGACCATACTTCGGCAGTCATCGTCCACTGATCCGCCATAGGTGCGCACCCAGAGCAACGCGCCTGTGCTCGTGAGCTTCGCGAGGAACACGTCGTATCCACCTTGGTTCAGCGTTATGTCCACATCACTCGACGCGGTCGCTCCGAGGAACATGATGTCCCCGTTGTCGAGTTCCAAGATGTCGAACCCATTGTCCCGCTGGGTGCCACCAACGCAACGCGACCATTGAAAGTTCCCGGTCTGGCTCAGCTTCACCAAACAACAATCCGTGTTGCCATGGTAATTGGTGATGTCCCCATCGGTCGATTCCGTTTGTAGGATCACCAAGAAGCCTCCGTCAGCGGTCTCTATCAACTTGCTGCCCGCATCGAAGCCACTGCCTCCCAAGGCACGGTTCCAAACTACGGCGCCGGAACCGTCTATCTTAAGAAGCCAATGATCCTGTGTGCCCACACCATCATGGAAACCCACCACATCCCCGTCGTTCGAGCTTGTTGTCAATTGCAGCAGGAAACCACCGTCCGATGTTCCGAGCATCGTTCCGCCAAGCTCTGTACCCGATCCACCATAGGTGCGCTGCCAGATGATCTCACCATTCGGTGAGAGGTTGACCACCCAAAGATCCCGGTTGCCCTGATTCGTGGTCAGGTCCCCATTTGTCGAGTAGCTGTTTCCCACGATCATGTAGGAGCCGTCGGCCATCTCCATACAGTCGAATCCGAATTCGGAGAGCGACCCCCCCAGCACACGCTTCCATTGCACGGCCCCGTCCGCATTGAGCTTGACGACGAACATGTCATCCGTGCCATGGTTCCCTAGCATATCGCCATCGTAAGAAGACCCAAAGCCCGTGCAGATGAAGCCGCCATCACTGGTCGGCCGTATTCTGCTGCCCCACTCCGCGTCACTCCCTCCCAGGCATCGTTGCCATTCCACTTCCGTGGTGACTTGTGCGTGCGAACAGCAAGGGACCAGGCAGATCCGTACGGTGATGGCCATGGCCAAATACTTGATGATGGATGGTGATGTGTTCATGTGTGGGTCCGTGTCATATGAATGGAATACAAGCGCTCCGACATCCATACCGGATCACTCCTTCACGATCCTTGAATGCACGGAACCATCGGCGTGCCGCACTCGGCAGGTGTACACTCCACCAGCCAAAGTGGAAACATCAATGGTTCCGTTCACCAGTTGGCCCTCCAGCACCACCGCACCTGTCGTGCTGGTGATGACCACCGTTGCTTGCTGCCAAGTTTCATGACCTGTTGCGCGCAAGGTCGTTACACCTTGGGTCGGATTCGGATAAGCGATGGCTTGTTCTACGCGCGGACCTTCATCGTTAGGCGCTATCCCGACCGCACCCTTCTCGTTCGTGAACCGCGTAATGAGCGGTGCCCAGCCCAACAGGTTTCCGCCTTGCCATTTGCCTACTTGGTCCATGCTCAGCACTTTGCCATCGGCCTGCAAGGAGGCGCAATGGAAGTTGAGCCGCAGCTCGTAGCCCTGGTCGTCGATGGGCTGAATGCCTGGGTTGAAGTCGGGGTCGAGCGCGCCCGATGCGTCCAGGCGGGCAAGCCACTTGCCCTGCATGGAACCGTTCAGATAGGCAGGCGCCATCACGATCAGGCCTCCGCCGGGCTCGATCAACAGCTCATCCGGCGCCGTGTACCATTGCGGTTCCGGGTCCTCGAGGATGATGTGGCCACCCATACCGAAGTTGGTATCCACGGATCCGTTCTCCTGCAGTTTGAAGAGGTAGGAAGCATAGCCATAGGTGTTCGGTTGCAGATAGATGGAATTGTCCGGTGCGACGGCAAGATCGATGATCCAGCTGTCCTGGATGAAGGGCATGAGGTCGAGCGTGTAGTCGAAGGAATCATCCAAGGTGCCATCGGTGTTGAATCGCCAAAGGCTGCCGCAGCCAGGTTGAGAGCTTCCGAGCACGATGCGCCCGAGTCGGTCGATCTCCATGAGCGGGAAGCAGAAGGGCGAATCCGGGGTCTGGGCCGTACCGTTGATACCGAAACTGATGTCCGGCGAAAGGTCAGGCTGCAAACGGAGCACTTGGCCGAAGCTGTCGCCATTGAAAAAGGCGCTGATCCCGATCACGATGCGGCCTTGGTCATCTACGAGCATCTTGGCGAAAGCGCCGGCCTCCGGTGTGGTCACCGGCATCCATGGCCCCGCCATCGCACCGTTCAGGCCCATGGTACCGATCAGAAAGCCATCGGTGTCCGAGATGAGCAGAAGGAGGCCTTCACCATCCGCGGCGATGACCGCATCGGAAATGCCGATGTCCTGAAGCTCGAGGATGCCGCCTTGGCCAAAGTCGCTGATCAACGATCCATTCTCATTCATCTTGATGATGTAGGAGGAAGTTGTTCCGTTCACGGGGGTTAGGAAGGCGAAGATGTCCCCATTGGTCTCCAGGATCTCCGTGGTGATCACGTCGGGGATCTGCGGCATGAAGCCGTATTGCCCATCGCCACTGAAGGTGATATCGAGCACGCCGTCCTGGGCGAAGAGGCTTCCCCCGGCGAAGATGCATGCGCCGAGCAAGTACGTGCAACGTGCGTGGTAGGTGGAACGTGGTATGATCATGGTTGTTCGGTTCTGTGCTCGGCGTGTTGGCTTGCGCTCACAAGGCTTCAACCTACTAACCCGGGATCCGCTGATGTGGTTGGGTCCCGCTGCCGATCGGACCACCTTATCGTATTAACGTGACGTTCCCTTGCCGCTCCAGCGTTTCGCCGTTGTTCAACGTAGCGATCAAGTGGTAGACGAAGACCGCCGGATCCAGTGCTAAGCCATTGAAGGTTCCATCCCAGCAGGCTTTGGGATCTGTGCTCTCGAAGACCTTGTTGCCCCAACGGTTGTAGATGCCCAGGCGCATTGATGCGATGCATTCCGCACCAAGGACGCACTGCAGGTCGTTCTTATCGCTGGCGTTGGGGCTGAAGGCTGAGGGCACGAAGATGTTGTCCGGTGTGCAAAGCGGTCGTGTGGCTGGCAGAACCACTATTTCAACGCAGGCCGTATCCGGAGAACAGATATTGCCATCGTCCAATATGACACAATACTCCGTGGTTCCAGTTGGTGTGGCTGTGGGCATCTGGCAATCAGAGCAGCTCAGAGTTCCGCTTGGGAACCAGCTGTAGCTTTCGCCGGTCATGGCAATGAGAAGCGTACCTTCTCCCTGTGTAATAACAGAGTCCGTCGCGTAAGCGAAGATCTCGAGCGGTGGTGATGTGGAGAGGATAAGCGAAACGCTGAAGAGCGTGTCGCATGCGTTCTCATACTCCAGCGTGTCAATGAAGAACTCGCCCGGAGCTGTCGCCAGCTCGCCATTCGGTAGGGTATAGACCTCCCCCTCGCAAAGTGTGATCTGCCAGTTCAAGAGAGGGTAACCGTCATTCAGTGTCACGTTGTAGGATCGCACGGTGTCGCAGCCCAGGTCGGAATAGACCGTATCCGTATAGATGCCTGATGCGAATACCGTTGTTCCCGAAGGCAAGGTGTATCCCTCCTCCGTACATGTAGTCACCGAGACCGTGTCCGCTACGATGGGGACGGAGCCATTGGGATCCACCGTGCATGGCACCGTGATCACGCAGCCATTGGCATCCGTAACGGTCACACTGTAAGTGCCCAAGGGTACCTCTGTGAACACGTTACTTGGTTGTGGGCCGGTACCGATATCATAGCTGTACGGTTCCTGCCCACCGAAGTGGTGGACGGTGATGGTGCCGCTGTTGCACGTGGCTGTGGGGATGGCGACCGTACCTACAATCGGACAACTACCTGGCACTGCCGAAGGATCCAGCTGAATGAGATCAAGTTGTGGATCGGTCTGACCGTGGTTCGGTTGGTCCAGGAAGACAGAACCGCAAAGCGACCATCCCGCCGCCCACAACGTCCCATCGGACTTCACGATGTAGGAGAACGTTTCACCGGCCATGATATCCACCACATCAGTGGCGATCAGCACCGGCACCAGCTCCGATGAACTGAAGTTGTAGTTGCCGAAGGCGTAACACCTGCCATCCACATCCAGAGCAAGTGTGTGAACGCCGTCTGTGCAAGCGCTGATAGCTACAATGTCGTTGAGGCCAGGAACAAGCTCGGGAATGGAGTCGACGACCCAATCACCGTCTCCCGTGTATCCTCCTTGCCCCCAGGTATATACATCGCCATTGGCATCCAACGCAGCCGTGGACAAGGACGAAGCCTTGATGTCTACGATGTTGGAGAGACCAGGTACCGGGATGGCGTTCGGGTTGTAGGTAGAAGTGTCTTGTACATCGGATATGCCCATGAGCCCATGTGTGCTCGCTCCACAAGCCATGACGGTCCCGTCATTCAATAGCGCATAGTTCGTGAACAGACCAACAGCCACACGTACTGCATTCGTAACTCCGATCATTTGAACTGGCGTGATAGTCGCGCCAGATATCGTTCCATCACCGAACTGGCCGAAGGCGTTGACGCCTATGCTCCAGATAGTACCGTCAGTCTTCACGAAGCTCACTACGGCTGAACTGGCATCGACGAATTTCACATCTGTGATCACTTGGGTTGGAACAGGGAGAAAGGGATCTTGCCATACCCATCCAGTTCCATCATTCTTGATCGCCCCCATCCAATAGCCCGTGCTGTAGTAACGCACATTGCCCATTTCCTGTATCGGCTCTGGTGCAATCGAACAATTCGAGCCGGTGCCATTGCCCAGCTCTCCATTGTTGTCCCCGCCCCATCCATAGAGCTGGTTATTGGCGCTATCACATGGATCACCGTAGCAAAGACTGAACGCACTATACGAGCCGACCGTGTAATTCGTGGGTCTGTACCAAAGTCTTCCACCGAAGCCATCACCCACCATGCTGTTCTGCCCCAAGGCTCCGGTCGTGATCAGCACGCACAGCATGCCTAACGCATGTCCGAAGAACCGCTTGCGAAGGACCAGATCCGGTTGCGACATGGAGTGATGGTGTTCAATGAGCTAACCCCGATGGCGCGAAGTTGGTTGGGTGCATTCGGTGATTTCCGTTGCTCGCAGTGCAGTGATACCGCACCACGCATTGCAACATACTGCGCTCGCTCTTTAAAAGTCGATGTATGGACCTCAGCGATCAGAACGTTGCACGCTCCAAACGCCACGAAAGCCCAATGGTGATACCCGTGCTGCTGATGCGCGCGCCATCCAATGGACCTTCCTGTGCGACCTCGCCGAGTTGTGCCTTCCAAAGCGGCCCAGCGGAGATGCTCAAGTGCTCATCCAAATTATACACCGCCTGTGGGCGCATCAGCCAGGAGTAGTTCGTGGTGCGGAAGGAATCCTCGGGGAAGCCCACCGATCGGCGGTCCTCCTCCGCCGGATAGCGTCCTGTGGAACTGAACAACAGGTCCGCGGTCAAGCCTCCTTGGAGGAGGACTCCGAAGCGCCCGCGCATCAGCTTGTAGCTGCCGAGCAAGGGGATCTCCACGAAACCGAGTTGGAGGTCGGCTTCGCCTTGGTCGGTCCTGATCGCATAGTTTCCGTAGAGTATGCCGGTGGACCAGGTGAATCGCTTCACGCGCACACGGTACTCGAAGCCGAACAACGAGCCCATTTCCGGTCCCAAATTTCCACCACCACTCGTCCGTGTGCGAACATTCAAAGGCGCACCGAACGTGTGCAACTCACCGGCGGATAGGAACTTGATCACTTCCAGCGTCCGGTTCATCGGCTGTCGGGTGGCGGCGGGGGCCACTTGCATGTATCGCGGCGCGAGCAAGGCCATCGTTTCCAAGACTTCGATCTCACGCGAAATGGCTTCGCCGGAGGCAACGTTCTCATGGTCGGGCATTCTCGTAAGAAGGCCCTCCAGCGCCTCAACACCGGTGGTCCGGTCAGTGGTCCCCGAGTCGATGGTGTCGTTCGGTTGCGGGGCTACGCGGTCCATTTCTGCTCCGAAGACGAAAGGGGCATCGCTCTTACCCTGGCCGCGCAGCCCCACGTTCATGCTTTCCCCTGCGGACATTGGGTTGTCTGCTTGGTCGTCGGTCAACACTTCAGGGTCACCGGATACGCCCGCTTCGATGGTGGCCGGTCCATCATTCAAAGGCTGGATGGCCAAGAGCGACTGCGGTTGTCCAACTATTGTGGTGGCCGCATCGGTTTGCTCGGTGGCTTTCGAGGTTGTCAGGCTTGTTTGGTTCTTGGGCTCGATAAATGGATCGAACTGTGAGTTTCCAGTAGGATCGATGGTCCGTTCTTGACTCGTTCCATCATGCGCGTGCACATCAAGGCCCGCACTCCTCTTTTTCGAGCGGGTCTGTTCCTCGAACACGGCTGGGTCGCTTGACGTGGATCGTTCACTGCTCTGCTGAAGGTGATCCGACCCCTTGGAGGATCCGCGGAGTTCCGTCAAGGTCGTTCCTGCCCGATCACCACTCGCCTTTGATGGCTGATCCGCCTTCGTGGAGTTGGATGTAATTAAGTCATCCGATACACTGTTCCGTCCATTGACCAAAGCGTTGTCCGTGTCATCTGCGTCCACGGAAGGCACGCTTGCTGGATCAAGGTCGTTCGCATCTAGCGGATGCGGTGTGGCAGCGGTTCCGTTCCCGTTCTGGCCTACGCGCGAACTCTTCGATCCTGGAGCGACGTACTCCGTCTCACTGGATAGTGATGCTGTCCGGGGAATGCGATCATCCGTGCTGTCGCCAGCGTATCCCCACCACAACAGCCCTGCCACCGGTATCAACGCACTGAGCCACCACTTGGAGAAGCGGCCACCGCGGATGAGCGTTGTGGTGCCGTTCTGCCCCTGGAGCAGCGCGCGCACCTCTTCGAGCTCGCCTTCTTCGACGGCGAATTTCTCCTTCTCCAGCCGTTTGCGGAAGAACTCGTCGACCCAGTGTTTCTGGCTCATGCGATCCGCAGTTTGAGGTGAGAACGAAGCCTTTCACCCAACATCTCCTGCAAGGCCTGCCGTGCATGGCTCACGTGCCACTTTGACGTGCCCTCACTGATGCCAAGCGTGGCCGCGATCTCCTTGTGCTTCCACCCATCGATGGCGTAGAGGTTGAATACGGCACGGGTCACGGTGGGCAAGCGGTCCATCATGTGCCGAAGCTCTTCCGTTTGGATCATCTCCTCCGCTCCATTGAAGGCTGTTGGGGCATGTTCATCAGCGATCTCAACGTGTTTTCCGTATCCCTGTCCATTCGCTCTGCGGTCGTTGCGTTGCTCATTCAAGACCGTATTGATCATGATCCGTCGGCACCAAGCCTCGATAGGGGCATCGGGGTCCTTATTGACCAAATGCTCCAGGATCTTCAAGAATGCGGCGTTCACCATGGCTTTCCGTAGTAGGACGTCCTTTTCGTAGCGATGCGCTACGGACAGTAACGTGTCACGCAGGACCGTGTATAGTTCGAACTGGGCCGAGCTATCCTTGCGGATGCACCGTTCCAGTAGTGAGCTACTGATCCTGAGCATGTTAGGGCTGGTACTACTGGTCTTGCCTACAAGCCTCCGTTGAACTTCCGAACCGGCCTTCCTGTGCGGGATCCGGATGCCTTGGGCAAGCCCTTCAGGCTGATGACACCAAGATCCGCCATTTGGTTGGGTGCCCGTGAAAGTAGATGATCCGTCCTCATTCTGCAGCCATGGACCGGAAGACGTGTGAGAGAGGTCACAGTGTGAACTTGAAGACCCGCGGACCTTTGCTCCATGAAGCAGCTCCTCCTTCTTTTCGCCTTCCTCATCAGCGGTCTTGCGTTCGCGCAGGAAAGCCCTCGGCAGCACCACATCATCATGCAGCTCACCAGCGGTGATACGCTGGTCCATAAAGGACTGATGCGGCAACTGAAGAACATGAAGGAGGCCGCACCCAGCATGCAGCTCGAAGTGGTCTGCCACGGGCCTGGCTTGGACCTACTGATGACGGACCGTAGCATCGTCCAAACGAAGATCACGGAGTTCGTGGGCAAGGGCATCGTGTTCCTCGCTTGTGAGAACACCATCAAGGAACGCAACTTGGATCGAGCGAAAGTGATGGCAGAGGCGGGCTACGTGAAGGCCGGCATCATCCACATCGTGGAGCGGCAGGAGGACGGCTGGAGTTATATCAAAGCCGGTTTCTAGGTCATGTGGGGGAGCGGTCAGCGCTGGTCGGTCATCGGCCGGTATGGGGTGGGCTTTGTGATTGTCCTCGGGTCGTCCACAGGCGTGCAGGCGCAGCACGGCGAGCAGGACATCCCGAGCAACGATAGCCTGCGTGGAGCGAGCCACCTGTACGACATCATGAAGCAGGGCGAGCTCGAAGGCCGCTTCAGGCAATACAACATGCTCACCGTGAACAACGGTGCACCGTCCGACTATCATGCGGTGGCATTCGGTGGAACACTCGGCTTTGCCTCACAACGTTGGCATGGTGCACGTTTCAAATTGAGCGGTGGTTACACCTTCGATCTGGCGACGAGCGATCTCACCGCACCCGATCCGGTGACCGGGGTGGCCAACCGCTACGAGATCGGGCTCTTCGATGTTGTACGACCGCGGCGCACGAATGACCTGGCCTACGTGCACGAATTCCAGATCGACTGGATCGCGCGCAACGGTCGTACGGGTCTCATCATCGGGAAGCAGGAGATCAACAATCCTTTCATCAACCCGCAGGACGGCCGCATGCACCCCAGCCTTTTCGAAGGGATCTGGGCGAAGCACCGAACGGCACGGGGCACCGCGCTGCAGGGCGGATGGATCTACCGGGTTGCGCCGCGTGGCACCAGTGAATGGTACTTGGTGGAGGAGAGCATGTCCGTTTTCCCCGTTGGCCGCAAC
This sequence comes from Flavobacteriales bacterium, assembly GCA_016787985.1. Classification (GTDB taxonomy): domain Bacteria; phylum Bacteroidota; class Bacteroidia; order Flavobacteriales_F; family PHOS-HE28; genus PHOS-HE28. The sequence continues at coordinate 39,821 of JAEUTC010000052.1, read as the reverse complement.
GTCTATGGCGAGGGAGCGCAACACGGAGAACACCTGCGTAGTGCGGGGATCTTCATGGGCAGCCTCAAACAGCGCATCCACAAGAACGTGGACCTCACCGTTTGGAACCTGCACACCGAGAACGTATTCAACAGTGCCTTGGTGCAATTCGATGCCGGCGGTCGGGAAGCGAAATGGAGCCTGTCTGGAATGGCCATCAAGCAGGATGCCGCGCACTACCGCAGCGAGATCAGCGACTCCTTGCTCTTCATGCCGCAAACCGAGTCTTCGTGGGCCTTCAGCGGCCGCCTCCGCAATGTACTGGGTAAGTTCCGCTGGCAGTTGAACTACACCCGGATCACGGCACACGGCCGCTACTTGATGCCGCGCGAATGGGGGCGCGATCCGTTCTTCACCTTTCTTCCACGCGAACGCAACGAGGGTGCCGGTGATGTGGACGCAGCTTCGTTGAACCTGATCTGGAAGGCCAAGAACGGCTGGCGGATCCAGGTGGATGGTGGACTTTACCAGATGCCTGACCTGAGCGACGTACGGCTGAACAAATACGCGATGCCGTCCTACATGCAATTCGATGTGAACGCGCAGTACCAATTCGCCGGCGACTGGAAGGGCCTGGCCGTGCAACTGCTGGTCCTCACCAAACTACCCGTGGAGGATGACCTTTCAGACCGGCAGTCCATCCACAAGGTGGATATGCTGCACGCCGACTTCATCATCAATTACGTGTTCTGATCGGTGACCTCCCTCACAGACCGGCGCAACAGGTATCCTCACCTTTGTACCGCTCAAGCACAACAACAGCAACCATGTTCAAGACATTGTTCGGCATCGGCGGCCCAAAGGTGGACCTCCGCGAGAAGATCAACCAGGGTGCCACCATCGTGGATGTGCGTACACCACAGGAGTTCCAAGGCGGACATGTGGCCGGGTCCATCAACATTCCCTTGGACCGCCTCCAGGACCAACTGAAGAAGATCAGCAAGGACAAACCTGTGATCACCTGTTGCCGCAGTGGTGCGCGCAGTGGCATGGCCGCGGACATGCTGAAGGCCCAAGGATTCGAGGTCTACAACGGTGGGCCGTGGACCAGCGTGAACAACTTGATGTGATCCCATCGACGATGAGTGATAGGACCGTGCCTGGGTACGGTCCTATCTTTCGTCACCAGATATCGAACCATGCGCCAACTCCTCCTCCTTCTAGCGGTCTTCGTTCTATCCTGTGTCGCTCCCGGACAGGGCAAGGGCTCTGTTGATCCAGCGGGCTTTGAAGCGCGCCTCGGTGAAAAGGATGCACAGCTGCTCGACGTCCGCACGGCGGGCGAGTTCCAAGGGGGCCACCTGGCCGATGCCCGCAACTACGATTGGACGAATGGTGAATTGAAGTCCGCGGTGCCGAACTTGGACAAGACCAAACCCGTGCTGCTCTATTGCGCATCGGGGCGCCGCAGTGCCGCTGCCCGCGAATACTTGCTGGAGCAGGGCTTCACCGATGTCGTGGATATGGCCGGTGGGATCGGTGCGTGGACCAACGCGGGTAGGCCGGTAGTTCAGTAGGTGAAGCGTTCTCCAATGCGGCACAGGTGTATCAGCTCGTTCGTGATGGCCTTTGCGGTGTGGCTGCCCCTTCAGGCGCAGAATGGCCCCGTGTACGCCACGGGCGCTATGCGCAACACCATGTTCAACGGACAACTCGCCGGTCTCATCAGCATGGACAGTCTGGCCGTACCGGGCACCTTCGGCATTGGTCCGATCGCATACCTGCGCGGCGAAGTGCTCGTCGTGGATGGCACGGTCCACACGTCGACCGTGAACACGAGCGGCACCATGGTGGTGGATCAGGACCCGTCGGTCACCGCGCCGTTCTTCGTTCATCAACGGGTGACGCACTGGCAGGAAGTCCAGCTGCCGGATAGTGTCACGGACCTCGCCGGATTGGACCGGTTCCTCACCGAGCGCTATGCCGGTCTGAACACGCCCTTTGCCTTCCGGTTATCCGGACTTTTCGAGCACGTGGAAGTCCACATCGTGGATGTGCCCTTGGGGACTGTGGTCAAGGGTCCCGAAGATGCCCATCGCGACAACAAGCACTTCCAGCGCTCCAGAATCGAAGCCGAAGCGGTCGGGTTCTTTTCCACCGCGCACAAAGCCGTGTTCACCCATCACGACACCAACATCCATGTCCACGCCATCACGGCCGAACGCGACTGGATGGGGCATGTGGAAGCGTTGCGCTTCGTCCCCGGCCGTACGAGCCTCGGGGTAGCGCTTCCCTGAACGTTGGCCTTCCAAGGATCCGTATCATCGGCATGTACCGATGGATCGGTATATCGTAATATTGCGATCTATTAGGACCATGGGCATCACCAAGACCGATCTTTTCACTGCACAGCAGAACCAGCTGGCCACCTGGGCCAAGGTGCTGGGTCATCCGGCGCGCATCGCTATCCTCCAGTACTTGCTGAAACAGAACACTTGCGTCTGCGGAAGCTTGGTAGAAGAACTGGGTCTGGCGCAGGCCACGATCAGCCAGCACCTGCGCGAGTTGAAGGACGCGGGATTCATCACGGGCACCGTGGAAGGCACCAGCGTGTGCTACTGCATCGAACCGAAGACATGGGCCAAGGCAGAGGCCGCTTTCGCGAAGCTTTTCGCCGCTTACAAACCCATTGACAGCTGCTGCTAGATCATGTACGGGCGGATCATGATCCGCCCTCATCTCTCAACGCCATGTACGGGCCGATCATGATCGGCCCATATCTCACACAGCCATGAAGACCGCCCAAGAAACTAAAAACCTCGTCCGCGCCAAGTACGCGGAGATCGCACTACAGGACAAGGACACCAACGCCAGCAGCTGCTGTGGCGCAGGTGGATGCAGTACCGAAGTGTACAACATCATGACCGATGACTACACCCAGGTGGAAGGCTACAACCCGGACGCCGACCTCGGTCTGGGCTGCGGACTGCCCACGCAATACGCCGGGATCAAGAAGGGTGATACGGTGCTTGACCTGGGCAGCGGCGCTGGCAACGATTGTTTCGTGGCGCGCCATGAGACCGGCGAGGACGGCCGCGTGATCGGCGTGGACTTCACCCCGGAAATGGTGGCCAAGGCGAAGGCGAACGCCGCCAAGCTCGGCTATCAGAACGTGGAGTTCCGGCAGGGCGACATCGAGGCATTGCCACTCACGAGCAACATCGTGGACGTGGTGGTGAGCAACTGTGTGCTGAACCTGGTCCCGGACAAACGCAAGGCCTTGAGCGAGGTCTTGCGTGTGCTGAAACCCGGAGGGCACTTCAGCATCAGCGATGTGGTTCTTCGAGGCGCTATCCCCGACACCCTGAGGGCCAGCGCGGAGATGTACGCGGGCTGTGTGAGCGGCGCCTTGCAGGAAAGCGAATACCTCGGCATCATCCACGACCTCGGCTTCGAGCAGGTGAGCGTGCAGAAGCGCAAACCGATCATCGTGCCGGACGACATCCTCTCCCGCCACCTGAGCGCATCGGAGATCGCAGCCTACAAGGCCAGCGGTACGGGCATCTTCAGCATCACGGTTTCGGCGTTCAAGTCAGGGGCGCCGGAAAAGAAGGATGCGTGTTGCGCCCCGAACGCAGAAGGCACGGAGAAGGTGAAGCTGGCCACGGGCGAATCGTGTGGTTGCGGGGTCGATAGCACCTGCTGCTGAACGCCATACCTCCTCACTATGATCATCCCATCCCTGCTTCTGTCGTTGCTCACCTCCATTACACCCATGGACCGCACCTTGCACCCCGAGCTTCAACGGTATGTGAACGACCGCGTGATCCCCGCTGTGGCAGCGATCCCTGCCGAGCGCAAAGAGAGCCTCGACCTCATCGCCGCCTTCGTGAAGGAGCGCAAGGCAGTAGGCGCCACCGCAGACCTCACCTTCATCTGCACGCACAACAGTCGACGCAGTCACCTCAGCCAGTTGTGGGCGGCCACCGCTGCGTGGCACTTCGCGCTGGACCATGTTCGCACCTTCAGCGGAGGCACAGAGGCAACGGCATTCAACCCGCGTGCCGTGGCGGCCGTGCAGCGGGCCGGTTTCCAAGTGGTGAAGCCCGAAGGCAAGAACCCCGTGTGCGAAGTGTCGTTCGCGAAGGACCATGCCGCGGAACGCTGCTGGAGCAAGAAGTACGACGATGCGGCCAACCCCAAAAAGGACTTCTGCGCCGTGATGACCTGCTCGGAGGCCGACAAGAACTGCCCCATCGTGTTCGGCGCCTTGGACCGCATCAGCCTGCCCTACAACGACCCCAAGGAAGCCGATGGCACACCCGAGGAAGCCGCACGCTACGACGAACGCTGTCTGGAGATCGCGGCCGAACTATGGTATGTGATGCAGCAGGCCGCAATGTGAAATGCTGATAACCGCAGAGGACCGGAGGACGCAGAGAATACCAGGAAAGCCATGATGTTCCACCTGACCACCAGCACTTCCGCCTCCGCGTTCTCTGCGCCCTCTGCGGTTAAGAATTGAGCCCATGAGCGGTAATGCTCCCACCATCGGCTTCTTCGAGAAGTACCTCACCGCCTGGGTGCTGCTCTGCATTGCGGCAGGCATCGGCATCGGCGAAGTGGCCGGTGATAGCATGCAGATGATCGCCGACCTGGAGATCAACACGGTGAACATCCCCGTGGCCATTCTCATATGGCTGATGATCTACCCCATGATGGTACAGGTGGACTTCGACAGCGTGCGGCGCATCGGTCCGCAATTGAAGGGGCTCGGGCTTACGGTCGTGGTCAACTGGCTGATCAAGCCCTTCACCATGGCCTTCTTCGCATGGATCTTCTTCACCAAGCTCTACTCGGCCTGGATAACGCCCGAACTGGCGAACGAGTACATCGCCGGGGCCATCCTGCTCGGCGCGGCGCCCTGCACGGCCATGGTCTTCGTGTGGAGCTACCTCAGCGGCGGCGACCCCAATTACACGCTGGTGCAGGTGAGCGTGAACGACCTCCTGCTGCTCGTGCTTTTCATCCCCATCGTGCAACTGCTGCTCGGCATCACGGGCATCGCCATTCCCTGGGGCGTGCTCAGCACCTCGGTCGTCGTCTTCGTGGTGATCCCGCTCGTAGCCGGCTACCTCACCCACCGCTGGCTCATGCGCACCAAGGGTGAAGCATGGTTCAAGACGCGCTTCCTACCTGCGCTGAAACCGCTCTCCATCACCGCGCTGCTGCTCACGCTGGTGCTGCTCTTCGCCTTCCAAGGCCAGAAGATCCTCGCCAACCCGTTCGACATCCTGCTCATCGCCATCCCACTCACGCTGCAGACCTACTTCATCTTCTTCATCAGCTGGAAGGGCGGTCGCTGGCTGGGACTGAACTACTGCACCTGCGCACCGGCCAGCATGATCGGCGCCAGCAACTTCTTCGAACTGGCCGTGGCTGTGGCCATCGCGCTCTTCGGTCTCAACAGCGGGGCAGCGCTCGTAACGGTCGTTGGGGTGCTGATCGAAGTGCCGATCATGTTGCATTTGGTGAGGATCGCGAAGCGTTGGCGCTATTGAAGATCGACGATATTGCATCGAACTCATGCGCGGGTTCATTCCTCCCCACTGTTCTTCAGCGTGGAGAGCAGGGTGTACGCGCCTTTCACCACCAGCGGGCGTTGTTGTAGTTCATCGGATGGTCGCATCAACTCCACCATTCCGTATTCGATGGCACCGGCGGTGACAGGCACCATGGAATAACTGCCGTCCGCGTTGGCGGTAAACACGGCTTGGCCATCGCCACTGCGTACTACGGCCTCCTCGGGTACGCACCACACGGTATCGGTGCGGATCTCCAGCGTGGCGCTCATGGCCATGCCGGGAACCAGGTCCTTGTGCCTCTTGGTGAAGTGGCAGTGAACGATGGCGCTGCGATCGGCATCGAGGCTTCGGCCCACGAGGATCACTTCCGCCTCGTACTCGTCATCCGGATGGGCCGTGGGACGCGCGTGGACTTCTTGACCGATCCGCACATGGGGCAGGTCCTTCTCGAAGACGGTCAGTGCGAGGTGGATGTCCTGTGGGTCCACCAGTTCGAAGAGCACGTCGGTGGGCTGCACGTAGCGGCCGATGTTCACGTTCACCTTCGCAACCCAACCGTGGATGGGTGAGCGGAGGGCCACGCTGCGCGAGATGCTCTCGGCCGTGAGTGCGGTCGGATCCACGCCGATGAGCCGCAGCTGTTCACCCAGTGAACGCAGGGTCACCTTCTGTGTGTTCAGCTCGGCGGTAGCCTCTTGGAACACCTTGTCGCTCGTGGTCTTCGACGCGTTCAGGGCCTTCTGTCGCTCGAAGTCCTGCGTGAGCATGGATACCTTGCCTTGTGCGATGAGGTAGTCCTGTTGCAGTTGAATGAAGCGTGTATCCTCCAGGATCGCGAGGGTCTGGCCCTTCTGCACCTCCATGCCGGGCAACAGTTCGGTGCTGCGCAGGTAGCCACCGAGCGGCGCGCTGATGCTGACGAGGTTCTGTGGTGGCACATCCACCACACCTTGTACCGGCATCAGCGTTCCCAAGGAGCGCCATTCGGCGTTGCCAATGACGATACCTGCGTTCTTGAGTTGGTCCGCGCTGAGCGTGACGGTGGTTCCGGATGGTGCGGGTGCGGCCGCATCGGCAGGTGGTTCAGCCGTTCCACAGGACGCAAATGCCATCAGAATGACGATGATGCCGATCAACGGCACCCGTACCGTCGACCCCATGGGTCGACTCGAGAAACATGAAATGAAGTGACGCATGATCTGCGAGGATGTTAGAGTTCGTTGAAAGCGTTGAGCTCGAAGCTGGCGCGACCCAAGGCCCGCAGTGCATCGAGGTATTCCATGGAAAGGGTGATGGACTGGCCGGTGAGCAGGCTCCATTCCAGCCGATCGATCTGGCCGTTGAGGTAGGCCTCTTCCGCAGAGCGCCGCAGTTGTTCGGCCTCTTGCGTGGCACCTTGTTCAAAGGCCTCCACACGTGCGAGTTGGGCGGTGTAGCGCTGTCGGGCCTGTTGCAGTTGCGTACGGATCTCCTGCTTCAGCGCTTCCGTCTCATTGGTCGCGCGTTCCGCACCGAGGCGTGCGGCCTTGTTCCTGCTGGAATGCGCACCGAAGAACAACGGTACGCCGATGCCCGCGCGCACCATGGTGAAACGCTCATCGCGTCCATAGATCACCGAACCATCCGGCACGGACGGCGACTGGTAGAGGGTCATCGATGAAACGCCCAGCGTGAGCTCGGGCAGCAGTGAGGAGCGCTCCATCCGCCAACGCGCGTCGGCAGAAGCTTCCTGTTCCAAAGCCGACCGCACGATGGGGTGCTTCGCCACAGCACTTTCATCGGGCATCACATTGACGGTCTGTTTCATCGGAATAGGCGCGACGGTCATGGTACCGATGCTGTTCATCAGTTGCGCAAGTCGGGTACGCGCCTGTTCCATTTCAGCGCTCACTTGTTGCACGCGCGCGCGCATCAGCATCGCTTGCGTACGTGCAGTAGCGCGTTGCAAGACGTTGCTGGAGCCTAGATCGAATCGTTGTTCCTCACCGGAAACGGCCAGCGTGTAGATGCTGTCCGCTTCCTGCAACAGGCGCAACTGTTCGCCGAGCACCAACACTTCGTGGTAGGTCTGCTGCACCTGCACACGCACCTCGCGTTCGCGCATGGCTTGTTCCCAACGCACACCGGCCGCACCGTGCTTCAGCATCTTGCGCCGTTGCGTGTAGACGGTCGGGAAGGCCAAGCTCTGTGTAAGGCTGATGCGGTCGTCGTTCACATTGGTGTTCACCTGGCCGTATTCGAAGTCGATGGTGGTGCTCGGCAGGTCCCAAGCCGTACCGATCAGTGCTTCCTCGGCTTCACTGCGAAGAGCAGCACTTTTCAAGTAGAGGTTGTTGCGCATGGCGCTGTCCACGGCTTGTTCCAAGGTGACCATGCGCGGCGCGTCCTGTGCGAACGCACCTGCTGGAAGAAGCAACAGAGCCAACAGCACCGCAGCGATCACGGATGAAGGTCCCTTCGGCTTTGGCCCCTCCTTCTTGCGATAGACGAGCATGTACAGCGAAGGCAGCACAAAGAGCGTGAGCAGCGTGGCGGTCAACAAGCCGCCGATGACGACGGTCGCGAGCGGACGTTGCACTTCAGCGCCAGCACCGTTGCTCAGTGCCATGGGCAGGAAGCCGAGCGAGGCCACGCTGGCCGTCATCAACACGGGACGAAGACGTGTCGCCGTGCCTTGCCGGATGCGTTCGGCCACATCCTTCAGGCCGTTCTTCGCCAGGTGTTCGAACTCGCTGATCAGTACGATGCCGTTGAGCACCGCCACACCGAAGAGCGCGATGAAACCCACGCCGGCCGAGATGCTGAAGGGCATGCCACGCGCGGACAACGCGAACACGCCACCGATCGCGGAGAGCGGCACGGCGCTGAACACCAGCAGGCTCAGCTTCAGCGAACCGAAGGCGAAGTAGAGCAACAGCAGGATGAGCAGCAGGGCCAGTGGCACCACGACGCTCAAGCGCTTCTTGGCTTCTACAAGATTCTCGAAGGCCCCGCCGTACGTGGTGAAATAGCCCACTGGCAGATCGAGTTGCGCATCCACCTTACGCTGCAATTCCTCCACGATGCTCTGCACGTCACGGCCGCGCACATTGAAGCCCACCGTTATGCGGCGCTTGGCATCCTCACGTTGCACCTGGTTGGGTCCATCCTCGATGCGTACATCCGCGAGCAAGGAGAGTGGAACGGGCTTGCCCATGGGCGTGGGCACGAGGAGGCGCTGCACATCACTGAGGTCGCTGCGGCTCCGATCACGTGCCCGCACCACCAGGTCGAAGCGGCGTTCGCCCTCAAAGACCTGTCCGGCCACACTTCCCGCGAAGGCCGTGCGCACCACGTCGTTCACCGCTTCCACATCAAGGCCGTAGCGGGCCAGGGCGGCGCGGTCATGCGTTACCACGATCTGCGGAAGACCGCCCACACTTTCCACATACAGGTCCTTGGCACCCTCCACACTGCTCACCAGCTCGCCGAGCTTGTGCGCGTAAGCGGCCAGCGTATCAAGGTCCTCGCCGTAGATCTTGCACACCACGTCCTGGCGCGCACCGGTCATCAGTTCGTTGAAGCGCATTTGCACAGGGTATTGGAATCCGAAGGTGACACCGGGCAAGACGCTCAATGTGCTGCCCATCTTCTCGGCGAGCTCATCGAATGTCTTCGCGCTGGTCCATTCTTTCTTGGGCTTCAGGATCACCATCATGTCCGCCGCCTCGATGGGCATTGGGTCGGTGGGGATCTCGCCGCTGCCGATCTTGGCCACTACCTTCTCCACTTCGGGATACTGCGCCTTCAGCATGCCCGCCGCCTTCTGGCAGGTCTCCACGGTGTTGGTGAGCGAGCTTCCCGTGAGAAGGCGCGTGTCGATCGCGAAGTCACCTTCTTCCAATTCGGGGATGAACTCACCGCCCATGGCCGCCATGATGCCACCGGCCACTATGAGCAACACCACCGCAGCGACCACCAGGCGCATGGGCTTCCGGATGACCTTGTCCAGCCAAGTACGGTAGAAGTTGCCGAGGCGGTCCATCATGCGGTCGGTCCATGTGGCAGGCGGGTCCAGCTTCTTGCTGAGGAACAATGCGCTCATCATGGGCACGTAGGTGAGCGAGAGGATCGCGGCGCCCAGCACGGCGAAGGCCACGGTCTGCGCCATGGGTTTGAACATCTTGCCTTCGATGCCCGACAAGGACAGGATCGGTAGGTACACAATGAGGATGATCACCTGCCCGAACATGGCGGAGTTCATCATGCGGCTCGCAGAACCGCGTACCACCTCGTCCATCCGCTTCTGATCGAGTTTGCCGGTCCCCAGCCCATGCCCGTGGCCATGAAGCCGGTGCAGCACCGCCTCCACGATGATCACCGCACCGTCCACGATCAAGCCGAAGTCCAAGGCACCCAAACTCATCAGGTTGCCGCTCACGCCGAACAGGTTCATCATGATGATGGCGAAGAGCATGGCCAGCGGGATCACCGAGGCCACGACCAATCCGGCGCGCAGGTTGGCGAGGAAGAACACCAGGATCAGCACCACGATAAGCGCGCCTTCCAGCAGGTTCGTCTCCACCGTGTGGATGGCGTTGTTCACCATCTTGGTGCGATCCAGGAAGGGTTCGATCGTGACTCCTTCGGGCAGCGTCTTCTCGATCATGGCGATCCGCTCCTTCACATGCTCGATCACGGCGCTTGAATTGGCCCCTTTCAGCATCATCACCACCGCTCCGGCCACTTCCCCTTCATCATTGAAGGTCATGGCGCCGAAGCGCGTAGCCGTTCCCAAGCGTACTTCGGCCACATCGTGCAACAACACCGGTGTATGGTCCGGAAGCACCTTCACTTGGATGGTGCGGATGGCCTCCATGTCGTTGATCAGGCCTTCGGTGCGGATGAAGAGCATGGACGGCCCTGTTTCGATGTAGGCACCGCCCGTATTGGCGTTGTTGCGGGCCACCGCATCGAAGACATCTGCGATGGTGATGCCCATGGCACCGAGCCGCTCCGGGTCCACGGCGATCTCGTACTGCTTCAGTTTTCCGCCGAAGCTGCTCACATCGGCCACGCCTTCGGTGCCGATCAATTGCCGCCGCACGATCCAATCCTGGATGGTGCGTAGTTCCGAGGCGTCGTACTTGCCTTCGTAGCCGGACTTCGGCTTCACCACGTATTGGAAGATCTCGCCGAGTCCGCTCGAAACGGGTCCCAGTTCCGGTTTTCCAAGACCTTCGGGAATGGTAAGCTGGGTCAGGCGTTCGGTGACCTGTTGCCGCGCCCAGTACACATCGGTGGCGTCGTCGAACACGATGGTCACGAGCGAGAGCCCAAAGCGACTGAAGCTGCGCTGCTCGATGATCCCCGGCACGTTGCGCGTGGCCTGTTCAATGGGAAAGGTGATCAGGCGTTCGATGTCACCGGCGCCCAGCGCGGGGCTCACGGTGATCACCTGCACCTGGTTGTTGGTGATGTCAGGTACGGCGTCGATCGGCAATTGGGTGACGTTGTAGGCGCCGTAGCCGATAAGGCCGAGAACGAAGAGCCCGACGATGAGCTTCTGTTGGATGGAGAATGCGATGATGCGGTCCAGCATGGTGGTGTTCCGATGAAAAGGTGGAAAACACCGCGAACCGCGCGATGCGGCTCAACGGCTCGACCGGAACAGGAACAGATGCTGAGACCGGCCTGGGACTAAGCCAGGACGCGGGGCGGGCGAAGAAGCTCCGCGTGATGCCCGGCTAGCAGGTCATCATCGAGAGGGAGGGCCGTCGCCACACGAGCAGTGAGCTCAGGAAAGCTCACGGGGCGCGCAGGTTCGGAACCGAGCACCTTGGTCACATGCTGATCAAGGGCCGCACCATGATGGTGGTGGAACGGCAGGTTCTCATGGCCCTCGTGGTCCTCCGCTTGATGATCATCGTTGGCATAGTGCAACGCAAGAAAGTCGGACAGGTCAAGGTCGTCGGCCGTTTCTTGATGCTCGAGAAAGTGGGCGAAGAGCATGGGCATCTTCATCAGGTCCGGACTGACCAAGAACCCTTGGACCCAGAGGATCGGAAGAAGGGACCACAGGCGCGCGTTCACGATACAAAGGTATCACGGTTATCACGATAGGGGCTGATGATCGTCAGGGGCCAGAGCTGGATGAACACGACGACGGTAGAAGCCATAGGGAGTACGGGGCGCACATGCTCATCAGATCGCGCTGGCACAAAGCCGCAATAAGCTTTCACGGACGCACCAAGGGTGTTGGCGCTCTCGGTGGACCGTGCAGTGCGGCTAGGGGTAGCCCTGTCATGCAATGGAGCGTCGGCGAGACATGGTTCCGCGATGTTGCAACCGATGCTGGTCGGTCTGAATGAACCGTGGGATGCGCTGTTCTCACCACAAGCAGATCTCGCGATCCGACCGACGAGCACGACCAAGCGACCAGCCGTCACACGGAGGAACCGCTGTGCATTCAACCTCCCGTATGGTCCACTACCGCAGGCCCAGTGATCGGCGAGGTTCCAGCCGGATAGAACCGGTTCAACTGCCGACGCAGCGTCATATACCGGTAGATCCCGAATAGGACGAAGATGATGCTCAGGCACAAAGCCGTGTACCCGGCCCAACGGATACGACCAAAGTCTTCCATCTGCAGCAGTGCAAGGCCACCCACGAGCAAGTACAACGTGGAGCGGATGTAACTGAGCAACGTGCGCTCGTTGACCAAGCGCGTGCGGACCAACGCCAGGTGGTCGCGGAGGATCAACTCCTCTTTCAGTTCATACTCCCGATCTACCGGGATCATCGAGATGCGCCACATGGTATCTAGGTCAGCCGAGTGCGCAAGTTACCCATCGACCGGGCTTTCCGCGACAGGTGATGGTGATCCGTTCCTCCATGTCATTTCTCTTCCACAAGGCATCAACGAAAAGGACCCGACCGAAGCCGGGCCCTTCCATGCATTCGATATCCCATCATAACAGTGTCGTCGGGCACACGTACTCCGACACCTTCACACCGGTTTTCTTGATGCCTGCGAAACCGCTCTCCACGTCCACGAAGTCGTTCCAACCCCGGGCCTTCAAGATGCTCGCAGCGATCATACTGCGGTAGCCACCGGCGCAATGCAGGATGAAGGGTTTGTCCTTCGGGAATTCGGCCAAGTGATCATTGATCCTGTTCAAAGGCACGTTCACCGCGCCTTCCACATGTTCACTGTCGAATTCGCTCTTCTTGCGCACATCGAAGACAAGGGGCTTGCTGGAGGACCGTGCCGCGAATTCCTCTGCGCTGATGCGTGCTACGCTGTCCACTTCCTTGCCCGCGTTCTTCCACGCCTCGAAGCCGCCTTCCAAGTGGCCGATCGTGTTGTCATAGCCCACACGGCTCAGTCGGATGATGCTCTCTTCTTCTTTGCCGACCTCCGTCACCAGTAGGATCTCCTGCTTGATGTCCGTGATCATTTCACCCACCCACATGGCGAAGTTGCTGTCCAACCCGATGTTGATGCTGTTGGGGATGAAGCCTTGTGCGAAGACGGATGCGGGCCGCGTATCCAGTACCAACGGACGTTCTTCGTTGGCCACCACTTCGAACTGGTCCGGCGAAAGGGCGCGTTTGCCGCGCTCCATCACGGCATCCAGGCTTTCGTAGCCCTGGATGTTCATCAGCACGTTCTTCGGGAAATACCCCGGAGGCGGCGTGAGTCCGGTGAGCAGTGCCTTCTTGAATTCCTCCTTGGTGAGCTTCGGATCCAGCGCGTAGTTCGTGCGTTTCTGGTTGCCCAAGGTGTCGGTGGTCTCCTTGCTCATCATCTTTCCGCATGCGCTGCCAGCACCATGGTTCGGGTACACGATCAGGTCATCGCTCAGCGGCATGATCTTGTTGCGCAGGGAATCGAAGAGATGACCTGCAAGCTTGTCTTCCGTGAGGTCTGCGATGACATGTTGTGCGAGGTCCGGGCGGCCCACATCGCCGATGAAGAGCGTGTCCCCGGTGATGATGCCGTGCTCTTTGCCGCTCTCATCGATCACCAGGTAGGTGGTGCTTTCCATGGTGTGCCCCGGTGTGTGGATCACCTTCACCTGTGCCTTGCCCACCTTGAAGACCTCGCCGTCCGTGGCCACATGGGCAGCGAAACCGGGCTTCGCCGTAGGCCCGTACACGATGGTGGCTCCGGTCTTCTTCGCCAGGTCCAGGTGACCGCTCACGAAGTCGGCATGGAAGTGTGTTTCGAAGACGTACTTGATCCGGGCATGGTCCGCCTCGGCGCGGTCGATGTAGGGTTGTACTTCGCGCAGTGGGTCGAAGATGGCTGCTTCGCCGTTGCTTTCGAGGTAGTACGCCGCATGGGCGATGCAACCGGTATAGATCTGCTTGATGGTCATGGTCGTTCGCGTTTGGATGATGAAGGCACAGGAGCCTTGTGTGTTGCTGTGCGACAAAATTCCGTGGCTCGAACCGTCGTTACCGTGATGATCATCAGCTTTCGGGACTTGTGTAATGATCATCACGCGCGCCGAAGGTCCGTAAAGAGGGAAGGCCCCCGTAGGAGCCTTCCATCCTTATCCGCAGAACGCATCAAACGGGCTGCAGGTCCTTCTTCGCCAGGTAGAAGTCGATCAGTTCAATGCCCTTCTCCTGCAAACGCGCATCAAGGTCCTTCAGGGTCTTGGGCGGTGGCACGATCACCTGTTCGCCCTTCTTCCAGTTCAGCGGCATGGCGCATCCGTGGGTATCCGCGGTCTGCATGGCTTCCAGCACGCGCATGATCTCCTCCATGTTGCGGCCCACGTTCAGCGGGTAGTACATCACCAGCCGGATGATGCCTTTCGGATCGATGAAGAACACCGCACGTACGGCGGCGGTATTGCTGGCATTCTCGTGCAACATGCCATAGAGCTTCGCCACCTTCATGTCGATGTCCGCGATGATCGGGAAGTCCATGTACACGCCGGTCTTCTCGCGCACGGCCTGCACCCAGGCCACATGGCTGTGGATGCTATCGATGCTCTCGCCGATCAATTTGGTGTTGCGCGCAGCGAACCACTCCTTGTTCTGCGCGAAGCCGCTGAGCTCGGTGGTGCAGACGGGTGTGAAATCCGCCGGGTGGGAGAAGAGGATGGCCCAGCTGCCTTTGATGTATTCGCTGAATTTCAGCGGTCCGGTCGTGGTGAGCGCCTCGAAGTCGGGAGCCTGGTCGCCGATGCGGGGCATGTTCGTCGTTGTTTCCATGCCGCAAAGTGACGACACGAAGCCAGCGCCGAACGTGACCTTCGTCACCCTTGCGCTTTACCGCGCAGGATGAAGTTCCAGTACATGCGCGGCAACACTTCACGCTTCAACTGGTACATGCTCCAACGCTCCTTGCTCTGGTCGAAGGGGAAGGTCTCCTGCGGCTTGTTGTCATAGTCGAACTCCGCCAGCACGAGCTTGCCGTAGCCGGTCACCAACGGACAAGAGGTGTATCCGTTGTAGCTCGCGGGCATCGCCTTGTTCGCCATGGTCGCCAGGATGTTGTTGACCACCGTGGGCGTCTGCTTCCGAATGGCCGCGCCGGTCTTCGATGTCGGCAGGGCTGCGGCATCGCCGATGCTCCACACGTTCGGGTACTTGTTGTGCCGCAGGGTGTGCTTGTCCACATCCACCCAGCCGGCCGCGTTGGCCAACGGGCTCTTCTTGATGAAGTCCGGCGCGCTCTGTGGAGGGGTCACATGGATCATGTCGTATTCCACCCACCGCTCCTCTTCCTTGTTCGCTTCACCGAAGCCCACGAAACGCGCGCGTTTCGCAGGCCCATCGATCTCCTCCAAGCGCCACATGAAGTTCAATTTGATGCCCCCGCGTTCCACCACCTTCAGCAGGGTCTTCTCGTAGTGCGGAACCGCGAAGAGCTTGCCGGCGCCGCTCCAATACTGGATGTCGATGTCCTTCAACACGCCTTGCTTGCGCCAATGATCGGCCGCCATGTACATGATCTTGTGCGGCGCACCTCCACACTTCACCGGCGTGTGCGGGTTGTGGAAGATGGCGCGCCCTTTCTTCAACCCTTTGATCAGCTGCCAGGTGTACGGTGCGAAGGCATGACTGTAATTGCTGCTCACGCCGTCGTGCCCCAAGGCGGCTGGAAGACCTTTCACGGCACCCCAGTCCAGTTGGATACCTGGGCAGACGAGCAGCTGGTCGTAGGTGATCACGCGTCCATCGGTGAGGGTCACCGCATTCGTTTCCGGCTGGAATGTCGCGGCCGCCCCTTTGATCCATTCTGCACCGTTCGGGATGAAGTCGGCCTCGTTCCGTTCGGTCTTCTTCACATCGAAGGCGCCACCGCCCACCAAGGTCCACGCCGGTTGGTAATAGTGCTTCTCCGAAGGCTCCACGATGCCCACAGTGGTCTTGGGCGCCTTAAGCAACAGGTGCGCTGCGGCGGAGAGTCCGGCATTGCCGCCGCCGATGACGAGGAGTTGGAAGTGGGTCATAGGTCGTTCGTTGTGAGGAACGAACCTAGCGGCTATGATGCTGGTCCTTGGTGATGTTCATCACCGTGATCCTCGCCTTGATCGGTCATCTTTGTCATCCAAACACCAGAACCGATGAAGCCGAACATGGGATCAACCGATCGTATCCTGCGCACCGTAGTAGCTGTAGTGATCGCGTTCTTGTACTTCACGGGAGTCATTCCGGGCACACTGGGCATCGTGCTGCTTGTGCTGGCCATCGTGTTCGTGGCCACGAGCTTGATGAGCTTCTGTCCGTTGTACGCACCTTTCGGCATAAATACCTGCAAGAAGAAATGAAGGGCACTGTCCTCTTCACCGCCTTGGGCGTAGTGATCGGCGCTGGCCTGGGGTGGCTGTACTGGAACTATTTCGGCTGCACCAACGGGTGTGCCATCACCAGCAGTCCTGTCAACAGCAGCTTGTACGGCGCGCTGATGGGCGGTCTGGTGGTGAACACCTTCAAGCGTGAGGAGCGCAAGTCCTGAGCGCTGGCCGACTCGACTTGAACACGATAACGACTGGAAACCATGAGGACCGTGTTGACGAATTGGGACCTGCCTCGTGTGATCAGAGCTGTATTGGCCTTGGTCTTCCTGGCAACGGGCATCATGCGTGATGAGCCGGTCGCACTTTTCGCGGCGGCATTGCTCGGGGCGCAGGCCGTGTTGAATATCGGTTGCTTCGCAGGTGCATGTGGACCAGCCGGCAGAAAGGACGTTGAGGCCGACAACAAGGAGATCACGTACGAAGAGATCCACGCGAAATGAACACGCAACGCACCAGCTTTCAGGACCTCATCAACGGAGAGAAGCCCGTTCTGGTCGACTTCTTCGCCGAATGGTGTGGGCCATGCAAGATGATGGCGCCTATTCTGGACGAGTTCAAAGGCCTGGTGGGTGATCGCGCAACCGTGATCAAAGTCGATGTGGACAAGAACCCCGGGGCTGCGCAGGCTTTCGGGGTGCGCGGTGTACCCACCTTGATCGTCTTCAAAGGCGGTCAACAAGTCTGGCGCCGATCCGGTGTCATGAGCGCGGCACAACTACATCAGGTGGTGACCCCGCACTTGTGATCAACTGTGCCGAGCCCTTTTCCGGAAAGGGTCGCTCCAGCACAATTGCCTTTACACCAACACGCGCTCCGGATGTACCTCCACCGACCCACGGCCCAGGGTCACCGCTCCACGTGCGCGAAGCTGCTGTAGCAGACGGGTGACCACTTCGCGCGGTGAACTCAGTTCGTCCGCGATCTGTTGGTGAGTGAGGTGAAGGGTGCGCTCCCCTGTGGCTTGTGACCGCTTGACCAAGTAGGACCAGAGCTGGTCATCGAGCTTGTGGAAGGCCACCACCTCGAAGGCTTCCAGAAGCTCTTGGAAGCGTTGCGATTGCGTCTCGTTCACGAATTTGCGCCACTCGGGGTGGGACATCCATTCGTCCACGTAACGGACCGGGACCAACAGGAGTTCCGCATCCTCCTCCACAACGGCGCGAACCGAGCTTTGGCGTTTTGAAACACAGCATGTGAGGGAGGTTGCGCAGGATTCTCCAGCCAGGATATGGTACAAGTAACGTTCATGGCCTTCGCCATCCTGGGCAAGGATGCGCAGGCTTCCCTTCTCCACGATGGGAATATGCGTGATGGTATCGCCCACCCGCATGATCTCGGTACCGGCGGAATTGGCTTTGCGGATGACGACTTGGTCGAATTCCTTGCGTAGGGTGGGATCAACGAACATGGAACCAAGATAACATCATGCCTCAACGCTGCTCCTTGCTCACCACCGGGGTGGGTCCAGCAGGCCTCTTGTACTTGAAGAAGATGTTCGCCCAGATGATCTTGCTGAGCGCATAGAACAGCGGGGAGCCGAGGATCAATGTGGTAAGAATGGAGATCACCAATGCCGTGGGCGACATTTCTGGGAAGAGCACGGCTGTGGCCACCCACACCGTGACCATGGCGGCTACTCCGATCGCGTAGGAGACATACATCGCGCCGTAGTAGAAACCCGGCTCGATGTTGAACCGCCCGTGGCATTTCGGGCAGGTATCATGCGTGTCCCCGGTGTGTTTAAGGTCGTACGGATGCGAAACGAAGAAATCGCCCTCGTGACAATACGGGCACTTGAACCCGAGGATGCTGTAAAGCATGGTGTCTTTCCAAGCCATGGCACGAAGTTCCTGTTACCCATCAGCTCCGTCGGTGAGGATCATCACAAGCGTTGGCGGCTGCCAGGACAGGAACCGCCCACCGGCGGAGGGTCGTTCCGGAACTGACGAACGTCAGGAGACAGGGTCCATGGCTCCGGTACGTTTGCCTACCATGTCCGCCCTCCGCGAACCCCTGACCAGCGCTCCGATACTCAGTGTTGGCGAGCTTGTGCGCGAGCTCTTGCGCAACGATCCCAGGGATCTTGGCCGTATCCTGGAGCGCTATACGTTCCCCAGCCATGATCTGCTGCCCTATCTGCGCTGGAACCAGAAGCACTACACCCGCACCTGCGTGGTCCGGAACGGCCGTTTCGAGCTCCTCGTGATCTGCTACGAGCCCGGGCAGCGCACGAGCATCCATGACTATGACAGCACTTCGGCATGGGTGCAGCCATTGATGGGGGATGTGATGGAAGAGCGCTTTCAAGCCGATCCGGATGGAGGCATCCGCTTGAGACAAGCTTCCCGCTTGACCACGGGCGTGCCTACGGCCTTGTCGCGCGACAGTTCCATCCACCGGTTCACCAACGCGGGCGGGGAAAGGGCCATCACGCTGAACCTCTATGCCCCGCCGATGAGCCAATGGCGCGTATACGACGAACATACCGGTGAGTCTCGGGTGCGCGAAGCTGGCCCACCCCGGTAGATATGGTCGCACCGGCGAATTACCTTGCCGCCATGTCAAGTGGAGGTTATCCGGCATTCAAGCCGGAGGATGTAGCACGTATCTGTCAGATGCTATTCACCACGGCGGCGGAAGGATTGGTGGTGGTTGATCCCGCTGGTGCCATTCTCATGCACAATCCGCGTCTCTCCGCGATGTTCGGCTATGAAGAAGGCGAGTTGCTCGGTCAACGGGTCGAGGTGCTTTTGCCCGATGCGATGCGCTCACGACACGTCCAACACCGGGCGAGCTATCACCAGAAACCCGTGCAGCGCTCCATGGGCATCGGAATGGACCTGCGCGGTCGGCGGAAGGACGGTGACGTATTCCCGGTGGAGATCAGCCTGAACCACTTCGTGCTGGACGGGCTGTCTTACGTGATGGGTCTGGTCACGGACATCACCTTGCGCCAACGGGCCGAGGCCGAACTCCAGCGGACCAACCAGGAACTCGAGGACCGGGTGAACCAGCGTACCGCACAGTTGCAGGAAGCGGAGCGGAGTGTGCGGGAGGCCTTGGAGAAGGAACGCGAACTGCACGGGCTCAAGAGCCGGTTCGTGGCCATGGCCAGTCACGAGTTCCGCACGCCGCTCAGTACCATCATGAGCAGTGTTGATCTCCTGGCCCGGTATACCGAAGCGCAGGCGGACGAGCGTGTCGGCAAACATGTGACACGCATCCGCGGAAAGGTGCGTGAGATGACGGCCATGCTGAACGAATTCCTCTCGTTGGAGCGGATCGAACAGGGCCAGGTGCTTTGTCAGCCAGTGGAGATCGATGTGGTGCACCTCTGCATCGAACTGATAGAGGAACTGCGGGCGCTCACCAAAAGCGGGCAGACGATCAACTTCGACCATGATGGAGAGGAGCGAAGTGTGCTGCTGGATCGGCAGATGCTCAGCAACGTCATCACCAACCTGGTCACCAACGCAGTGAAGTACTCGCCCGAGAACAGGCCCATCTCCTTGCGCACCTCGATCATCGCGGGCCGCCTGCATATCACCACCACGGACGAAGGCATGGGTATTCCCGAAGAAGATCAACAACACCTCTTCGAACGCTTCTTCCGCGGCAGCAACGCCACCACCATTCAAGGCACAGGCCTCGGTTTGAACCTGGTGAAGCGCTACCTCGAACTCATGCAGGGATCCATCGCTTTCACCAGCGTACCAGGGCATACCGTATTCCAGGTCGAACTACCCCAACACCTTCCAGTATGAAGACGATCCTTCTCATTGAAGACGATACGGATATGCGCGAGAACACCGCCGAGATCCTTGAACTGGCGAACTACCGTGTGATCCGAGCAGAGAACGGACGACGTGGTGTGGAGGCCGCCCGGAAGGAAGTCCCGGATCTGGTGCTTTGCGACATCATGATGCCTGAACTCGATGGTTATGGTGTGCTGCACATGTTGGGGCGCGACCCGGCCACCGCAGAAGTGCCCTTCATCTTCTTGAGCGCAAAGGCCGAACGCGGCGATGTGCGCAAGGGCATGGAACTAGGTGCGGACGACTACCTGACCAAGCCCTACGAGGAGAGTGAACTGCTCAATGCCATCGAGGGTCGGTTGAAACGGAGTGATCTCTTCAGGAAGGGATTCGACAAGGGATTCGAGGGGTTCAACAAATTCCTCGATCAAGCGCGGGCCTTGGATCCCTTGAAGGACCTGAGCCGCGACAAGAAGGTGAGGAACCTGAAGAAGAAGGAAGTGCTCTTCCATGAGGGTGATGAACTCCGACAGCTTCCTTATGTGGTGCGCGGCAAAGTGCGTACCTTCAAGATCAACAACGATGGCAAGGAGCTGGTGACAGGCCTGCACGGCGAAGGGGACCTTGTGGGGTACATGGGGTTGTTGGAAAGTGGCCGTGCCATTGAAAGCGCAGAGGCCTTGGAGGATGCCGAGGTGGCCTTGATACCGCGGGAGGACCTGCTGGCCCTGTTGTACAAGGATCGAGATGTGAGCATCCGGTTCATCAAGATGCTCGCCGGCGATGTGCGCGAGAAGGAAGAGCACCTCCTTCAGCTGGCCTACTCCAGTGTGCGACAACGTGTGGCGCAAGCGCTGCTGCGCGTGCATGCGCGGTACAGTGCCGGTGGCGATGCCGATCTGGGACTGCACATGAGCCGTGAAGACCTTGCCACCGTGGTGGGCACCGCCACGGAGTCACTTATCCGCTGCCTCACCGACCTGAAGGAGGAGAAGCTGATCGATACGCAGGGGAGGAGTATCCGTATCGCGGACAAGGCGGGTTTGGAGCGGCTGGCACGCGGCTGATCCAGGCGCCGTGGACACGTTCGCCCTGTTCTTCCTGCTGCTCATCGCCGAGGTCCTCGGAACCATCGGTGGCTTCGGCTCGTCCATGTTGGTCATGCCCATCGCTGGCCTGTTGCTTCCGTTCGATCAAGCGCTCGGGCTCACCGCCGTGTTGCACGTGTTCAGCAACGCGGCCAAGATGCTGCTCTTCAGACAAGCGGTTTCGAAACGCCTGCTCCTCACCTTGGGCTTACCGGCCATTGTTGGCGTGCTCGTTGGCGCGCGGCTCACCTATTACCTCGACGAGAGTGCCCTCGCCCTCAGTCTCGGCCTCCTGCTCGTGCTCCTCTCCGCGTTCCTCCTCGTGAAGCGGTCGTGGAAACTGAGGCCGACCGACCGCAACGCCGTCCTGGGCGGCTTGGTCAGCGGATCCATCGCGGGTATCAGCGGGACCGGTGGCGCCATTCGTGGTATCACCCTTGCCGCCTTCGACCTGGAAAAACTCGTGTTCGTGAGCACCAGCGCCTGGATCGACATGGGAGTGGACCTTTCCAGGACCGTCGTGTACGCCGCACAAGGGTACGTCACGAGCGATGTGCTGAACCATCTTCCTGTGCTCGCAGCGGCGAGTTTCGCAGGCACTTGGATCGGCCGTCGCTTACTCAAGCGCATCCCGCAGGAGCGCTTCAGGGTGCTCGTGCTGTCACTCGTCATGGCGATGGGCATCGTGTCCGTGGTGCAGGCATTGACCGCGCAGTAGGACAATGCGGCTTTGTCCGCAAGCCGGTCGGATCCGCTGAACTCAACAGTACCTTGTGCGAAAGTGCACTCCATGGGCTCCCGAGCACCGGAACACCGCCGTCTACCTTCGGCTCGGCCGTATGTGTATCCATATAGGGTCGATCTGGAAGTGAACATGCGTTCAGTACTCCTGCTGGCTTTGATCACCTTGGCCTGCCCACTTCTCGCCCAACCGTCGAATGACAGTTGTGCAACGGCGACGCGCCTTTGCGCACATACGAGCGTGTCGGGTGACAACACCGGGGCTACCATCGTTCCAGGCTTCTGCCCCGGGACACTCGCCATGGTCTGGTACACCTTCGTCACGAACTCCGTAGGCGGTCCAGCAACGGTTTCCATCGCGTTGGGCGATTGCATCGATGCGGTCGGCTATGATGATGAACTGAGCGCCGTGGTGCTGAGCGGTGATGGCTCGTGCGCGCTCACGTCCTTCACGGCGGTCTCACCGTGTGCCGAGAGCGATATCGATTTCGCCGTGACCACACAGGCCTTGTCACCGAATACGACCTACTGGGTGGTGGTCGCAGGTGCCATGAACAACGGCACGGTTTCGCCAGCGCAGTGCAGTTTTACCATCAGCGTGGCAGGCCCCGGAGCCGACATCATCGGGGTGGATATGAGCGCGGGTACCGATCGTACCATCGGCGAAGGGGAGAGCACGCAGCTGGATGGCTTCAGCACCGGGCTGATCGATTGGACACCCACTGCGGGGCTTAGCGAGAACGGCGTACCCGACCCCATCGCGGCTCCTGAGGCCACGACCATCTATACCATGACCAGCGATATCGCCGGCTGCACCTACCGGGATACGGTCGTGGTGGAGATCATCCGGCGGATAGAACCACCGAACACCTTCACTCCGAACAGTGATGGCAAGAACGACACCTGGGATATACCGGGTATCGCGGATTACCCCGGTGCCGTCGTGGTCATCCATGATCGTTGGGGACAGATCGTGCTGCGGAGCAATGGCTATCGCGAACCATGGGATGGTACGAACAACGGAGCACCGCTTTCGGTCGGTACGTACTATTACCACATCCAGTTGAACCAGCTCGAAGGGCGATCGCCGCCGTACACGGGCTTCGTCACCATCATACGATGAGGTACCTGGCTGGCATCCTCCTCGTGTTGGCGTTCAACAGGGCCAGCGCCCAGCAATTGGCGCAGTACTCGCAGCATGTGTTCAATCAGTTCAGCATCAATCCTGCGGTGGCGGGTAGCAAGGACTGTCTTGACCTGCGCTTGGGGTACCGGCAACAGTGGGTGGGCTACGAGGGCGCACCGACCACCGGCTGGGTAAGCCTGCATGGCGTGCTTCGTGCGAAAGGCAAACCCTTCCAACCGAACAAACACGGTGTGGGTGTTTTCATCGAAGCCGATGAGGCGGGGAACTATGGGTACACCAGTTTCCTGCTGGCCTATGCCTACCACATGCAGATGAGCCGGAACTTCTACCTCTCCATGGGCTTGTTCGCCGGCGTGCGCCAAGTGAAGCTCGCGGTGGGGGAAGTGACACTGGCCGATTTCAACGACCCGGTACTTGGTAGCCAGGCCGCGGCGCTCGTCTATCCGGAGATCACGCCGGGGATCTGGTGTTACAGCAAGACCGCATGGGCCGGTATCTCCGTGCACCAGATGCTGGCCAACCGGATCGGCGATATCGGCGTGGAGTCGCGCTTCGCACGGCACATCATGCTCAGTGGTGGCTATCGGTACCGCATCGCGCGAAAGACCGCTTTCGTCCCCAGTGCCTTGCTGAAATTGGCTGCCGGGGCACCGCCCGCTTTCGACATCAACGGCATGGTGGAATGGAACCGCGTTCATGGCCTGGGCATCGGATTCCGCAATGGCGATGCGTTCGTGGCCATGATGAAAGTGGGTTTCCTCAAGTTCTTCCAACTCGGCTACAGCTACGATATCACCACATCCCGTTTGCGCACGGCGAGCTCCAATACCCATGAAGTGATCCTCGCGATCACCCCATGCCGAAGGGAGGATGCCGGCAAACGCATGATCAGTTGTCCCGCGTTCGACTAGATGCACGCACCGTGAATAGAAACTACGCCCTGCTCCGAAAGCTCCTTCTGTTCACCGCCGTGGTGCTTGCGCTGGCTGCACAGGCACAGACCCGCCATTGGGTGGGTGGTGATGGATCATGGTCCGACGCTGCCCATTGGAGCGATACCCCCGGTGGGCCCGGTGGAGCCGGTGTTCCAGACGCTGCGCATGCTGTGGTGGTCGCCGCGTCGACGGCCCTGAACATCATGGTGGATGCGCCGGCTAGTTGTGCGTCGCTCAGCGTGGAGGCTCGGAACGCCGCCATTACATTTTCCGGAGCGGCTCACGCGGAGCTCTCGATCGCAGGCTCATGCAGCAGTCAAGGTGATGTGGCTTTCGACCTACAAGCCCCCATCAACCTCACCGTCCGTCGGCATGGGGTGGAGGTGGATCTGCGTGGAGCGGATATCTCCGGAGACCTTGTGCTCAATGGTACCGGATCGTGGTCGGTGATCAGTGACATCGATGTTCGCGGTGACATACGGCTCGTTCAGGGTACGCTCATCGCCAATGTGGCCAGGATCAGCGCTCGACGGGTGATAGCCAGTGGCACTGACCGCGCTTCCATCCTTGCTGGTCGCTCCATCTGGGTAGTGGACGAAATGCCTGAAGGGCGGGCGCTGCGCGCGCTCCTTCAGCCCATGACCACCCTGGTCGTCGATGGTGCTTTGCAACGTCCGGATACTGAACCCGCCGCTGGTGCCGATCGCGGCCTGAACATCTGTGGTACCGATCCAGGACAGACCCCGTTCACCATCGATGCTCAGGTGGTCACCAACTACAATACGTTCGGCGTGAGCTGTCGCGGTGAATGTGATGGCACGGTCACCGTATTGGCTTCCGGTGGAAGTGGCAACTTCGCTTACAACTGGTTCAATGGTGGGCCCGCCACAGCTACGTGGACCACGGCTTGTGGTGGCCCGCAGATCGTGGTGGTCACGGATCTGGCCCAAGGCATCTCGTGCCCGGTGCAGGTCAACGTTGCGGAACCTCCACCGTTGGGCGTCATCTTCTTCGGTCAAGGCACTCCGCCCACTTGCGCGGATGTCTGCAATGGCACACGAACGGCTCTCGCCATCGGTGGTGCTCCTCCGGCCGTTTACAATTGGAACAACGGTGCTGGCTCAAGTTCTTCCTTCTCCCAACTCTGCGCAGGTCTCAACACACTGCAGATCCGCGATGCCAACCAGTGCACGTTCGACACTACGTTCTTCTTCAACATACAACCCATCGTACCCAACCTCACGTTCACTGACGTGAACTGCTTCGGGGCGTGCGATGGCACGGCGACGGTGGCGCCCAGCGGTGGTACAGGTGCCTATACCATCACCTGGACACCCGCACCACCCGTGCAAGGCGGCCTGAGCGTGAATGGCCTTTGTGCGGGTAACTACAGTGTGCGCATCGCCGACAGCAACAGCTGCGACACCACGGTGACCTTCACCATTGCTGAGCCTACACCCTTTACGGTCAACAGCACATTGGCCCCAGCCACGTGCGCATCGACCTGCGACGGTAGCGCGACGATCACGATCACCGGCTCAGCCGGTCCGTACACCTATTTATGGACACCCGCTCCAGGTGCTGGCCAGGGCACCAATGCCGCCTCGGGCCTCTGTGCTGGTACCTATACCGTCCTTGTCACCGATATACCAACGGGTTGCGATACGCTGGTCTCTCTGATCATCAATGCACCACCGGCGTTCACCATACAAGCGACCATTACCGACGCGCTATGCTCGAACACCTGTGACGGTAGTATCGGCCTTACGGTTAGCGGCGGAACACCGGGCTACACCTTCCTGTGGTCGCCCGCACCACCAGCAGGTCAAGGCACGCCCACCATCTCTGCCCTTTGCCCGGGTGACTGGTCGGTGACCATTACGGATGTGGCAGGTTGCGATTCAACACTCACTTACACGGTGGGTGCACCGCCACCGCTCGTCGCTCAGCTGACCACGGTCGATGCTTCTTGCGCTGGGACATGCGATGGGGAGGCAAGCGTCACGGTAAGTGGAGGAACGCCGAACTACACCTTCCTTTGGTCGCCGAACCCACCCACCGGACAGGGCACCACGAGTGTTTCGGGTCTGTGCGCAGGGGCCTACACGCTGCTCGTTTCCGATGCCAATGGATGCGATACCACCATCGCTTTCTTGATCGAAGAGCCACTGCCGCTCACAGCGACCCAGAGCCAGACCAACCTCACATGCGGCACCACCTGTGACGGTAGCGCATCCGTGGTGGTCTCGGGTGGCACGCCCGACTATACCTACCTCTGGACTCCAGCACCGGGCGGAGGACAAGGCACCGAGAATGCCACTGGGCTTTGTGCCGGCAACGTTTCCGTCTTGATCACCGATGCGAATGGGTGTACGCTCACCGTGCCGTTCGTGATCGAGGATGCTGTGCCGATCCAATTGTCCTTGCAACTCACCCCTGCCAGTTGTCCTGGGGAATGCGATGGCGCAGCTGGTGTCATCGCCTCCGGTGGCGTTCCTAATTACACCTACGCATGGAGTCCTGCTCCAGGAGCCGGGCAAGGGACCGCCAACTCCACAGGACTTTGCCCGCAAGCCTACAGCCTTACCGTCACGGATGCGGTAGGGTGCGATACCACCATTTCCTTCACCATCACGGCACCTCCGCCCATTGAGCCGAACGCCACACAGTCCGATGTGACCTGTGCTGGCGATTGTGATGGCACCATCACCCTGGCTCCCACGGGCGGCACTGGTACCTACACCTATGCTTGGACTCCGGCGCCACCGGCTGGTCAAGGGACCGCGAACGTATCCGGCCTCTGCGCAGGCGACTGGAACGTGACCATCACATCCGGGGCCTGTGATACCACGCTCACCTTCACGATCATCGAACCGGCGCCGATCACGGCCGCGATCACGACCACGGATGCATCCTGCCCCGGGACCTGCGATGGAACCGCTACCGTGGTCGCATCGGGTGGCACTGGCGTATTGAATTTCCTCTGGACTCCAGCTCCACAATCCGGGCAAGGCACGGCGAACGCCATCGGGCTTTGTGCGGGAGCGAACCAGCTCACCATCACCGATGCCGCCGGTTGCGACACCACGATCACGTTCGTCATCAACGAGCCCGCGCCGATCACTGCTACGTCGAGCCAAACCGATGTGAGTTGCGGTAGCCAATGTGATGGCACGGCGACCGTCGTCGTATCTGGTGGCGTGCCAGACTACACCTACCTCTGGACACCTGTGCCTGCTACCGGGCAAGGCACGCCTGCTGCCACCGGTTTCTGTCCGGGTAACGTTACAGTATTGATCACCGATGCCAACGGGTGTACCCTGCTCGTGCCCTTCGTGATCCAAGAGGCCGCACCGTTGTTGCTTTCCCTGCAGTTGACGCCCGCAAGTTGCCCTGGCATTTGCGACGGAAGCGCAGGCGTGATCGTCACCGGTGGCGTACCGAACTACACCTACGCTTGGAGCCCCGCGCCCGGTGCTGGTCAAGGCACGGCCAATGCCACTGGTCTCTGCCCTCAGGCCTACAGCCTCACGGTGACGGATGCTGGAGGATGCGACACGACGATCTCCTTCACCATCACCGCGCCGTTGGCCATCGAACCCAATGCCACCATCACCGATGCCACCTGTGCGGGTGATTGCAACGGCATCATCATTCTGGCGCCCACCGGTGGCAACGGAACGTACACTTACCTGTGGTCGCCTGCACCCCCTATCGGCCAAGGCACAGCGAACGTGGCCGGTCTGTGTGCCGGTGATTGGACTGTGACCATCACCTCCGGTTCCTGTGATACCACCGTCACCTACACCATAGCAGAGCCGCTCCCGATCACAGCGGATCTGATCACTACCGATCCATCGTGTGCCGGTGAATGCGATGGCTCCGCATCGGTCAATGCTGCTGGTGGCATCGGAGTGCTCACTTATCTGTGGACCCCTGCACCCGCTAGTGGGCAAGGCACGGCCAACGCGGTCGGCTTCTGTCCTGGTCCTCACCAAGTGTTGATCACCGACGCCGCTGGCTGTGATACGACCATCACCTTCAACATCCTTGCACCGTTGCCGATAACGGCCACGCTGACCACCACACCAGAGACCTGCGCTGGACCTTGCACCGGTACGGCCACCTTGGTGGTTGCCGGTGGTACCGGTGCCATCACGATCGACTGGCAACCCGCACCAGGAAGTGGACAAGGCTCCCTAACGGCCACCGGCCTTTGCGCAGGCACCGCCTATTCCGTCTCGCTCACCGATGCGAACGGCTGCGATACCACACTGACCTTCACGATCGATCCCAGTGCGGTCATCGTACCGAACATCAGCAGTACACCGGTCTCTTGCAACGGTCTCTGTGATGGCACCGCTACCACTGGGCCCACCGGCGGAACACCACCGTACTCCTTCACCTGGTCGCCACCACCACCAGTGGGTCAAGGCACACCGACCGTTTCTGGTCTGTGCCCTGGAACCTATCAGGTCTCCATCGTCGATGATGCAGGCTGTACGGTCGTGGCCGAAGTGCTCATCACCGAACCACCACCCATCATCACCGATGCCACGGTCGTAGATCCGTTGTGCGCGGGCATCTGCGATGGTTCCATCACGCTGAGCACCGCAGGTGGTGCAGGTGTATTCACCTATGCGTGGTCGCCACAGCCTCCTGTAGGGCAGGGCACCAATAGCATCAGTGGCCTTTGTGCCGGCACATGGAACGTGGTCGTTTCCGATGCTTCGGGTTGCTCACAGACCGCGAGCTACACCATTACCGAACCGGCGCCGCTCACACTGAGTGTGACCACCACGCCGAGCCAATGCCAGGTCTGCATCGGTACAGCCACGGCCACTTTCGGCGGTGGCACCGGGAACTTGACCGTGGAATGGCGAACGGCCTTGGGTGCCGTCGTCAGCAACACCGCCACTGCCACGGATCTCTGTGCCGGGATCTACCTCGTCACGGTGAGCGATGACAACGGTTGCACGATCCAAGAGCTGGTGCCAATAACCGACTCGAACGGTGAGGTACTGGCCACCACCAACGGAACTACGAGCTGCCCCAATACCTGCGATGGTACAGTGGCCGTGGATTTCGTGTGTGCTGATCCGGCCTGCACAGTGCAATGGACCGACGCGGATGGCAATATCATCGCCACGGACGTGAACACTGTTCCCGGTCTCTGTCCCGGTGACTACTTCGTCAGTGTTACCAATGGTTCTGGGTGCATCAGCATCGATACCGCCACGGTGGTGGCACCGGTCGTACTCACATTGAACATCAGTTCCTCACCCACGAGTTGTGCTGGCGAATGTGATGGTGAGGCGACCATCGGTGTGGCGGATGGAACACCGCCCTATTCCTTCCTCTGGACACCCGCACCGCCCGTAGGCCAAGGCACTCCAGTGGCATCGGAATTATGTGCCGGTGTGTATGAAGTGGCCGTCACGGACGGCAACGGCTGCATCACGACCGGTCAGGTCCTCATCACCGAACCACCGCCCTTGTCGCTCTTCAATTCCATCGTGCTGGGAACCTCCTGTTCGGGCGATTGTGATGGGAACATCACGCTGGTCGTGGCGGGTGGCTCGGGCAATTACCAGTATCTCTGGTCTCCGGTGCCGGCTTCCGGCCAAGGCTCTTCTGCGGCGTTCGGTTTCTGCGCGGGTAACGTCGATGTCACCATCACCGATGATCAGGGCTGTTCCTTGCAACGCACCTTCACCATCGATGAGCCGCAACCCCTTGCGATCACGGCTACGAGCACGCCAAGTACCTGCCCTGTCTGTGATGGTACGGCGAATGCATCCGTGACCGGCGGTACAGGAACCTATACATACAGCTGGGTGCTTGGTGGTACGGAGGTGAGCACCGATCAGGCGCCCACTGGCCTTTGCGGAGGTATCTATTCCCTTACCGTACGTGACCAGTTCGGTTGTCAAGCGCAAGCCGTGGTCCCCGTGCAGGATTCCAACGCCGAGGTGCTGCAGACCGTGGATGGACAAAAGCTCTGCGCGAATGTCTGCGACGCTGTGGTCAGTGTGGACTTCACGTGCAGTGCGCCGACATGCAGCATCGTTTGGACCGATGTGGACGGCAATGTGCTCGGGCAGGATGTGAACCAACTCACCGGTCTTTGCGCTGGCGTGTACACCGTGCAGGTCACCAATGCGAATGGCTGTGTCAGCATCGCCGATGCGGTCGTGTCGCCTTCTTCGTTGATCATTCCCAACATCACCAGCTCGCCCGTTTCCTGTGCAGGTGAATGTGATGGCATCGCCACGGCTGGACCCTTCGGTGGAGTTGACCCCTACACCTTCGTGTGGACCCCCGAGCCCGATGGTGGGCAGGGAACACCACAAGCCACGGGCCTCTGTCCCGGTGTGTACGAAGTGTTGATCACCGACGACTCCGGATGTGATACCACGGCTCAGGTGCTCATCCTCGAACCGCTTCCGCTCACGGCGGCGGCTAACGTCGCGGATGCCAGCTGCCCCGGTACATGCGATGGTTCCATCGTGCTCACCCCGTCGGGTGGTACAGGTGCCTACACCTTCACTTGGGATCCGGTGCCGCCCAACGGACAAGGCAGCAATGGGGCGTTCGATCTCTGTGCAGGAACCTACCAGGTCACCATCGCGGATGCGAATGGATGCTCGATCACGCAGACGTACACCATTGGAGAACCAGCGCCGTTGGTGCTAGCAGGCTCCACCATCTCAAGTGAATGCGGAGTGTGCAATGGTCAAGCCTCCGTTTCGGTCTCCGGTGGTCAGGATCCGTACTTCTACGTATGGACGCTCGGTGGCGCCATCTTCGGCACGGATGATACATTGAGCAACGTGTGTTCTGGTCTCTATTCGGTGCAAGTGACCGATGATGCGGGTTGTGTAGCCACGCTGCTCGTACCGGTGCAAGATCTGAACGGTGAGGTCCTGACCACCTCCGCGGACAGCACGAGTTGTCCGGGGATCTGCGATGGTGCTGCCGAAGTGCAGTTCGCCTGCGGCACACCCGCCTGTACGGTCGCTTGGTACGATGCAACGGGTACCGACCTCGGCCTTGATACGGAACAGATCACGGGAGTCTGTGGTGGGACCTACATCGTAACCGTCACCAACGGCATCGGCTGCTTGAGCATCGATACCGCTGTGGTGGCCGAGCCGGACCCCATCATCGCCAACCTGAGCACCACACCGGTGATCTGTTTCGGCGAATGCAATGGAACGGCGACCGTTGGGCCGACCGGTGGCGTTCCACCCTTCTCGTACGTGTGGGATCCCGTGCCGTCCAATGGCCAGGGGGATCCGCTCGCGGAAGGCCTCTGCGCAGGACCGGCTCAAGTCACGATCACCGACGACTCAGGGTGTAGTGTGGTGGTCCCGGTCCTCATTCTCGGTCCCCCTCAACTCACCGCCACAGCCGATGTGATCCCGGTGACGTGTAATGGTGCCTGCGACGGTACCATCGTGATCACTCCGCAGGGTGGCGTCGGCACATATACCTACGAATGGACCCCCGTCCCTTCCAACGGCCAAGGGGGCAATTCGGCCCTCAACGCGTGCGCTGGTCAATGGATCTGCGTGGTCACCGATGCCAATGGTTGCGACACCACCATCACCATCGATCTCACCGAGCCTCCTGTTCTCGACGTGTCCATCAGCACCACGGACAATGATTGTTTCGGCGCGTGCGAAGGCACCGCCGCGCTTTCCATCAACGGCGGAGTCGCGCCCTACACGATCACTTGGACCGACGCGACGGGCGCTACGATCGCCGCGGATACTACCGATGTCGATCAACTCTGTGCCGGTGCCTACAACGCGCTGGTGACGGATGACAATGGCTGCTCGGTCAACGTGCCGTTCACCATCACCGAAGGTGCACCGACCGTGGCGAACCTGGTCTTCACCAACGAGACCTGCGCTGGCCCATGTGATGGAACAGCCAGCGTGACACCCACCGGTGGTGCAGGCTCGTTCACCTTCAACTGGCAACCGGAACCACCTCTCGGTCAAGGCACGGATCAGGTAGCCGGTCTATGTGCGGGGAACTGGGCGCTCACCATCACCGATGCGCTCGGTTGCGATACCACCATCACCTTCACCATCCTGCCCTACACACCGATCACCGACAACGCCACGACCACCGACGTGCGATGCAATGGTGCGTGCGATGGCTCCGTTGTCACCGCTGCCACAGGTGGTATCGGCACGCTCACCTACGTGTGGACGCCAGAACCCTCGAACGGACAAGGTGGTATTTCCGCCACGGGGCTGTGCCCGGGTGATATCACGCTCTTGATCACCGATGCGGCGGGTTGCGATGCCAGCTTCACCTACACCATCACCGAACCTCCCATTCTGGAATTCACCGTGAACACACTGACGGATGCGAGTTGTGCGACGGCCAGTGATGGTGCGATCGCGACAACGGCCTTTGGCGGAGTGCCCTCGTACGACTTCGCGTGGAGCGGCCCTGGTGGCTTCACCGCGATCACTGAAGATATCACGGGTCTAGCGCCGGGGGATTATGACTTGGTCCTCACCGACGCGAACAACTGTGTGCTTGATACCACGATCACTGTGGGTGCGCTGATCTCCGTCGTGGCTGATGCCGGAATCGATCAGGAGGTGTGTGCAGGAACGGGCATCGTCCTCGATGGTTCTGCGAGTACTGGAGTCGTCACCTGGTCGTGGCGCGATGCGAACAGTGTGGAGCTTGGGAATGCACCGACGCTCACCTTGCCCTCGCTGCCAGCTGGTGTGTATGTCTTCACGCTCGTGGTATCCGATGGACCTTGTACCTCCACGGACGAGGTGGTCGTGACATCACTCGCGCTGCCCATCGCGGACGCCGGTGCGGATCAGACCATCTTCCTGTCGGAGACCGCCACCTTGGGCGGTTCGCCTGCCGGTCCACCGGGCTCCACCTTCACCTGGGCCCCGGATAGTGTATTGACCGATGCCTCGGTGCCCAACCCCATCGCGGACCCGAGTATCACCACCCTGTTCACGCTGAACGTGGTGGCGCCCAACGGATGCGTGGATACCGATTCCGTGCTGGTGACCATCGTGCCTACCATCGTCATTCCGAACGGTATAACACCCAATGGCGACGGACGCAACGATACCTGGCAGATCGACTTCATCGATCTTTTCCCGGAGTGTGAAGTGGAGGTGTACAACCGCTGGGGCGAGTTGCTTTTCCGAAGCGTCGGGTACACCCAGCAATGGGATGGTCGATACAACGACGGCCTCGTACCGGTAGGCACGTACTACTACGTGATCGAACTGAACGACGAACGTTTCCCCGAACCGTACACTGGACCGCTCACCGTGATCCGTTGATCCGAACACCATGCGCCATCTACTCCTGTCCTGCCTGGTCGTGTTGGTGATGAACGCCAACGGCCAACAACTGCCGCAGTTGACGCAGTACCAGTTCAACGACTACATCTTCAACCCCGCCATCGCTGGCAGCCGCCCGTTCTTCGAACTGCGCAGTGGCCACCGCTACCAGTGGGTCGGTATACAGGATGCACCGCGCACCTTCACCTTCAGCGGCACCACGCCGGTAGGGGAGAAGATGGGCGTGGGAGGTTACCTCTTCACCGATATCGTGGGTCCCACACGGCGCACGGGCTTCCAGCTATCGTATGCCTATCACTTGCGATTGACCCAAGACGTGAAGTTGTCCCTGTCCGTGTCAGCGGGTCTGCTCCAGTTCCTGATCGACGGTTCGAAGATCCAATTCCATGATCCGGGGGATCCCGTGCTTGACGATCAACTCCGCGGTGACCTGCTGCCCGACGCCAAGTTCGGATTCTACCTGTACGGCGAACGTTTCTGGTTCGGTGCCACAGCACCTCAGCTCTTGCGCAACAAAGTGTACTTCCTCGATGAAGCACGCGAGACCCTCAGTCGCATGGAAGACCACTACTACGCGATGGGCGGGTATCGATTCCTGTTGGGTGAGGACTGGAAAGTGGAGCCTTCTTTCTTGGTGAAGTACACCAGCCCGGTCCCCGCCAAGATCGACCTCAATGCCACCGTGCGCTACAAGGACACCTTCTGGATCGGTGCCGGATACCGCACCAATGATGCCTATTGCGCCATGGTCGGCTATTGGCTCAAGAAGACCTTCCAGTTCGGCTACTCCTACGACATCATCACTTCCAACCTGCGCAACTACAGCACAGGGACCCACGAGGTCATGCTCGCCATCACCTTGGGTAAAGAGCCGGTGGAACCGACTGCACCGTAGCCATCCGACACCTCTGGGCCGCCCAGAGGTGACCCATCATCGGGCTTCACGTCCATAATTGGTCGACGGAAACCCCATGGCCGTCGATAGTTGCCCGAAAACCCACGTCGATAGTGGCCTTCAGCCTAGGATCGGCATAAATTGCACGTCCCTCTTACCAGGGTGTATCCGTTCCTGACCGTGACCTTATCCGCGATCCGTTCATTCCTTGGCCTCCAGACCATTCGTCTGGTGCTGCTGTTATCGGTAGGCGCTCCCGTATCGCTTTGGGCCCAAGTGGTGGCGATCTCCGATGGTGCTTCTTACGATCAGTGCCAAGGCGCCATCTGCGATCCCGGTGGCCCCAACGGGGGTTATCCGAACAATACCGCTGCGGTGGCCACACTTTGCCCAACCGGTGGTGCTGGTGCTGGACCATTGACCCAAGTGCGGTTCTCCGAATGGAATGTCGCGCCGGGTCCTGGTGATCAACTCCGGATCTTTCAAGGTACAGAGGCTTCGGGTGCTCCGTTCATCGTAGGCTCCCATTCCAACTCGCTACTGGACCAGGTGGTGACCTCTTCCCATGCTTCGGGCTGTCTCACCTTCAGCTGGCAGGCCGATGCGCTGGGCAGTGGTTCGGGATGGCGTGCGGTGGTTCTCACCGGCCCGCAAGCCGGCGCGGATGCCACCGCCGAGATCGCTACCACCGCACCCCCGTTCCAGATGATCGATTCCCTCTGCGGGTTCCCGCAGCCCGGCGGATCGTGGACAGGCCCCGGTGGTGGTTGCGATGGCACCTTCGACCCGGACCATGATCCCTTTGGAGCGTACTTCTATAGTGTGCCTGCGCAGAGCGGTTGCCCCGGGCACACCGCACGCCTGTTCGTTCAACAGCCCCAGAACGCGAGCGCTGGCACCAACGGCACGTTGACCCTTTGCGCCTCGGGTGGGGTCGTGGATCTGTTCGATGCGTTGGGCGGCAACCCGGATCCAGGGGGCGATTGGACCAATGAGGACGGCGATCCGGTCAGTTCCACCTTCGATCCTGCGACCGACCCTCCCGGCGTGTATACCTACACGGTGGAGTGTGACCCACAACCGTGCGTGGACCCGACCGCCACCGTTACGGTCACCGTGAACCAGCCGCCGAACGCTGGCACGAGTGCCACCACCACGGTGTGTAGCAACGGAGCACCTTTCAACTTGTTCACCATTCTCGGCGGTTCTCCTCAACCTGGCGGGGCATGGACGGGGCCCGGTGGCGCGCCGGTCTCCAGCACCTTCACCCCGGGCAGTTCCACGCCCGGAGTGTACACCTACACGGTCCTTGGTGCCCCGCCTTGCGCGAACGCTTCCGCCACGGTCACCGTGAGCGTTGTCAACGCACCCAATGCAGGCACGGGTTCGAGTTTCACGGTGTGTAGCAACGCGGCCTCCTTCGCCCTCATCACCCGGCTCGGTGGCACGCCGCAGCCCGGCGGTACATGGACCGGACCCGGTGGGCCACATGGGCCGACATTCGTGCCCGGTACGGATGTCGCAGGTGTTTACACGTATACGGTGAATGGAACGGCTCCATGCGCCAATGCCACGGCTTCGTTGACCATCGGCGTACAAACCGCGCCCAACGCAGGGACGAACGCGAATACGACCGTTTGCAGTACGGATGCCAGTTTCGCTCTTTTCGGTCTGCTCGGAGGAAGCCCCAATGGCGGGGGTAGTTGGACGGCACCCGGTGGAGGAGCCTTCTCGGGCACCTTCGTACCCGGCACCAGTGTGGCTGGGACCTATACGTACACCGTGGTGGGCGTGCCTCCTTGCGCGAACGCATCCGCCACGGTCACGGTAGCGGTGAACAATGCCCCCAATGCGGGGACCAACGTTACGGTCACACGCTGCTCCAACGATGCGCAGTTCAACCTGTTCCCGTTGTTGGGTGGCACACCTGCGCCTGGTGGTACCTGGTCCGGACCTTCCGGTGCGAGCAACGGGACATTCATTCCCGGTACCAGTGCGCCCGGCGCTTACACCTACACCGTTGTCGGTGTTGCTCCATGCGCTAACGCTACGGCCGTGGTCACCGTGAACGTGATCACCGCGCCGCGTGCAGGTAACAACGGCTCGACAACGGTGTGCGCCTCGGATGCCCCGTTCCCCTTGTTCGCTCTGCTCGGTGGATCGCCGGATGCCGGCGGTACTTGGACAGCTCCTGGCGGCGGCGCGTATAATGGGACCTTCATCCCAGGGACCTCGGTCGCCGGCGCCTATACCTACACCGTCGCCGGCACTTCGCCCTGTGCGAATGCCACGGCCACCGTCACGGTAAGCGTGGTGCAACCGCCCAACCCGGGTGTCAGCGGCAGCCTTACGGTATGCAGCAATGGCCCGGCTGTGAACCTCTTTAACTCCCTCACCGGTTCCCCAGCCGTTGGAGGCTCGTGGCAACGACCCAATGGAGCCAACCATCCGGGCATCTATGACCCCTTGGTGGATGCAGCCGGGACCTACACCTACACCGTGGCCGGAACAGCGCCATGTGCCGCCAGGTCGAGCACCGTGCAGGTGACCGAAGTGCAGGCTCCGGAGGCGGGCAGCAACGGCTCCATCACCGTGTGCAATACACAGGCACCGTTCCAACTCTTCACCGTGTTGGGAGGAACCCCGAGTGGAAGCGGCACGTGGCGAACGCCGGCGAACGCCCCATTCTCGGGCACTTTCACGCCAGGTACCACGCCGGCCGGGATCTACAAGTATGTGGTTCTGGGCAATGCTCCTTGTCCCAACGATACCAGCTTCGTGACCGTGGTGGTGAACAACGCACCCAATGCGGGCACGAACGCCACCTCCACGGTTTGTAGTGATCAGGCCACCTTCAACCTTATTACACGCTTGGGGGGGACCCCGAACCCCGGCGGCACTTGGGTCGGTCCGAACAACCAGCCTTTCCCCGGCGGCGCCTATGATCCGGGTGTGTCGCAGCCAGGAGCCTACACCTACACGGTGGCTGGCCTCACACCTTGCCTGGATGCCAGCGCCGTGGTGGCCATCACCGAGAACCGGCAACCGATCGCGGGTACCAACGCAGCGGTGTCCGTCTGCAGCACGGACGGTCCAGTGGACTTGTTCGCCGCTTTGGGTGGGTCACCCGATCCGGGCGGTGTTTGGACCGCGCCAGGAGGTGGTTCCAACTCCGGTGTGTTCTTTCCGGGTACCAGTACTCCGGGCCTCTACACGTACTCGTTGGCCGGTACTGCGCCCTGTACCAACGCTACGGCCACCGTGGCGATCACGGTGAACGAAGCGCCGGATGCCGGAACGAACGGGGTGGTGTCGGTGTGCGCTGATGGAGGTGATGTCGAC
Organism: Flavobacteriales bacterium; assembly: GCA_016787985.1. Lineage (GTDB taxonomy): Bacteria > Bacteroidota > Bacteroidia > Flavobacteriales_F > PHOS-HE28 > PHOS-HE28. The sequence goes on along the minus strand of JAEUTC010000052.1, from coordinate 2,190 downwards.
CTGTTCGATGCCTTGGGTGGTACACCTGACGCCGGCGGGACCTGGACGGATGATGATGCCACCGGCCAGTTGACCGGCGGTACGTTCTCGCCGACCGGCTTGCCACCTGGCGATTACGACTTCACGTACACCGTACCGGGCAACGGCCAATGCGGTGCCGATCAATCCACCGTGCGGGTTACCATCGTAGCGGCATTGGACGCCGGCACCAATGGCTCTGGCGCTTCATGTGGCTCCAACAACCTGGTCGACCTCTTCACGTTCCTAGGGGGCACACCCCAATCGGGTGGAACTTGGGTGGACCTCTCCGGCACGGGAGCGCTCACCGGTCAGTTCTTCAACGCCACGCTGGTACCGGCTGGCACATACAATTTCCGATACGAGTTGAGCGGTTCTGCCTCGTGCGCCGCCGATCAGGCCATGGTCAGCATCACGGTTGTGGCGCCGCGTAGGCCAGGCAACAGCGCGAGTACAACCGTGTGTAGCAATAGTGGACAGTTCAATCTGTTCACCCTGCTCACCGGGAACCCCCAGAGTGGAGGCACGTGGAGCAACGGGACGGGGACCTACAACCCGCCAATCAACGATCCCGGGGTATTCACCTACACGCTCACCGGCACCGCGCCTTGCCCGAACGCAAGTTCCACGGTCACCGTGCTAGAGGTGGCACAGCCGAACGCAGGTACCCCTGCCACCACCACGGTGTGCAGTACCGACGGTCCGTTCAACATGACGCTCCGGTTGGGCGGCACCCCCCAGCCGGGCACGTGGACTTTCGGCGGCGATCCTCACAGCAACATCTTCGTACCTGGAGTGGATGCACCCGGCGTCTACATCTATACGGTCCCCGGAGTGACTCCGTGTGGTCCTGCCACCGCATCACTCACCGTGAACGTGAACCAGGCTCCGAACGCAGGGGGCAATGGGGTCACCACCGTTTGCAGCATCAGTGGCTCATTCGCGCTCTTCGACCTGCTCAGCGGAACGCCGACGCCTGGCGGCACTTGGACAAGACCCACGCCCCCAGGCGGCTCGCACCCGGGATTCTATCAACCTCCGGTGGACATCCCCGGTGACTATGTGTACACGGTGGCCGGTCTATCGCCATGCGCATCGGATATCGCCATCGTGACCGTGACGGAGAACCCTGCACCGAACGCAGGGACCAATGGCGATACTACACTTTGTGCCGGCGGCCCTGCGGTCAACCTCATCACGGTGCTCAACGGAACACCCAGCACCACCGGCTCGTGGACGGGCCCCGCACCGTTGACGACTTCCTTCAACGGATCTTTCATTCCAGGTGTCACGGCTCCTGGAACCTATACCTACACGGTCGCTGGCATTCCGCCCTGTGCGGCAGCAACGGCTCAGGCCACGGTGTCCATAGTTCAACCACCCAACGCTGGCACGAGCCGGACGATCACCGTTTGCGATAACGCCACCGGTTTCCCCATGGTGGATAGCTTGGGTGGCGACCCCGACTTCGGTGGTGCTTGGACATTGCCGCCGCCGGGTGGTGTGTCCAATGGGTTCTTCACACCAGGCACCTCCCTGCCGGGAGCCTATACCTACACGGTCACCGGTACGACACCATGCCCCAATGCGGTGGCCACCCTGAACGTGAACGTGAACCCGCGTGCCAACGCAGGGAACGACGCTAACCTCAGTGTTTGCAGCACGGGCGGCGCACGACCCATGTTCCCGCTCCTGGGCGCACAAGCCCAAGCAGGTGGTACCTGGCGCAGGCAATCAACGGGCGCCGCACACAGTGGCGTTTTCCTGCCCGGAACGGATGCCCCCGGTGTATACGTGTACACGGTACCAGGCCCCATCGGCTGCCAGCCCGATGAGGCGTTCGTGGCCGTGACGGTGAATCAACAACCCAACGCGGGATTCAATGGACAGACCATCGTCTGTGATGATGATGATCCCTTGCAGTTGGTGTCGTTCCTGAATGGTTCGCCGCAGTTCAATGGATCCTGGATCGGACCCGACCTTGAACTCAGTTCCGGCATCTATATACCCGGTACCAGTCTGCCAGGTGTGTACACCTATACCGTCCCTGGAAGCTCGCCGTGCACCAACGCGCAAGCACAGGTGAACGTGATCGAGAATGACCGACCGGATGCCGGTAACAATGGCGTGCGCACCGTGTGCAGTTCCGACGCGATCTTCTCCTTGTTCACA
>JAEUTC010000025.1 GCA_016787985.1 Flavobacteriales bacterium | reverse complement strand
CACATGGTGGGCAACGTGGGCTGGGGCGAGATGAACCAGTGGGTGGACTTCTACGCCCGCGTGATGGGCTTCGCGCAGCTGGTGAGCTTCGACGACAAGGACATCAGCACCGAGTACACCGCGCTGATGAGCAAGGTGATGAGCAACGGCAACGGCCGCATCAAGTTCCCGATCAACGAGCCGGCCGAGGGCAAGAAGAAGAGCCAGATCGAGGAGTACATCGAGTTCTACAACGGCGCCGGTGTGCAGCACATCGCAGTGGCCACCAACAACATCATTGAAACGGTGGGCGCGCTGAAGGACCGCGGCGTGGAGTTCCTCTACGTGCCACCCAGCTACTACGACACGGTGCTGGACCGCGTGGGCGAGATCGACGAGGACCTGGCGGTGCTGAAGCAGCACGGCGTGCTGGTGGACCGCGACGACGAGGGCTACCTGCTGCAGCTGTTCACCAAGCCGGTGCTGGACCGCCCCACGATGTTCTTCGAGATCATCCAGCGCAAGGGCGCCAAGAGCTTCGGCAAGGGCAACTTCAAGGCGCTGTTCGAAGCGATCGAGCGGGAGCAGGAGAATAGGGGGACGCTCTAAGCAACCCTGACTGACCACTAGCGAAGGGCGTCCACTGGGCGCCCTTCGTCATTAAGACCATCGTAGGACGGAACTCATTCCACACGATCGAACCGCACATCGAGTGCACGTTGGCCCGATACGAGGCAGCTCGTGACCTTGCCGTTCGCATCCCGGACAAAACGGAGTTGGGCCATTTGCGCCTGGGCGGTGGTGAATGAATCGTGCTGAAAGGGCCGCATGGGCTCTTCGCCCCAACGATGGCTTCGCACGACCCATGTGCTGTCTTGCTGTTCCACAACAAGCGCTACACCGAGTTCTTCGCTCTTGTACAGACCCGCGAGATCCTGAACTTGATCATCGCTCGGTCGCAGCGGAGCGAGCGCCACCCTTTTTCCCTGCCACGTGAAGTCGTACAGGTGGTACGCGAAGCCATCGGCCAAGCCATTCGGACCAAGGTGGAAAACGAATTGGTTGAAGCGATCACCGAGTTGGAAGCGGTTCTCCCCCACCTCTTCCAACGGGATCGGCCCATCGTTCCCTGTGATGCGAGTGACCAGGCCCGCATCTTCGCGTGTTATGGAAAAGACCAGCCCGGGGAAGAGCACGTAGTCGCCCACCAAGGCATCCAGGCGTGACTTCTTCGCCCGAACGGCCGGCTTCTTGCGTTCAGCCTCGGCGATCTCCTTGGCCAGGAACACGTCCAACGCCTTCTCGGCCGTCACGATCGGGTTAAAGTCCTCGGCATTCGAAGTGATGGCGACGACCAGGTCGTGCTCGGGCACACGGAGCAGATAGGCCCGATAGGCCGCGATACCCCCACCGTGGAACACCACTTGAAGGCCGCGGTATTCCTTGTGGTCCAGGCCCATGGCGTACGTGAGCGGATCGCCTGTGGACAGCACGCCGGAGCGCTGGATGCGTTCCATGAGAGCGTGATCGCCTACCACGGGTGAAGTGAAGTTCGCCGCCCACTTGCAGAGGTCCTCCACTGAAGTACACAAGCCGGTGGAACCGTAGAAGCTGCTGTTCAGCGGTCGTTCCACGTGGTCCGCACCATCGAGCCCATACGAGCGGGCGCTGTGCGGAACGATCCGTCCCGGCGCGGCCAGTACCTGTGAGCTGCCCATGCCGAGTGGTTCGAGGATGCGCTCCTGAACGAACACCGGGAACGACTTTCCAGCGACGCGGCCCACCACTTCGGCCAGCAGGATGTAGCCTGAGTTGCTGTACTCGAACGCCGCACCCGGCTCGAAGTTGAGGCCCGTTTGTCGCAGGAGCAGATCAACGGCATCCGCTTGTGTCACCTCATCATTCGGTCCGATGCCGCGCAGGCGCAACAGGTCGTCGATATCGCGGAGGCCAGCGCTGTGCTGGACCAGTTCACGCAGGGTGATCGGCTTGGCATAGGTCGGCAACTCGGGAAGGAACTTGCGTACGTCATCATCCAAGGAGAGCAGGCCATCACGTTCCAGCAACAGCAAGGAGAACGCCGTGAACTGTTTGGTAATGGAGCCGACGTGGAAGGCCGTTCTCGTAGTGATGGGAACGCTATGTGCCAGATCGGCCAACCCCGTTCCTTTGCTGTACACCACTTCTCCATGATGCAACACCCGAATGGCCAACCCCGGGGAATCATGGGAGGTATAGCGGGCCAAGAAGGCATCCAGTTCAGCGGGCGCATCGGCAGGCTTGGTTCCCATGGCCACGACACGAATGCTGTACCTACCCTCTGGCGCTTCCTCATCGATCGCGCGCACTTCAATACCATAGCGTCCAGCGGAAGTAGCCTCCAACCGCACCCATTCCGGACCAGTGTTGCCGTTGGGCGAATCGAATTCCTGGATCTTGGCACCGTTCGTCGCGAACGTGGTAACGGCCAGATCAACTCCTTGCTGGTCGACGCGAAGGAGAGCCCACCCTTCGGCTGCAAGAGCAATGGTAAAGTGGTGAGCCTGTGGAGCGCGCAAGCTGCCATGGACCAAAGTGCCATTCAGGTCGAGCGCGGTATCCTGTGCGCATACACCAAAGGCGAGCAAGAAGTGAAGTGTTGAAAAAAGCAATGATCTGATCACCATGGCGGCCGTCGTTCGAAAGCGAAGGTCGGTCCTCTCCCGTTGTCAGGACAGAAGGATCACATGAGCGGTGAGCCCTTGGACATCCGCTCGGGTGCCAGCCGATCATTTCAAGCCTTCCCCTCCCGCTCCATGCGCGCCAAAACCTGATACGTATCCCGTATCCGGTCCAATTCCTTGTCGTCCATCTCCTCAAGGTCGAGCAGCGCATTGTTGGCCTCCTTCTGCGCGCGGATGAGTTCATCGAGCTTGATCTGCAGTGCTTCCGTGTCCCTGTTCTGCGTGTTCTGGATGAGGAAGACCATGAGGAAGGTGATGATCGTGGTGCTGGTATTGATCACCAGTTGCCAGGTATCGCTGTAGTGGAATAGTGGCCCGGTGACAGCCCATGCGAGAATGATCCCCACCGCAAGGATGAAGGTGATGGGCCTGCCGGTGAGTGTGGACGTGCGCTTCGCGAAGCGGGTGAAGGGGGAGTTGAGGGCGGCGGACATGGTGAAGGATATTCCGCCAAGGTACCTGCCCTAGCCCACCATCACCTTGCGGACGAGCCGTTCCGACCCATGGCGCACTTCAACCAGGTACGACCCCGGTTTCAAGGGCTCCAACACCAGATACCTGCCATCCCAGCGGCGATGGATCACGGCACGGCCTTGGGTGTCGAACACCGTCAGCTCCATCGGGGATGACGACCCTTGCCATTCCAGGCCCACTGGTCCACCATTGCTACGGATGAGCAGCGGGTCCACCTGATCGCGCTCCGCAAGGCCATTGGATAGGGCACAATTCGCGATCAGCTCGGAGAACGCCTCCAGGGAGTAGCTCTGCATGAAGGGTTGGTCCACGTAGCCCCGCACCGTGCCGTTCTGGTAGTCGAGGGCATAGACGCCGCACCCACTGATCATGTAGTCCTCCTCGCGTTCCAGGTCGGGCGGGTAGTCGGGGTTCTGAATGACATTCCCGCTCAGATCGCATTGGTGCAAACCCAGCACCAGGGTATCGCCTGCAGCCCACCCGGTATAGAGCCGACATAGCGCCCCATTGTCACCCCAGACCCGCACCGTATCGTTGTTCAGTTGTCCTTGAAAGACCTGTACGATGACCACGTCGATGCCATAGTAGTACTGCTGCAGGGGCACTGCCAGGACCACCGCATCGGGCAGCCAGGGTTCCGGATCCTCGTAGGGCGGGTTCAGTACCCCGCAGAAGGTGTTGGGGCCAAAGCACGAGCAAGCCATGGCTCCGCCTGTGGCGAAGGCGGTCAGGGCAGCGAGTAGGGTTCTGGTCATGGTCGTGGGTTCTGCCTCCATGACGAAGCAGACATGTCATACGCTGCCTCGGTCGGGGTGGTCGGTTGAAGCAGGTGGCGTTGCTTCGCTTTGGGCCTTCGTACCTTTACGGCGCATGGAAAAGCGTGGACTGTTCGTACGTATGGCGCTGCTAACCTTGGCGGTGAGCGGCTGGTCGGCCAGCTGCAACAGGGACGATGCGAAGCCGACCGTGAACCCGACGATCGAATTCGTGATCGACGCGGGCTATACCTACCAGAGCGACACCATGGCTTTGGGCGACACCTTGTTGGTGGGTGTGCGCATCAACAAAGGGGACGACGGGTTGAACACCTTCAAGGTGATCTCCAAGTATGACGCTGGTGCGGATGTGGTGGTGGACAGCCTCTCCATCGGGGCTGACCAGTTCGCCTTCGACAAGACCATCCTGCTTCGCACCGTGGCGGGCACGGAGAAGTGGACCTTCTGGGTGCAGGAGACCGATGGTGACATCATCCGGCGGTCCCTGACCTTCACGGTCCAATAGCGGTTCGCGCGGCATCCGGTATTTTCGCGCTCCGTTCGCCGGTGGTCGTTCCACTGCGCGCGCAGGCACAGCATGTACCGCACCCATACTTGTGGCGAACTCCGCCTCACCGACGCAGGAAAGACCGTGACATTGGCTGGCTGGGTCCAGCGCACCCGTGATCTGGGCGGCATGACCTTCGTGGACCTGCGGGATCGTTACGGCATCACCCAGTTGGCCTTCAATCCCGGAAGTGAAGTACAACAAGCCCTGGTGGCGCAAGCCCGCACCTTGGGTCGCGAGTACGTGGTGCAGACCGTGGGTGTGGTGAAGGAGCGCGAAAGCAAGAACAAGAACATCCCCACCGGTGAAGTGGAGATCGTGGTGCAGGAGCTGTCCATCCTCAACGCCGCCAAGCTGCCTCCATTCACCATTGAAGAAGAGACCGACGGTGGTGACGAGCTCCGCATGAAGTACCGCTACCTCGACCTGCGTCGCGCCAACGTGCGGAGCAACTTCGAATTGCGGCACCGCATGGCGATGGAAGTGCGGAACTACCTGAGCGCACAGCATTTCCTGGAGGTGGAAACGCCTGTATTGATCAAGAGCACGCCCGAAGGCGCACGCGACTTCGTGGTGCCCAGCCGCATGAACCAAGGCGAGTTCTATGCGTTGCCGCAGAGTCCGCAGACCTTCAAACAATTGCTGATGGTGGCGGGGTTCGATCGCTACTTCCAGATCGTGAAGTGTTTCCGCGACGAGGATCTGCGCCAAGACCGTCAGCCGGAATTCACGCAGATCGACTGCGAGATGGCCTTCGTGGAACAGGAGGACATCCTGCGCATCTTCGAAGGGATGACGAAGCACCTGTTCAAGAGCATCCACGGTGTTGAATTCAACGGCGCGTACCCGCGGATGACCTTTGATGAGGCCATGAAGAGCTACGGCTGCGACAAGCCCGACCTGCGCTTCGGCATGAAGTTCCAGAGCCTCACCCCCAACCCCCTCTCCGAGGGAGAGGGGGCTGACTTGGTGCGAGGTCACGGTTTCAAGGTCTTCGACGAGGCCGAGCTGGTGGTGGGCATCAACGCGGAAGGCTGCGCGAATTGGAGCCGCAAGCAGACCGATGCGCTCATCGACTTCGTGAAGCGCCCGCAGATCGGGGCTACGGGCATCGTGTTCGTGAAGTGGACCGAAGAAGGCCTGAAAAGCACGGTGGACAAGTTCTTCACGCCCGAACAACTCGCCACGTGGGCCGAACGCTTCGGCATGAAACAAGGTGACCTCCTGTGCATCATGGCGGGCAAGGCGGACAAGACGCGCAAGCAGTTGAACGAGCTACGCCTGCACATGGGCGACCTGCTCGGACTGCGCGACCCGAAGGTGTTCAAGCCGCTCTGGGTGATCGACTTCCCGCTGCTGGAGCAGGATGAGGAGACGGGCCGCTGGCACGCCATGCACCACCCCTTCACCGCGCCGAAGCCGGAGGATGCCCACAAGCTGATGAGCGGCACGGAGCTCGGCAGCGTGCGCGCCAATGCCTACGACCTGGTGATCAATGGCACCGAGATCGGCGGTGGCAGCATCCGCATCCACGACCGCACGATGCAGGAGGCCATGTTCCGCGTACTGGGCTTCACCGACGAGGATGCCCGTTACAAGTTCGGCTTCCTGATGGACGCCTTCGAATTCGGTGCACCTCCGCACGGTGGCGCGGCCTTCGGCTTCGACCGTTTGGTCTCGCTCTTCGGCCACCGCACGGACATCCGTGAATTCATCGCGTTCCCGAAGAACAACGCGGGGCGTGACACCATGATCGATGCGCCAAGCCGCTTGGACCCGGATCAGTTGAAGGAACTGGGAGTGGCTTCGATGGTCTGAGCCTTCGGAACCAGGCGCTGGAAGAGCGCATCCAACTCCGTGTTCGTTGTTGCAGGCAGGCCGAGCTCCTTCGCCTTCGCTTTCGCGTTATCGATCCGCTTTTCGGTCAGCGGGTGGCTGCTGAGGAAGGCGAGTTGTTCGGGCATGTCGATGGCTTCGCGTTCCAAGAGCTCCAGCAGCTTTACCATGGCCATCGGATCCACACCGTTCTCCAGCAACCGTTCCTGGCCCTGGCCATCCGCTTCGCTCTCCAAGCCTCGTCCATAATCGAGGTTGCGCAGCGCGTTGGCGTTCTCCGCCACCACGGCCACCACGGCGTTCACATCACCGATGAGCAGCGAGAGGAAGAGGTAGCCGGCCATGCTGCGCGCGATCATGCGTGTGCTGTGGCGTTCTTCCACGTGTGTGGCCTCGTGGGCGAGCAAAGCGGCTAGCTCATCGGACGAATCCATCTTATCGAGGATACCCGTGAACACCACGATATGCCCACCGGGCAAGGCGAACGCATTCACCTGCTCATCCTTCACCACATGGTAAGTAGGGGTGTAGCTGGGCGACAACTTCAGCTGATCGCCGAACTCTTGGAGAAGCTTGGTGCGCTCGGCATCCTCTTCCAAGGCGAGGGCCATTTGTTGGTAGGCCGTCTCGCCGATGCGCACATCCACTTCGTCGGGCACCACCATGGCCAGGCGTTCTGCTGTCCACGGCAGGATCCACAGGTAGGCACTGACCAACAGGGCGATCACGGCCAGGAAGAAGAGCACCGGGCCGCTTCGGGCGAAACCGAGGACGCGATCATATGCACCCTGTCGTCCGCTGTAGCGCATCCGGAGGGCGAAGCTCTTGATGAAGGGTTCGTCACGGATCAACAAGACACGGCGCGGATGTTCACCGAACGAAAGCCGGAGCATGGTGCTGCTCCGCTCCCATTCCATTCCATGGTGCTCCAACGGCCATTGGAAGCGATCCCCATTGGGCAGCCGTACTTCCAGCGAGTTCATGTCGCTCACGCGCACGACCGCCTCTTGGGGCTTGCTGGTGGCCCCATCGTAGTAGATGGCTTGTACCTCGCGCTCCACGCTCAGAAGAACACGCCGATATCCATCAGGTCACCAAGGTCATCGGCCATCGCGTCCTTATGCTCCTGTTCGGTCTGCACCACGGCGTTCAGGTCCGCATCGCCGCTCAGGGTGATGTTGTCGAGCACGAAGCGCATGGTGCGCACCTCGGCCCAAGCGAACCCGATGCCCAAGGTGAAGATGATGAGCAGGAGATTGACCACGGTGAGGCCGAAGAAACCACCACCGGTGGCCGTGCTCTTGAACTGCAGCTTCCGACCATCCTGGAAATTCCAGCTCAGATTGTCCACGTAATAGTTGAACAGATCGCGCTGCCACCAGAACCCATAGATACCCAAGGTGAAAAGCGTGAGGAAGTAGCCCTTCAGGTTCATGAGGAAATAATCCATGCCGTCGCCTTTGTACTGGAAGGAAGAGCTCCCGTAGCGCAGGTTGCCAAGTGTGTAGCTCCGGAGGTTCATGGTGAACCAAGCGCCATAGATCCCGAAGGTGATCAAGGTGAGCAGTCCGTCGCGCAAACAGATCCGGAACAGTTCCTTCAAGTCGCCTCGATACCCGAAGTGTACTCCGCGCCAGCTGCTGCGGCTGGAGCGGTACCGGAAAGAACCGTGAATGACCAGTGGGATGAAGAGGAGCAGACCCACGAACATGATCAACAAGCCGACTAGGGTGAAGGTGAGGTCCTGGGCCAGCACACCGTAGATATAGGTGCCGTAGATCACCAGCAGGAGAACGATCGCCTTGATGAAGCCTTTGAACAT
>JAEUTC010000020.1 GCA_016787985.1 Flavobacteriales bacterium | reverse complement strand
AGAATGCCGCTAACCGTGGGCCGACAGCCTTGGGGACACTTTTGACGGCCACCAGAAAGGTGGTTCCCTAGGTCAGGAAATTCCCAAAACCCAAACCGTAGAAGACATGAAGAATGTACGCAAGTCGATCGTGGCAGCCAGCGTGGCGGCCATGGCCGTGACGGGCGCGAACGCACAGTCCATCGGGGCTGCTTGCGGTTGTCCGCCTGTGAATTCCCGAACGCCGGTGAACATCTCCACGCTGGTGGATGCCACCACGAAGAACCTGTTGAGCTCGACCACCACGTTGACCTGCAACAACCTGTACACGCTGGATAGCCGGATGTACGTGAACGCTGGCCAGGACCTCTTCATCGAGCCCGGCACCGTGATCAAAGCGAACTCCAACCCTGGAGCTGCACATGCCATCATCGTGGCCCGCGAAGGCCAGATCTGGGCCAACGGCAGCGAAGCCTGCCCCATCATCATGACCGCGACCGCGGATCCTTTGGATGGCAGCTACAGCGTGCAGAACCGTGGCCAATGGGGTAGTCTCATCGTATTGGGTCGTGCCTACACCAACAAGCGCACAGCGGATGGCGACCCGACCGCCACCTCCACGAACGGCGTAGGCACCATCGAAGGTCTTGCAGCCGGTGACGCACGTCACCTCTACGGCATGCCGGTGGGTCAGGAAATGAACGAAGACAACAGCGGTGTGCTTCGTTACGTGAGCCTCCGCCATGGTGGTCAGATCATCGGTGCCAACAACGAGATCAACGGTCTCACGCTTGGTGGCGTTGGTAGTGGCACCACGATCGACCACATCGAAGTGATCGCAAACCTTGATGATGCCTATGAATTCTTCGGCGGCACCGTAAGCGCGAAGAACCTCGTGGCGATGCACTGCGATGATGACTACATCGACTACGACCAAGGCTGGAACGGAAAACTGCAGTTCGTCTATGGCGTTCAAGGCCCGGACAACAGCGGTGGAGCGAACAACCAAGGTGACAACGGTTTCGAGTGCGACGGTGACGATGCAGCGACGAACATCGCCAACGGTGGCATCTCGTCCAACCCGACCATCTACAACGCGACCATCATCAGCCGCAACTTGAACGACGAAGCGATCGAAGCGAAGGAGCGCACGTTGGGCACCATCGCGAACAGCATCTTCGCCCGTTCCGCTCAAGGTCTGAACATGACGACTGCCGTGGAGACCTCCTGGAACGCTGGTCAGTTCAACGTGAAGAACTGCACCTTCCAGGAAGTGACCAACCCGCTGCGCATCAACGGCGTTGTGACCGGTGCTGGACCTGCCTTCACCAAGTTCACCACCACCGACGGCAACCTCATCGTGGGTGCGAACAGCCTGATCGATGCCACCTACACGATGACCCAACCGGGCAACGCGTTGACCGACCGGGTGAACCCGGTTCCAGCCGCTGGTACCGCCACCACCACGTTGACGCCTCCTGTGGATGGCTTCTTCACCGGTGCGAAATACCGCGGTGCTTTCCAGCCTGGTGCTGAACCTTGGACCACGGGTTGGACCCTGGCCGGCCAGATCGGCCTGGACGTGAGCGCTGCTGCGGGTTGCACGGGCGACATCAACCGCGATGGCATCATCAACATCACGGACTTCAACCTGCTCGGCGCCAACTTCGGCGGTAACTGCTTCTAAGCTCAAACCCTTATCCATACCGCGACCGCATCACCGGTCGTGGCATGGACAGGGACAAGCACCAGATCAACCATGAAAAAGACATTCCAACGACTTCTGGCTTGTAGCGCCCTCCTGCTGGGTGCCACGGCCACGCAAGCACAGGGCTTGCAAGGCATCATCGTGGAGGAGTACCACACGGTGACACAGGCCGATGCCGATGTGATCAACAACGACATCGCCGGTAGCTCCTTCGCCATCACACCGGGCACCAAGGTGTACCGCGTTTATGTGGACATGGCACCGAACTACCGCCTCTCCTCGGTGTTCGGCAGCGCCATTCCACTGGGTGGAACGGTTTCACCGAACCCGCTGTCCATCAATACGACCACGACGTTCTGGAACGATGACAACTTCGGCAGCGAAGTGCCCGGCCAGACGCGACGGATCGATGAGGGTACGGCATTCGACAGCTACATCACCGTAGGCACCACGAGCATCTCCGGCGGTACCGCTGGCTGCGGAAGTGCCACCCAGCAACTGGGTATCCGCCGCAACCTGGACACGAACGGTGACCTCACCACGTGTGGAGTATATCCAGGCTTCACCGGCAACGACGGAAGCATCCCGGGTTCTGCGCCCGCGTTGACCTACAACCTGAGCGCCAGCGTCAACTTCGACGCCCTCACGGCCAATGGCAACGTGTTGAGCATGGTGAACGACGGTTGGTCCACCCTGCCGAACCAGACGGGTATCGACCCGACGGGATCCAACGTTCTTTTGGTGGGACAGTTCACCACGGACGGTGTGTTCTCCTTCCAGATCAACGTAGCGCTCGCCGATCCGAGCAACAACGTGGAGACCTACGTGCACAGCAACGCCGGCGCAGGTGAAGTGGTAAGCCCCTTCCTCACCTACCCGGCTGCTGCATGCAACCCTCCCGTGTTCAGCAGCTTCACCAGCAATGGTCCGATCTGCGCCGGTAGCACCCTGCAACTGAGCGCCCTCGCCACCGGCGATGCCACCATCACCTACAGCTGGAGCGGTCCGAATGGCTTCAGCAGCACAGCACAGAACCCGAGCATCGCGAACGCCACCGTAGCTGCCACGGGCACCTACACGGTAACGGCCACCAACGGTTGTGCACCCGACGCCACCGCTCAAGTGAACGTGGTGGTGAACGCACCGGCCAACGCTGGAACGAACGGCACACTGACCATCTGCGCAGGCAGCACGGTGAATGCCGCTCAGCTCTTCGCACAACTCGGTGGTAGCCCTAACGCCGGTGGAACGTGGACCCCAGCATTCGCTGGTGCCGGTGTATATACCTACACGGTGAACGGCGTCGCACCTTGCACGAACGCCTCCGCAACGGTGACCGTTTCTGAGCAAGCACAACCGAACGCTGGAACGAACGGCACGCTCACCATCTGTGCTGGTAGCACGGTGAACGCTGCTCAACTCTTCGCACAACTCGGTGGTACGCCAGCTACTGGCGGAACCTGGAGCCCGGCCTTCGCCGGTGCTGGTGTATATACCTACACGGTGGCCGCAGTGGCTCCTTGCACGGGCAACGCCACCGCAACGGTGACCGTGACCGAACAAGCACAGCCCAACGCTGGAACGAACGGCACGCTCACCATCTGCGCTGGTAGCACGGTGAACGCCGCTCAGCTCTTCGCTCAACTCGGAGGTGCTCCACAAGCTGGTGGTACCTGGAGCCCTGCCCTGGCAGGCGCCGGTGTTTACACCTACACGGTAGCCGCAGTGGCTCCTTGCACGGGCAACGCCACCGCCACGGTGACCGTGACCGAACAAGCACAGCCCAACGCTGGTAGCAATGCAACCCTCACCATCTGCGCAGGCAGCACGGTGACCGCAGCCCAACTCTTCGCACAACTCGGAGGTGCCCCCCAAGCTGGTGGCACCTGGAGCCCTGCCCTGGCAGGCGCCGGTGTTTACACCTACACGGTAGCCGCTACCGCACCTTGCACGGGCAACGCCACCGCCACGGTGACCGTTTCTGAGCAAGCCCAGCCCAACGCTGGAACGAATGGTACGCTTTCCATCTGCTCCACGGCTTCTGCGCAGAGTCTCTTCGCACAACTCGGTGGTACACCAGATGCTGGTGGAAGCTGGAGCGGACCAAGCACGGTGATCGGCGGCAACTACGATCCCGCGACCATGAACCCCGGTGTATACACCTACACGGTAGCAGCTGTTGCACCTTGCACGGGTGGCGCTACCGCCACGGTGACCGTGACAGAGACCGCCACTGGCGTATGGTACCAAGACCTGGACAACGATGGTGCAGGCGATCCGGCAGTGGTATTGAACCAGTGCGACCAGCCTGCTGGTTATGTGGCCAACAACAACGACCTCTGCCCTACAGATGCGAACAAGATCGCACCGGGTGCATGCGGTTGCGGTGTGGCTGATGTGGCTGCCACCTACTACACCGATGTGGATGGTGACGGCTTCGGCGACCCAGCTTCTCCTGTTGCTGGCTTCACCTGCATCACCCCCAATGGCACTGTGACGAACAACACGGACAACTGCCCCACCACACCTGGTCTGATCGGTGACGTCTGCAATGACAACGACCCGAACACCGAGAACGATGTGATCGGCGCGAATTGCGTTTGCGCTGGCACCCCAGTGGGCGTGGATTGCGAAGGCACCCCGAACGGACCTGCTGTTCCCGGCACACCTTGCAACGACAACAACCCTGGCACCGGAAACGATACTTGGAGCGCGAACTGCCAATGTGTAGGCCAGCCTTTGGATTGCGCTGGCGTACCCGGCGGCACCGCGCTGCCTGGCACACCCTGCAATGACAATGACCCAAACACCGGCAACGACGTGTACGGTTCTGATTGCGCCTGCGCTGGTCAACCGTTGGATTGCTTGGGCGTACCTGGCGGAACCGCCGTGGTAGGATCCTCCTGCAACGACAACAACCCACTCACGGAGAACGACGTTTACGGTGCCAACTGCACCTGCGCTGGTACACCGATCGGTGATTGCACGGAGATCATCAGCCTGGCCTTCGAGACCGACGCGAACCCTGCACAGACCAGCTGGGAAGTGATCCCAGAAGGTGGCGGAGCGGCCGTATGCACCGGTGCTGGCAACTACCCTGCTACCACGACTGTGACTGAAACCTGCTGCCTGCCCATCGGTTGCTACGCCCTGCGTGTACTCGATAGCGCTGGAGATGGTGTGACCAATGGTGGCTATGTGCTCACCGAAGGTTCCACCGGCAAGCGTATCATAGACAACCGCGACAACTTCACCACGGGTGCAACAAGCGCCATCAGCGGCCAGCAAGGCTTCTGCCTGCCCTTGGGTGACGATCGTCTGATCAACTCGAACTGTGACAAGCTGGACTGGACGGCCAACCGTTTCTTGGTGGCCACGGCGAACAGCGCTGTAAGCGCCCAGTTCGGCGTGAGCAACACCACCAGCGGCTACGAGTTCTGGATCTTCGACCCGAACGGCACCTACAGCTTCCGCCGTTTTCGCAGCCACGCCACCAGCGATGGTTTCGGTACCGGAGCCACCCGTGCTTGCCACATGCGCATCAACGGTTGGGTGAACACGGTGAGCACGCCGCATATCCCGCAGAACGTGTTGATGAACGTGCGTGTACGCGGCCGTGTGGCTGGTGTCAACGCAGCGTTCGGTCCTGCTTGCCGCTTCATGCTCGACCCGGCCCGTGCTGCTTGCCCGATCCTCAAGTTGATCGACACCCCCGGCAACAGCTTCAGCTGTGGCGTGACCCGTTCATTCGCGAGCGGTAGTGTGATCTATGCTACCCCTCCGCAGATCATCCCTGCGGTGAACACCTCGCTCCTGCGCTACCAATTCCGCTTCCGCAACCCGAATACGGGAGCCACCATCATCCGCCAAACGAGCACGTACGTTCTGCCCCTGTTCTGGACCGCTGCTACAGCACCCCAGTTGCAGTGCGGCGTGACCTATGAAGTGGATGTACGCTTAAGCACGAACTCTGGCAACACCTGGTGCATCGACACACCTGTGCCGAACGCGACCTACACACCATGGGGTCCAGTTTGCAACGTGACCATCGCCGCTTGCCCTGGTGCGAGCGCCCTGGCCACCCAGCCCAACTCGGCCGCCAACGCCACCCTGGCCATGTATCCGAATCCGAACCGCGGCGACCAGCTCTTCGTGTCGATCACCGACATCGACAACACGATCAGTACGGTGACCATGGACGTGTACGACATGACCGGCAAGCGCATCGTTGCGCGCACGATCACCGCACAAGATGGTTTCGTGAACCAAGCTGTGGAACTGAACGGGGAACTGGCCGGTGGCCTGTACCTGGTCAACTTCACCGCTGGTGAGCAAGTCTTCAGCGAGCGTCTCGTGGTGCAGCCGTAACTGGGATCACACAGTACTAAGAAGGCCCCGCGCGACTTCGCGCGGGGCCTTTCTTTTCTTCACTTGCGCCATCTTCGCGGGGCATGCGCTGGCGGACCCCCCCCCTTCCCATCCTGGGTTGCGTCACCATCGGGCTCCTGGCTGCGCAGGCAGTAGTTGGACAGGTCGCGCCTTCCAACATCAACCTTGTCCCCATTGCCATCCCGGCCCTGCCCCGTTGCGATATCCACGCGATGCTGAAGGATACCGACGGCTTCCTCTGGATCGGCACCCACGAGGGCCTCTTCCGGTACGATGGCAGCAACCTCGACGTGTACCGGAAGGTGCCGGGGGATAGCACCAGCCTCCCTGATGACAGGATCTTCAGTTTGGTGCCCGATGCACAAGGACGCATTGGGGTGGCCACCATGGCGGGGGTATGCACCTTCCACCCGCGTGAAACCAATTTCCGGAGGGTCCACTACCTGAGGGAAGGGAAACGCCACGATCGTGAGAGCAGGTTGCACCGGGATGCCAGTGACCAGCTATGGGCGAGCTTCTACAACGAAGGTGTCGGGCGCTACGACACCGCATCGAACACCTTCACGGATGTGCCGCGGATACGTGAAGCGGCGAAGCACCTGCGCGGCAGGCGATGCACGGCCCTCACGAGCGATAAGGATGGGACCCTGTGGATCACCAACGATGGCGGACTGCTTCGCTACGCGCCGGACACGGACCAAACGGAGTTCTTCCCCTACGCACCGATAGGCTTGGCCCCCGGGCATCCACCCATCACGCTGAGCGACCCGCAGATGGATCCGGAGGATCCGAACCTCATCTGGATGGAGTCCTGGGGCTCGGGCATCGTTCGTTTCGATAAGCGTACCGGAGCATTCAAGAACTGGCTCCACGAGAGGGAAAAACCGTGGAACGTGTCCAACATCGTCTTCTCATTTTCCCCGTTGGGCAAGGGCAGGTGGCTTGTTGGCTTCGATCATCGCTTGCGCGTGTTCGACACCAACACCGAGAGCTTCTCCGAGCCGGTGGACATGAACCTTCCCCAGCCAACACCCTTGGAGTATCCCGTGCTGAGCCAATACAGGCACAACGGCCAGCTATGGATCGGCTCTGGCGGAGTTGGGGTTTATATGATACCGGATGCGCCTTGCGACATGGTACCCCTTGCGCACGCCAACTACTTATGCCCTGCACGCGCTGGTGGTTACTGGGGCTCAACGATCTATGAACAACGAAGGCTTCGGCGCTTGGATGATCAGGGGAGCCTGCTCTTCGAGCGGCCGCTGCCGGATGCCGACAAGAGCGGGTATGAGGCTTTCCGGCTTGTGGAACGGCAAGATGGCGAAGTGTGGCTTTCAACCACAGCGGGCCTGCTGGTCTATGATCCCGTGAAGGACGCTTTCCATTGGAAAGCGATGAATGGCGCATTCGAGGCTGGTGCACCCGAACAACTCGGCTACGACATCGTGGAGCAAGCCAATGGTGAGATGTGGACGATCGGGTGGGCAAAGGGGCCGATCCGCTATTCCCCGACCAACGACCGATGGGATATACCGTGGCGCGGACAACCTATCGACACCCTGCTGATCGGTACGCAGGGCGTGGGAACGTTGGATGCCGATCACCTCTGGCTTCGCCTGTACATCGGAGCTGGTATCCTGAACACGCGCACCATGCAGCTGGAGCACATCATGACCGAGCCCAACCCAGGCCCCGGCACCCAGCCGATCACCGCGGTGGTCGCGCACGACGCTGGCCGCATGGACCTGGTGACCGCTACGAATGGGATCTACACCGCGCAGTACGATGGCGAACAATTGGCCGTGACCGGCCACTTCCAGCATCCCAACAACACGGAGAAGTTCCATGAGGCCACCACCGACAGCCGGGGATACACATGGATCACCACCAGTCATGGCCTTGTCCGGTTCGATGGAAGGACGGGTAGTTTCGATCACCTGCGGGCGGTTTCGGGGTTACCTGTGCAGAGTGCCTTTGGGATCATCAATGATGCAGATGGCAGCATGGTGATCCGTGGCTCCAAGCTCCTTCGCTTCCACCCGGACTCCATCGACTTCAGCCTACCGCGCACACCCGTGTACATCCGCCAACTCTCCGTGAACGGAGCACGGCGACATGGCAGTGAACTGAGCCTGCCTTACGATAGTAGTTCCGTGAGCATCGAGTATGCCGCCATCGCCCTTACCAATGCCGAGGACATACGCTACGAGGTACAACTGAAAGGCTACGACCCGCACTGGGTGGACAATGGCACGCGCCGCACAGCGAGCTACATCAACCTACCACCCGGTGCATACACCTTCCTCACCAGGGTGAAGGGCGCGCCTGAAGGGAGCACCGTGGGAGCATTGCGTTTCACGATCCATCCGGCTTGGTGGCAGCGGTGGTGGTTCCGCAGTGCAGCCGTGCTCTTCAGTATGCTCATGGTCTTCCTGCTTTCCCGCTACATCCTCCGTTTGCAATACGAACGGCGCATCGCTGCCTTGGAGCAGGAAAAGGCCGTAGGCGCCGTACGCACCCGGATCGCCCGCGACATCCACGACGACATCGGCAGCGGGCTCACCAAGATCGCCCTCCTCTCGCGAGAATTGCACACATCCGCAGACAAAGAGCGGCTCACGGCGAACATCGCCAGCGCCTCCACCGAGCTGATCGGCCAACTGGGTGATATCATTTGGACGGTGAACCCGGCGCAGGACCATGCGGAACACTTCATGGCCTACGTACGCGACCAACTGGGCCGTCAATTCGAAGAGATGAACGTAGACCTCACCACGGACCTGACGATCGAGCCGGGTATGGAACACCGCGATGTTCCCCCGGACGTGAAGCGCAACGTGATGCTCATCCTGAAGGAAATGGTCGCCAACGCGCTGAAGCACGCACACCCGAGGAAGGTCGAGGTCCGCCTGACCATCAACGCGGCCGCACTGCTGCTTCACTTCGCGGATGATGGTTGCGGGTTCGATGTGCAGGCGACCACACTGGGCAACGGACGGGGCAACCTGCAACGGCGATGCAACGAACTGGGCGGTACGTTGAGCGTGGTGAGCGACGCGACCGGCACGCGGTACACGCTCCAGGTCCCGCTCCCCGACCCCACTTTCATGCGAGCGACGTGAGCAGGGCCGTTCGATAGCTTTGTTGAACGCTTTCGAGCCGACGCGCCTTCCACATGCCCATCCGTATCGCGATCGTAGAAGATGACCTTGACCTGCGCCGTGCACTCATGCGGGCGTTGGAAGGGCAGGGCGACCTGCAGCTGATGGGTGATTATGGGAGTGCCGAGGAATTCCAAATGCGTCCGGCCGGGCTGGAAGACCTGGACGTGGTGCTGATGGACATCAACCTACCGGGCATCAACGGTATCGCGTGCATCGAGCGATGCAAGCCGCTGCGACCCCGTGTGCAGTATTTGGTGAGCACCGTTTTCGAGGACAACGTGAACGTGTTCAATGCGCTCTGTGCTGGCGCCACGGGTTATCTCCTGAAGTCCGCGCCAGCGGAGCAGGTGGTCCGCTCCATCCATGAGATCCATGCGGGCGGGTCGCCGATGTCGTTGAACATCGCACGGCTGGTGGTGGAAAGCCTACCCCGCAAGAAGAGCAATACCAGCCTGTTGGAAGCGCTCACCAAGCGCGAGCGTGAAGTGCTGGACCACCTGGCCAGTGGTTTCCGCTACAAAGAGATCGCCGACCGCATGGGACTGAAGATCGACACCGTGCGCAGCTACATCCGCGACATCTACACCAAGTTGCAGGTGCAAAGCCGCACGGACGCCTTGAACAAGGTGTTCGACCGGTAGGCGCGCATCAGCGCATGAGATGATCGGACGATCGGATGATCGCTAACGCCCGGCCATTATCCGATCCTCTCATTCACGCATCATCTCATCGGCTGATAATCCGATCGTCTCCCCCACTATCATGCGGTTGAAGTGCTGATCGCTCGCCGATAGCCTTGTAGGGTCACTTCCGGTGATCCACGAAACCCAAGGCCATGACCCGCTTCTCCCTACTCGTCATCGTTCTCTTCGCCGGCCTCAGCGCCTCCGCCCAACTCGCGCAGCGCAACGCCGAAGGCCAACCTGCCACCACAGCGACGGCCGCGGAATTCCCGCGAACGCCCAACACCGCAGCCATCAGCCACCGAATCATTGATGCGCCGAACGGGACCTACGGATACGAGATCCTGGCGGATGGGAAGCTGTTGGTGCGGCAGACGAACATTCCCGGGCAGCCGGGCAACACCGGTTGCGCCACGAAAGCCGACGCCGAGAAGCTGGCCACGCTGGTCGCCGACAAGGTGAAGCGCGGCGAAATGCCGCCGACGGTGACAAAGGAGGAATTACAGCAACTCAGCATCATCCGTTAACTGCACCACCATGAGGACCTTCAACCACCGCGCACTACTGAGTACGGCGATCCTCGTTTGCCTAGGGACCAACGCAAGCGCCCAAGACACCTGGAGCCCAGTTGCCTCCTTCATGGGCACAGCCCGTCAAGGTGCTGTGAGCTTCACGGTCGACGGTATCAATGGCGCCTTCGTTGGCACGGGCAATGATGGCGCCTTCCGCAACGACTTCTGGAGATACGACCAGGCCACGGATAGTTGGTCGCAGGTCGCGGATCTTCCGGGTGCCGGCCGCATGTACGCAGCGGCCTTCTCCATTGGATCCAGCGGTTTCGTAGGTACCGGTAAGACCGGAATTGGATCAAGTCCTGCGACCTATGCGAGCGACTTCTACATGTTGGACCCGTTCTCCAACACCTGGTTCAGCATCCCTGACTATCCGATACCCTGTGCCTACGCCATCGGCCTTGGCACACGCGCCAATGTGGACAACCGTGGATTCGTCGGCCTTGGAATTGATGCTGGCTTGAACACACAGAACGCGTTCTACCAATTGACTGGGAGCAGTGTCGTCGACTTCGCATGGACCCAACGTGCGCCTTTTGGTGGAACAGGTCGGGCTTATGCAACCGCCTTCAATGTGGGGAACGCAGGCTATGTGGGCTTCGGGGTCGACAACACGAATACAGTCCTTAACGACCTCTGGCACTACGACATCTACACCGATACCTGGACACAGAAGACGTCCTGTCCTGGGTCCATCCGCTTCGCAGCATCGGCATTCGCCATTGGTCCGGTGGGATACATCACGGGCGGAACGGACAACGCAACGGCATTGAACGACCTCTGGGCTTACAACGCGCTAACTGACAGCTGGTCCTCTCGCTCCGCTCCGGGGCCATCAGGCCGCTTTGGAGCTGTGGCATTCAAGATACTCGGCACCGGATACCTCGCCACCGGGACCAGTGCATTCGGGGCGGGAAACAACCTTGCCGATGCCTTGGCCTACACGCCGGAGCACTACTTGGATTGTGCAGGTAGCACGAATGGCGCTGCACTGCCCGGGACGAACTGCGAGGATGGCGATCCATGCACGATCAGTGAGCGATTGGATGTTTCCTGCGCATGCGCGGGGGGCACGGTCCTGCCGGATAGCGACGAGGATGGCCTTTGCGATGCAGTCGACCCCTGCCCCACCGTGGCCAACCCCAATGGTGGCAGCACGTTCAACGCTCCGTTCGATGTGAACCTCCCATGGAACAACACACTATTCGCAGGGTGCTTCGGGGACACCTATTTTCCGGGATCGACACCAGGTGCCGCGAATGCCACCAACGGCTACGATCGCTACTACCGGTTCACCACGAGTTCCTGCGCCACACATATCAATGGTCAGCTGGAATCGTTCTTGAACGACCTGCCATCGATCTCCATGTACTTGCTCGATGCCACCGGCACTCAAGTGAACAACTGGGTCAGCACGCCAGGCGCGATGGTCCTTACGATCGACAATACCCCAGTAACACCAAGTGCTACCTACTACCTGGTCATCGAGTCCTTCGAAAACCTGGATGTGCTCGGCCTGGGCATGACGATCGGCCAGATCACGACCGATCCCGACTCGGACGGTGATGGCATCTGTGACGATACGGATAGCTGTCCTTTCGCGATCGGCCAGATCGGGTCGCCTTGTAACGACTTCGACGTATGCACCACCGGCGAAACACTGGATGCGAACTGCAACTGCGTAGGCATGCTCCAGGACGGAGATGGTGATGGTATCTGCGATGCCACGGACAATTGCCCCAGCATCAGCAACAACCAAGACGATGGTGATGGCGATGGCATCGGAGATGCTTGCGATACCTGTCCCTTTGTAGCAGGTGGGATCGGCTCGCCCTGCAACGATGGACAGGTATGCACTGCCAACGACGTGCTGAACGCCGCGTGTAATTGTGAGGGGACGCCCGTTCCGGACACGGATGGCGACGGCCTCTGCGATGCTGAAGATCCCTGCCCGTTGCTAGCAGGACCCTGCGAAGCTGATGGCGATGGCATCCCTGATGCTAGCGATAACTGCCCTACGGTAGCGAACACTGATCAGGCCGATGCGGACGGTGATGGCAAAGGCGACGCATGCGACCTGTGCCCCACCAGCGCGAACCCAGGCACCATGGGCTGCCCAACGAGCATCTATCAAGTGAAGAGCGGGATCGTAGCATCCGGTGCCTACGTCCGCATCAACAATGCCCTTGTCACCGGCGTGGGGTCGGATGGCTTCTTCCTTCAAGTCGTTCCAGGCGATGCGGGTTACGATGGAGCCCACTTCTCCGGACTCTTCGTCCACACCGGGCCTGGAGCGTTGCTCGCCTCTGCGAACGTGGGTGCACGCGTGCACGTAGATGGAACGGTCGCACTGCAACAAGGGCGCATACAGCTTGACAATGTGGTCGCTGTAATACTGGTGAATGCAGGACCGGAAACACCACCCGCACCTCAACCAGCCGCCTATGCCGACGTGATCACTGGCGGTGCGTTGACCGATGAACTCGAAAGCGTGATCATCAGCCTCGGTCTTGCTTCCGTGAGCTCCATCAACGTTATCGATGGCGAACTCACGTTGATCGATGCAGTGGGGAACACGCTCGTCGCCGATGACTATCTCTACTTGCTCGGTCCCGCACCTTCCGCAGGTGACGTGTACACCTCGGTACGCGGCATACTGACGACGATCAGCGGCGCATCGAAGCTGGAGCCGAGAAACATCGCGGACTTTACGCCGGGCTGCAGCAGCAATACCGCATGCGACGACAACGACCCTTGCACCGTGGATCTGTGCCTGGACGGCTTCTGCACGCACACGCCTGTTCCGGACACCGATGGTGATGGTGTCTGTGATGCGATCGACACCTGTCCGAACACGGTCGGACAGATCGGATCCTCGTGTCAGACAGGTCCATGCAACGCGTCAGGTGTGATCGACATCAACTGCACGTGTGTGGTGCTGGATGGGACTCAACAGGGGACCTGGACTTCAAAAGCTACCTACCCAGCGTCACTCATGGAGGGGTTCTCATTCAGTATCGGTAGAAAAGGCTACGTAGGCGGCGGATACAACCCGTTGGTCGCTACCGACCACCTTCAATTCTGGGAGTTCGACCCCCTGTCGAACACGTGGTCACAAAAGGCGGACATACCCTCCTACCGCTATGGTGCATCAGGGTTCAGCATCAGCAATACGGGATACATGCTCGGCGGATCCAATGTGAGCAACGGACTGGGTGAACTTTGGGCCTTCGACGCCGTGGCGAATACGTGGATCCAGAGGGCGGATTATCCAGGATCCATTCCGATCTATCTAACGTCCATCACTGCAGGGGGCAAGGCCTATACATACGGCCTCCATGCCACCAACCCGGTGCAAGAATGCTGGGTCTATGATCCGGCTACGGATACTTGGACGACGACCCCCGACTTCCCCGGCGGTACGCGAATCGGAATGAGCGGTTTCGCCGTGGGAAACAAGGTCTATTTAGGGTTCGGCGCAGATGGCTTCACACTGTTCAATGACATGTGGGAATTTGACGTGACCTCGCTCACTTGGTCTTCACGAGCCTCCCTACCGGGTCCAGCCCGCGCTTTTGCCACCAGTTTCTCTCTTGGCAGCAGAGGCTACATTGGAACAGGTAACACTAGTAACAGTGTTCAACTGGCCGATCTATGGCAGTACACACCGGCCACCGACAGTTGGTTGTCCAAGACCATGGTTCCAGGCGATGGACGGGTACAAGCCGCAGCGTTCAGCATCGGAAGCAAGGGATATATCGGAATAGGCTATTCTGGAGTGAATGCGAGTGTTCTTTCCATTTACGATGATATCTGGGAGTTCGACCCCGGTGTATCCTGCATACCCTGCTCACCCTGCGACGATGGCTCCCCCTGCACCTTTAACGATGTGCTCGATGCGAACTGCAACTGCGTCGGAACGCCTGTGCCCGACGGTACCATGTGCGGCGACAATGCACAATGCCAAGCCGGGATATGTCAACCCGCCTGCACCGAGAATGTGACCATCGAGTTACGTACCGACCTCAACAGTCAACAAGTTTCATGGGTGATCTTGGACCAGAACACGAATACAACCCTCTGCAGTGGCGGCGGCTATCCACCGAACATCAATGCACCCATCGTGGAGAACTGCTGCCTGCCAACGGGATGTTATCGGCTGCGCGTGAGCGACAGCGGTGGTGACGGTTTCGTGAATGGTGGATACCAGTTGCGCGAAAGTGGAGCCAACGGCCGCCGCATCATCGACGACATGGGCAACTTCAACACTGGCAGTTCCAGTGCTTTGGCCAGCACTTACGAGAACGGCGCTTTCTGTGTCCCCATCGGTAACGATAGACTCATCTTCACGAGTTGCGATAAACTGGACTGGGTGGGTAACCAGTTCATCGTCGCCAGCGAGAACACCTCCGTCAGCACTCAATTCGGCACGACCAATACCACCAGTGGTTACGAGTTCTGGTTCTTCGACCCGAACGGCACGTACAGTTTCCGTCGCTTCCGCAGTCATGCCACGAGCGACGGCACCGGATCGGGCGCGTTGCGTGCCTGCCACTTCAAGCTGAACGGGTGGATCAACTCCGCCGCCACACCCCATCTGCCAGCCAACCTCTTGCTCAATGTTCGCATCCGTGGGCGAGTAGCCGGTAGTAACCTACCCTTCGGACCCGCGTGCCAATTCAAGATCGATGCCGTGCGCGCAGCATGTCCCTTAGTCAAGTTGCAGGACGACCCTGCCAACACGAGCGACTATAGCTGCGGCGTATCGCGCGTATTCGGCGGCTCGAACAGCGCAGCGAACAAAGTGGTCGCCGCGCCACCGAAGTTCATTCCAGCCGTGGCCAGCAGCAACGTACGCTACCAGTTCCGCTTCCGTTTGCCCGGTGAATTCCCGGCTCCAGGAAGTTGCATCGTAAGACCCGTGCAGACGAGTCCCACCCTACACCTGAACTGGACAACGGGCGAACGGTTGAGATGCAACACCCAGTACTTGGTGGATGTGCGCGTGAGCAAGAATGGCGGCGCGACCTGGTGTGTAGCCGATGGCGAGACCACCTGCAATACCGATCCGACGATCTGGGGCAAAGTGTGCCAGGTGAACATCACCACAAGCACGTTCTGTCCAAGTGGTGGTACGGGCAACACCTGTGGCAATGGGGTGTTGGATCCTGGAGAATCCTGCGATGATGGCAACCTCGTGAACGGCGACGGTTGCGATGCCGATTGCTCACCTACCGGGGCAGCCCAAGGTGGTTCGACCAACTTCACCCCTGACGGCGGCGAGAGCAGTTGGTCCATGTACCCGAACCCGAACCGGGGCGACCAGCTCTTCGTGTCGACGACCGACATCGACAACACGATCAGCACGGTGACCATGGACGTGTACGATATGACCGGCAAGCGTATCGTTGCGCGTACGATCACCGCACAAGATGGTTTCGTGAACCAAGTTGTGGAACTGAACGGGGAACTGGCCGGTGGCCTGTACCTGGTCAACTTCACCGCTGGTGAGCAAGTCTTCAGCGAGCGTCTGATCGTTCAGCCGTAAGTAACGATCAACACCTTCGGGAACGGCCCTCTCTAGAAAGCGAGGGCCGTTCCTCGTTCAAGGCCGATCGAACCTATCCGTGATGGGCGTGTACGGCAACATGGTAGTCCACAGCACGACTACCTTCACCACATCAACGCTGACATGTTCAACACGCAATTCCTCCAATCACGCGGCCTTCGATCCACTATCCTGGCCATCAGCCTGTCATTCAACTTCGGAGCCCTGAGCGCGGCCGAAGGGGAAAAACCGCTATCGAGCAAGATCACCGAGGCCAAGGTCTTCCTCAGCGGCGTGCAGGTGGTCCGGACGGCCTCCGCCACCATACCGGCGGGTAGCAGCACCATCGTCTTCACCGGTCTCGCGCAAGGTGTTGACCCGCAGAGCATCCAGGTCACCGGCAAGGGCGGCTACAACATCCTCAGTGTGAACCACCGCATCAACTACCTCACCGAGAGCCCCAAGAAGAAAGAGATCGAAGAACTTCAAGAGCGCATCAAGAAACTCGAAAAGGACTACGCCTTCGAGAAAGCCATGCAGGATGTGTGGGTGAACGAAGAGCAACTGCTCAACAAGAACAGCTCCATCGGTGGGCAACAGAACGGGCTCACAGCCGCTCAACTCACGGCCGTGAACGACTATGTGCGCGAACGGCTGAAGATCACCAAGACCAACTGGCTGGGGCAGCAGGAGAAACTGAACTCCTTGCACCTGGAAGCGGAGAAATTGCGTCAACAACTGTCCACGCTACAAAGCCAGGCACCACGACCGACGAGCGAGGTGGTGGTGGAGATCACCTCGTCCGTGGAAGTGAGCGCATCGTTCGCGATCACCTATTACGTGGGTGGAGCAGGCTGGGTACCCGCCTACGACCTGCGTGCCAAGGGCGTGGGCCAACCCATCGACCTGCTGATGAAGGCGCAGGTGACCAACAACACCGGTGAAGATTGGAACAAGGTGGAATTGAGCTTGAGCAGCGGCAACCCGACCTTGGGCGGCGTGATGCCCAACCTGAACCCATGGACATTGTACACGCACCGACCGATGCAACTGGAAAGCATCTCTTCGAGGCCACGCATGAGAGCCACCGCTGACGCACCTTCATCCGCGGCCTACGAGGGAAAAGAGGAGATGAAATACGAAGACAGAGAGGCCAACTATGTGGTGAACAACACCGTGGCCTACCGAACGACCACGTCCGAATTCGTGATCGAGACACCATTCACCATACCCAGCGATGGCGTGCCCCATACCGTGGGCGTGAAGAACCACAGCATTGCCGCCACCTACAAGCATTATGCAACGCCGAAATTGGACAAGGACGCTTTCCTCTACGCACGCACCACCGGTTGGGAAGACCTCAACCTGCTACCCGGCGAGGCCAACGTGTTCTTCGAAGGCACCTTCGTAGGCCAGAGCTACCTGCAACTGGATCTACCCAAGGACACACTGGACATCAGCCTCGGCCGAGACAAGGGTGTGGTGGTGGAACGCGTGAAGCGCAAAGCAAGCAACGAGAAAGCCGTGATCGG